>JBDUEF010000061.1:0-12730 GCA_040002535.1 Actinomycetota bacterium | reverse complement strand
GGTTCGCGCAGTTCGCCGAGCATCTGGCGGAGTGGTTCGCCGTGTACGCGTTCGACCATCGGGGTCACGGCGCGTCGGAGGGAGTGAGCGACTTCGGCGGCGCGGAGATCGACGACGTCGAGGCCGTGGTGCGCCTGGCCCGCCGCGACGGCCACGACCGCGTGGTGACGATGGGCACCTCCATGGGCGGCATCGCGGTGATCCGTCACGCCGCCCTGCTGGGTGGCTCCGACGCGGTGGTGGCGATCTCGTCCCTGGCGTACTGGGATTGGCACGACGGCGCGCACCCCAAGGCGAGGCGGAACTTCCATCAGCGCGTGGGGACGCCGGCCGGGCGCGCGGCGTTGCGGGCCTGGGGCGTGCGGCTGCCCGATGAGTGGGACGAGCCGGAGTCTCCCGAGGACGTGGTAGGCAAGATCTCGCCGGTGCCGCTCGTGATCGTGCACGGCCGCAACGACCACATGTTCGGCGAGGACCATGCGCACCGCCTGTTCGACGCGGCCGGCGAGCCCAAGCGCCTGCTGCTGGGAGATCACTTCGGCCACGCGGAGGACGGACTGACGCTCGCCTTCGGCAGGCGCCTGGCCCGCGTGGTGCACCAGATCCTGGACCTGCCGTGGTGAGGGTCCGGCTGTTCGCGGCGCTCCGCGAGCAGGCGGGCGCGGGCGAGGTGACCGACGTCACCGGGCGGAGCGTCGGTGAGCTGGCCGACGCGCTGGCCGGGCGCTTCGGCGAGCGCTTCGCGTCGGTGGCGGCCGTGTCCTCGTTCGTGGTGAACGGCGAGCGCGCCACCAGGTCGACGCCGGTCGCCGACGGCGACGAGGTGGCGATCCTGCCGCCCGTCTCCGGCGGTTAGCGGACCCCGTCGCCCCGCGGGCGCGCCACGGCCGCCAGGTACGGGACCCCGGTCGCCGTTCGGCGTGCCTCCACGACCGTGACGTAGGCGGGCGCCGGCAGGATCGGGCGGGACGTGTGCGCCTGCGGATCCGGCCCCGCGGGCCGAGCCGTTCCTCGGATCGTGACGACGCCGACGGATGCCAGCGCGGCGCCCGCGCCCAGCACGGCCGCCCCCGCGAGGAACCGCCGCCGGCTGACCCGCGGACCGCTCACGGCCGGCTCACCGTGACCGTCCCCCCGCCGGGGAAGCCCAGGTAGGTGGCGAGTCCCCGCGAGAGGTCCAGATGCTCGCATCCACACACGTCGGTCAGCCGCGCTCGCGTCGAGCGCCGGCCGTACTTCACCTTCACCCACTGGTTCCGCCGCCAGCGGGCCTGGTCCCTCGTGCTGTACGGCACGGCGATCAACAGATCCATGGTGTGGAAGATCTCCCCGTTGGCCATGGTGAAGTTCGGCTGGCACTCGCCGTAGCCGTAGTAGGTAGCGGCCCTGTCCACCGTGTCGGAATCCCAGTCCGTCGCGGCCGGCAGGACCGGCACGACCCCACTGGCCACCGGGGTGGGCATCGCGTCCTTCGTCGCGTTCCACCCGTTGACGGCGTACCGGACGTTGTTCACCCACATGAACGCGATCTCGAAGGGACGCAGGCCGTACCAGGCGACGTCGTCGGGCGTCACGGCGGCGATCGAGAACAGCCGGGAGGACGCGTACAGCGCCTCGGAGGTGGTGTACGGGGTGCCGGCGGGACAGCCGCCCACGTTCGTCGTGACGGAGTCGTCCAGGGACCACCGCACGCCGGGCCACACCACCGTGTACTCCCCGGTGGCGCGTCGGCGCGTCATGTGGATGAACTCCAGATCGGCAGCGGGCCTCGCGAAGAGCGTGTTCAGCTGGTCGCGCATCGCCCGTGCCCGCGCGTCTCCCGCGAACTGGGCCATTTCGAACCACGTGCCGTCGGTGCGGATCGCCTCGACGCCGACGTAGCCGAGCCCGGTGTGCGCCACGACGCGGGCGGCATTGTCGGGGTTCCCGGCCCGTGGCTGGCGGGGGAAGGTTCCGTGCGTCACCGCTCGATGGTACGGCCCGGGAGGGCCTGTACCGCCGCAGCGCCGCACTGGGATACTTGCTCACATGAGGTTCCAGCGCATCCTGCTCATCGTGAACCCCGTGGCGCGCACGGTGTCCAAGCCCACGTTGGCGGTGATCGAGAAGGCGCTATCGGCCGACTTCCGCCTGGAGGTCACCGAGACGAAGGAGCGGGGTCACGCCGGCGAGCTGGCCCAGCAGGCCATCCAGGACGGGATCGACCTGTCGGTGATCTTCTCCGGCGACGGCACCATCAACGAGGTAGTGAACGCGATGGCCGGCTCGGAGATGGCCCTGGGCGTGATCCCCGGTGGGGCCACCAACATCTTCGCCCGCGCGCTGGGACTGCCGGTCGACCCCGTGGACGCGACCGGCGTCCTGATCGGCAAGGCGCTGGACGACGATGCTTTCAAGCTGAACCTGGGCCGGGCCGACGGCCGCTACTTCGCCGTCAACTGCGGCGCGGGTGTGGACGCGGCCGCCATGATGCGAATGGACGAGAAGTTCCCCAACACGAAGTCGAAGTTCGACCGCGCGGCGTTCCGGGCGGTCGCGTGGGAGCTGCTGGTGGGCTACGCGGGCCGGGCGCCCGACCTGGAGGTCTCGATCGACGACGGTCCGGCGACACCTTCGCTGTCGGTGATGGTGGGGCGCACCGACCCGTACACCTACTTCAAGGGCATCGGTCTGCGCATGACCCCCGATGCGTCCCTGGACAGTGGCCTGGACGTGCTGTCCGTGCGGAAGCTCGCGCGCATGAGCGTGCCGCGCATCGCCTGGCAGGTCTTCGGCTCCGCCCGTCACGTGCACGGTCGCGACATCGACTACGTCCACGACGCGTCGCGTGTCGTGGTGACGGCGAGCGAGCCCTTCCCGATCCAGCTGGACGGTGACGCCCTAGGCCTGCGCGAGCGGCTGGAGATCGAGCTGGCACGCGAGGCGCTCTGGGTGGTGGCGTAGCTCCCGCAGCGTGACGCCGAGTACCCGTCAGGGGTCGAGCCGGATCAGATCCTGCGCAGCGGTCTCGTCCGCGTGGATCCCGCACTCCCACTTCGCCTTCCCGGCCCAGCGACCCGCCCGCTCGGCCTCGCCGTCGAACCGCACCCGTGTGCACGGGGCGCAGCCGATCGACGCGTACCCCAGGTCGTACAGCGGGTTGTGCGGAAGGTCGTTGTCGCGCAGGTACTGCCACGTGTCGTCGCGCGTCCACGCGGCCACCGGGTTGATCTTCACGATCATCCGGCCGGGCTCCAGCTCGTACTGCTCCACGAAGGGGGCGGACGCGCGCGTGGGCGACGAGTCGCGCCGGAAGGCCGTCATCCAGGCGTCCAGGCCCCGCAGCGCCTCGAACATGGGCCGCACCTTGTTCATCTCGCAGCACCGTTCGGGGCTGCGCTCGTACAACCGGGGGCCGTCGGCCGCCTCCTGCTGGGCCACCGTCCGCTCACCGACGAGGTCCACCACGTGCAGTCCGAGCGTCTCCGTCAGCTGCTCCTTGAAGGCCAGCGTCTCGGCGAACTGGAACCCGGTCTCCAGGAACAGGATCGGGATGTCCGGGCGGATCTGCGTGGCCAGGTGCATGACTACCGTCCCCTCCGCCTGGAACGCGGATGCGATCGCCACCCGGTCCAGGCCGGACTCCTCCAGCGCCCATCGCACGATCTCGCGCGGGTGGACGTGCTCGAAGGAGAGATTGCGCGCGACCAACTCGTCGGCGGAGTAGAGCGTCTGCAAGACGGGGCCCCCCTCGGTGCAGGTCGGGTGAGTGTACATGGGACGTCCGGAACGCGCTGCGGGGGTCCCACAGGCCGCCGACCTGCGGTTTCAGGTACGGTTAGGCGTCCTTGGTCCCCCGGAGAAAGGCTGCTCACGTATGTCCGAGATCACGCAGATCCAACCGCACGGCGGCACCCTCGTGAACCTGTTGGCCGGCCCGGACGAGGCGGAGGCACTCCGCGCCGAGGCCGCCAACCTGCCGAAGCTGGTGGTGTCGGAGCGCGAGCTGGCCGACCTGGAGATGCTGGCCGTGGGCGCGCTGTCGCCGCTCACCGGCTTCCAGGGCGAGGGCGACTACCACTCGGTGCTGGAGACGATGCACCTGGAGAACGGCCTCGCGTGGGCGATCCCCGTCACCCTGTCGGTTGACCAGGAGGGCGCCCACCGCCTGGGCGGCGCGGAGTCCGTGGCGCTGTGCGCCTCGGAGGGGGCCGAGCCGCTGGCGATCCTTCGCATCAGCCAGACCTACAAGCGCGATCGCGCCAAGGAAGCCATGGGCGTCTATCAGACCGAGGACGCCGAGCACCCCGGTGTGGCCGCCATGCTGGCCGCCGGCGAGTTCTGCGTGGCGGGGGAGCTGCGGGTCATCTCGCTGCCGCCCCACGACGACTTCATTCCCTACCGGCTGACCCCCGAGCAGACGCGGGCCGCCTTCGCCCAGCGCGGCTGGCGCACGGTGGTGGGCTTCCAGACCCGTAACCCGATCCACCGCGCGCACGAATACATCCAGAAGTGCGCGCTGGAGATCGTGGACGGCCTGCTGGTGCACCCGCTGGTGGGCGCCACCAAGGGCGACGACGTGCCGGCCGATGTGCGGATGCGCTGCTACGAGGCGCTGTTCGACGGCTACTACCCGAAGGACCGCGCGATGGTGTCGGTCTTCCCGGCCGCCATGCGCTATGCGGGGCCGAAGGAGGCGATCTGGCACGCGATCTGCCGCAAGAACTACGGGTGCACGCACTTCATCGTCGGTCGCGACCACGCGGGGGTCGGCAGCTACTACGGCACCTACGATGCGCAAGCGATCTTCGAACGCTTCGAGCCCGGCGAGCTGGGGATCCAGACGCTGAACTTCGAGCATTCCTTCTGGTGCAACGCGTGCGAGGGCATGGCATCGCCGAAGACGTGCCCGCACGGCGAGGGCACGCGGGTGTCGCTCTCGGGGACGAAGGTCCGCGAGATGCTCCGCGAGGGGGAGCGGCCACCGGTGGAGTTCTCCCGTCCCGAGGTCGCCGACATCCTCATCGCCGCGATGAAGAACCAGGCGGGCTGACGGCGCGTCCCGCCGCCGCGCTAGGATGCCGGGGACCGCTCGCGACAGGGAGAAGCACGTGACCGATGGGCAGGGGCACCGAAGGATCGATCGGATCCGCGAC
The DNA here is from genome assembly GCA_040002535.1 of Actinomycetota bacterium. Classification (GTDB taxonomy): domain Bacteria; phylum Actinomycetota; class UBA4738; order UBA4738; family HRBIN12; genus JALYMB01. Next base: position 7,595 of record JBDUEF010000061.1, on the reverse strand, counting down.
CCCGCGTACCTCGAGGGCCTGGCCGACCTCCCCTTGGACGGGGTGCGCGCCCTGCGGGAGGAATGCCTGGCCGAGCGCGAGTACCTGTCGCTGCTCCGGCGCCTGGTGCAGGGGCGGGCCGAGATCCTCCAGGCTGAGCTGACGGCGCGCGGCACCGACGAGGACAGCGGCCCGCTGGTGGAGCGGCTCGGCAGCATCCTGGCGGGAAGCGAGGGACGCGGCGCCGCACGCGGCGAGGCCCTGAAGATCGGCGTTCCCGAGGACGAGATGCTGCTGGCCCGCCGGCGGATCGAGCGACTGGTCGCCGACGCCGGCATCTCCGATCCGCAGGCGCTCGACGACGATCAGCTCGGTGAGGCCGTCGAGATTTTGGGTCGCGAGGAGGAGACGGTCTCGGAAGCCCGCGGTGCCGTCATCACCGTGCTGGACACCGTGCAGGACGAGCTGAAGCGCCGGTACAAGGAGGATCCCACCCGGGTCCTGCAGTGAACGGCCTCGCCGGGGGTACCCTCGGCGCATGCGTGCGGAGCCGCTCGTTCGCGTCATGCGATCCGGTGTCGAGGAGTCGGTCCATCTGGGTCATGTGGCCGTCTGCGACGCCGACGGCCGCCTGATCGCCTCTGCGGGCGATCCCGGTCAGATCGTCTTCGCGCGGTCGTGCATGAAGCCGCTGCAGACCGCCGTGTCGCTGGCGGCGATCGGCGACCTGCGCCTGTCCGATCGCGAGATCGCCGTCATGTCCGCCTCCCACAACGCCGAGCCGATCCACCTGGGCGCGGTGCGGGCGCTGCTGAAGCGGGCCGGCCTGGGTCCCTCGGCGCTCCGCACGCCGCCCGCGTGGCCGCTGGACGAGCAGGAGATGGCGCGGGCGCACCACCCCAACCCGCAGTTCCACGACTGCTCCGGCAAGCACGCCGGCATGCTGCTGGCCTGCGTGCGCGCCGGGTGGGATCCCTCCACCTATCCGCAGCGCTCGCACCCGCTGCAGCGCCGGGTGCTGCGCGCGGTGCAGCGGGGGATCGGCGCCGACGTCGTGGCGACGGGCGTGGACGGCTGCGGGATCCCCGTGCACGCGGTGCCGCTGGCCGCCATGGCCACCTTGTACGCCCGCCTGGCCGACGCCGAGCGCATGGCGCCGCTCGCGGAGCAGACCGACCGCGCCGTGGAGGCGATGCTGACCGAGCCCTACCTGGTCGGCGGCCGCGACCGGGACGACACCGCGCTCATGCAGGCCGCCGGCGACGTGATGGCCAAGGAGGGCGCGGAGGCGCTGGACTGCGCCGTGTCGCTCTCCTCGGGTCTGGGCGTGGCGGTGAAGATCGCCGACGGCGGCTCCCGCGCGGCCGGGCCGGCGCTCCTGGACACGCTGGCGCAGCTGGACGTGCTGGACGACCGGCAGCTCGCCGTCCTGGCCGGCCGCCTGCGGCCGCCCGTGCAGGGCGGCGGCGCGACCGTCGGCGTGCTCGAGCCGGCGTTCACGCTACGCCGCAGGTGAACGCACCGCTCGCGGGTACCCTCGAAGGATGAGCGCCGCCGCCCTGCGCGTTGCCGTCATGAGCGTCCACACCTCTCCCACCGATCAGCCGGGTACCGGCGACTCGGGGGGCATGAACGTCTACATCCGCGCGGTGGCCGAGCGGCTGGCGCACCGGGGCGTCGAGGTCGACGTGTTCACCCGCTGGCGGAGCGGCGACGAGCCCGAGGTCCGCGAGATCGTCCCCGGCACGCGCATGATCAACGTGAAGGCGGGCCCGTGCACCCCGGTCCCCAAGGCCGACCTCCCCCGGTTCCTGCCCGAGTTCCTCGGTGGGGTCCTGCGGCGCGCGCACCAGGACGGCCGCGGCTACGACATCGTGCACAGTCACTACTGGCTGTCGGGGTGGATCGGCCGGGGCGCCAAGGAGTCCTGGCAGGTGCCGCTGGTGGCGTCCTTCCACACGCTCGGCAAGGTGAAGAACTACTCGCTGGCACGCGGCGAGCGCCCCGAGCCGGCAGCCCGGCTCACCGGCGAGGAGCGGGTGATCGCCGCCGCCGACCGGATCCTGGCGCCGACGCCCTCGGAGGCCTCGCAGCTCGTCGGGTTGTACCGCGCGGACCCGCTGCACATCCGCATCGTGCCCCCTGGCGTCGACCACACGTTGTTCTTCCCTCGGGAGCGCGCCGCCGCGCGGGAGCGGCTGCACCTCACCGGTGTGCGGCTGGTGCTGTTCGTCGGACGCCTCCAGGCCCACAAGGGACCCGATGTGGCCGTGCGCACCGTCGCCGAGGCGCTGGCGCGCGACCCCGACGGCACGGCCGATGTGGTCCTGGCGGTGGTGGGCGGGCCCAGCGGCTCCGGTCACGGCGAGGAGGTGGGCCGGCTGATGGAGCTGGCGTCGGCGCTGGGGGTGGGCGACCGCGTCATGCTCTTCCCGCCCCAGCCGCAGGCCCGGCTGGCCGATTTCTACGCGGCCGCCGACGCCGTCCTGGTTCCCTCGCGCTCGGAGTCGTTCGGCCTGGTGGCGTTGGAGGCGCAGGCGTGCGGTACGCCCGTCGTGGCGTCGGCCGTGGGCGGCCTGCGCTACGTGGTGGTCGACGGCGTCGGCGGGTTCCTGGTGGAGGGCCACGATCCCGGCGATCACGCGGATCGCCTGCTCCAGATCCTGGGCGATCCCGCGCTGGCGGCCCGGATGGGCCGCGACGGAGCGCGTCTGGCGCTGCGCTTCACCTGGGACGGCACCGCCACCGAGGTCCTGGATGTGTACCGCGAGCTGGTGGCGGGGTGATCGGGGATCGTTCTTGTCACACTTTGTCCCGGGGTTCGCGCAGCCCCGTGACCTGCGGATATATGCACTGACCTGCGGGGATCCGGGGTTGACCCGTCCACCGCTCGTCGGTACATTTCGCCTCGCTCCAAGCAGTCGACGTGAGTCGAAGCGGGGAGTCGGAACGGACAGCCGAGGAGCCGCAAGGCCGATCGGGTGCGCCGCACCGAACGGCCCTCGGGCCGAACGGTTGCGGAGCCGCCGGGAGCGCCGCAAGGCGAGCCGGGTGGTCGGCTGCGGGAACGCCGCGAGGCAGACCCCGTGCCCCCGAACCGACGTCGATCCGCATGCGGGTCGCGAAGGTTGCTTGGAGCACCTGAGCCCGAGAGGCTGACGGTGGCTGGGAGCTTCGGTTCCCGGCGAGCCGGAGGTCTCTCGGGCTCTTCTCTTTCAGGTGCCCGGCGCACGAGCGAGGCCGGCGTTGCCCGTCTGCGGTGGGGTACCGTCTTGCTCCGATGGCGCAGACCCCGCACGAACCCGCCCGCCCCGCCCGCCGCACCCGTGCGGAGGCGGCCCGCGATGCGTCGGAGCGCCGCGAGCGCATCATCGAGGTGGCCATGCGGCACTTCGCCGAGCACGGGTACCGGGGCGGACGCGTCGAGGACATCGCCGCCGACGTCGGGGTCGCCAAGGGCACGGTGTTCCTGGACTTCGGTTCCAAGGAGGGCCTGTTCCTGGCGGCCTACCAGCGAGCGGTGTCTGCCCTGCCGGCCTGGCTGGACGCGCCGGAGGAGATCGTGGATCAGGGGTTCTGGGCCACCCTGGAGTGGTGGCTCGACCGGACCGAGGAGTTCGTGGCCGCCGACTGGATCCCCAACCGCGTGGCCATGATCGGGCGCTACGACACCGGCATGGGCCTGCGGCGTCCGATCGACCGCTTCATGCGCAGCGAGGACCCCTACGGCACGCTGGAGTTCGTGGAGTTCGGTGTGCGCCGCGGCGAGCTCCGCGACGACGTCGACGCGGAGATGATGGCGTCGATGCTGGACTGGGTGGCCGAGCGGTTCCAGGACGCCCTGTCCTCCGAGGAGCTGGACCCGGGCCTGATCCACCGCGGGCCCGATGCGCCGGATCGCCGGGCGCTGCGGATCCAGGAGTTCACGCAGGTGCTGCGGACGGGGATCGCCACCCCATGACCGATCTCAGCGCGCGCCTGCTCCGCCCGACGATCCTGCGGGTGGCCGGCCACCCCACGATCCGTCACCTGGCGACGCGCACGACGCCCGGCCGCGGGGTGGCCTCGAGGTTCGTGGCGGGCGAGACGCTGCCGGAGGCCATGGCCGCAGCCCGCGACCTGGACCGCGGGCGGATCACGTCCATGCTCGACCACCTGGGCGAGAACGTGACCTCCTCCGACCAGGCTCTGCAGGCCCGGCAGGCATACCTGACGGCGCTGGCGGCGGTGGCCGACGCCGACACGTTGGACTGCGCGATCTCCGTGAAGCTCACGCAGCTGGGGCTCGACGAGGGCATGGATGCATGCATGAGGAACCTCACGCCGATCCTGGACGCGGCCGCGGCGGCACGCACGCGGGTGGAGATCGACATGGAGAGCCACGCGTACGTGGACCGCACGCTCGAGGCCGCCGCGGCGGCGTACGCCGCGTATCCGAGGGTGGGCGTGGCGATGCAGGCCTACCTGCGCCGGACCGCGGGCGACATCGACCGCCTGCCGGCCGGCATGCGCGTGCGCCTGGTGAAGGGCTCCTACCTCGAACCGCCGGAGGTGGTGTTCGCCGATATGGGCGACGTCAACCGGAGCTACGCCCGCCTGTTCACGACGTTGCTGGCGCGCGGCCACCCGATCGATGCCGCCACCCACGACCCCGCGCTGATCGAGGGCGTCCGCTCGCGCGTGGACGCCGAGGACGACGGCTGGTCACGCGTGGAGTTCCAGATGCTGTACGGGGTCCGCCGGGACCTCCAGACGTCGTTGGCGCGTCGTGGGTACCCGGTCCGCGTATACATCCCCTACGGGACGGAGTGGTACCCGTATCTCACCCGCCGCCTCGCAGAACGCCCGGCCAACCTGTGGTTCTTCGCGTCGAACCTGCTGAGGAGCGCACGATGACCGATCGCAGGGTCGCCGTCCTGGGCGGCGGCAAGATGGGCGAGGCCCTGGTGTCGGGCCTGATCCGTTCGGGTGGCCGGACGGTCGAGGAGCTCATGGTGACCTGCCGCCGGCAGGAGCGCGCCACGGAGCTGGCCGACGGCTACGGGGTGCGCGTCTCGCTGGACAACGCCGAGGCGGCACGGTGGGCGCACGTGCTGGTGCTCACCGCGAAGCCGCAGGACACGGAGACGCTGCTGGAGCAGATCCGCGCCGAGGTGACGCAGGGCCACCTGGTGATCAGCTTCGCGGCGGGACTGCGGACCTCCTTCGCCCAGAAGCATCTGGCGAGCGACGTGCCGGTGGTGCGCGTCATGTCCAACGTCGCGGTGATGGTGGACGAGGCGATGAGCGTGGTATCGGCCGGCGGCTGCGCGGACGACTCGCACCTGGCCACCGCCGAGGAGCTGCTGGGCTATGTGGGCAAGGTCCTGCGCCTGCCCGAATCGCAGCTCGACGCCGTCACCGCCACCAGCGGCAGCGGGCCCGCGTACTTCTTCCTGCTGGCCGAGGCCATGATCGAGGCCTGTATCCTGCTGGGGTTGTCGCGCGACGTCGCCACCGACCTGATCATCCAGACGATGCTGGGCTCGGCGAAGATGCTGCGGGACACCGGCAAGCACCCGGTGGAGCTGCGCGAGATGGTGACCTCGCCGGGGGGCACCACGATCGCGGCGATCCGCCATCTTGAGGAGGCCGGCGTCCGCGCCGCCTTCCTGAACGCGATCGACGCAGCACGCATCCGCAGCGCGGAGCTCGCGCAGGGCGGCGACGAGGACGACTGAGAGGGACCGACATGGGACGTGGAGACCGACCGACCATCCGCTGGGCGCACGACCGTCAGCGCAAGCTGAAGGACCGCCAGCAGCGAGCGGCCAAGGCGCGTGGCGCCGAACGCAAGGCCGCCAAGAAGAAGTAGCGTCCCCGCCTCAGCCGTCCAGCAGGCGGTCGAGCTTGGCCTCCAGGCGCCGCACGTCCTCCTTCGTCGCGAAGCGCTCGGACTCCTTCAGCTCCACCACGATGGCGCCGCCGGGGTCGAGCGTGGCGCTCGCCACCTCCTCCACCGTGTCGGCCCCCTGCCGGTGCAGCGCCTTGATGACCTCGGCGCGGCGAAGTCCCAGATGACGCAGCGCCCCCTCGTCCAGACGGCCGTCGTCGATCAGCGTCGTCGGGGTGCCCTCGAACAGCGCGGTGGCGGCCCGGCTCCGCGCGACGGCGCGCACGATCACCGCGTTGAAGCCGAGCAGCACCGCAGCGCCGATCAGGCCGCCCGTCACGGAGTCGTCCGGTCCGATGACGGCGTTCTGCACCACGTTGCTGAGCAGCAGCAGGACCACGAGGTCGAACGAGTTCAGCTGCGCCAGCTCGCGCTTCCCCGCAAGACGCAGCAGCAGCAGGATCACCAGGTACACCAGCAGCGTGCGCAGCACCTTCTCCAGGATGGGGACCTGGATGTGCCACATGCTCGTCACGATGTCGTGCACGGACGCCTCCTTCGCCGGCGGCGCGTCGGTCGCGCCACCCTTCAGATCCGCGCCGCGAGCCGGTTCCGCAGCGTGCCGATCCCCTCGGCGGCCAGCTCGATCCTTGCCCCCGGCCACAGATCGCAGGCGGCATCCGGGAACGGCGCCAGCGCGAACGCGTCGCCGCGTTCCAGCAGCGCCTCCCGACCGGCGGCGCCGATCAGGCCCAGCAGGCTCTGCGCGGTTCCGTTGAGGTTGCCCTTCGCCAGGGAGCGGTCGTCGATGCGCGCGTCCATGAACACCGTCTGGGGATCGATCTCATCGGCGGTCACCACGCACGGCCCGAGCGACAGCGGCAGGCCGTCGTCGTGGCCCACGGGGTCGCCGGTGGCGTCGCGGGCCGTCCAGTCGTTCACCAGCGTGTAGCCGAAGACCGAGGCGTGCGCCTCTTCGGGCGTGGCTCCCCGCGTCTCGCGCCCCAGCACCGCGGCGATCTTCGGCTGATACTCGAGCCAGGCGGCGCCGGCCGGCCACATCACCTCGTCCTCGGGCGCCACGATGCGGCGCTCGCCCCCCAGCCCGTCGGGCATGAGCAGCGACTGCGGGAACAGGGGCGGCAGCAGACGTGGTCGCTTGACGCGGGACGCGTGCGCATCGTCGCGTTCCAGGGCACCTCGGGCGGCATCCATCACGGTGCCGCCGCTCGACGCGACCAATGCCTCCAGGGTGGTGGGGAAGGCCGGGTGCCCGACCGCGTCGGGCAGATCGACCACCTCACCCTCGAGGATCGCTCCCAATCGCCGGTGCCCCCGCCGGTCGTAGGTGAGGAGCCTCATCGTGGGAGCCGAATCGTACGCCCGAAGCCAGCGCGTTTCTCCATATCCGCCGGTCAGATCCGCACCCGTCGGCCCGTGGGCACGCGACGGGGGCCTCGGCTACCATCCCGGGGCACGACCAGCGGTTTTCCGCGCGTTCCGCGAAGGGGGCTCCCATGGCCGATCAGAAGTTCCGCATCACCTACGCCACCATGTCGGCGGACAACGAGGACCTCCAGGCCGCCTACGACGCCGCCGCGGAACGCGCGAGGGCGGAGCTCGGCAAGGACTATCCCGTCGTCGTGAACGGCGAGGAGCGGTGGCGTGACGAGACGTACGAGGAGCCCTCGCCGATCGACAAGGACCTCCTGATCGGCCGGTTCTCGCAGGCCACCACCGCCGA
>JBDUEF010000060.1:0-12768 GCA_040002535.1 Actinomycetota bacterium | reverse complement strand
CCCTCGTCGAACACGGCGAACTCCCGGTCGTGCTCGGCGACCGAACGTTCGTCCTTGAGCTCGTCAGGCGCCAGCACGCTGCTGAACGCGCGGTCGATCGTCTGCGCGTACGTGTCGAACTCGTCCGGCCGGATCGGCCGAATCTCCAGGTCCATGGCGTCACTCTAGCGAGGGGACGCTCGGCCTAGTCGCAACCCAGTGTCACCGCTCTGCGGTCGAGGCGGTCGCGGGCATGCCTGTGGCGGCTGCGTTCATCGGGCGTCGCCACGGAGGAAGGGCGCGGCGGCTCGCCTCGGGAGGGAGCGCTGCAGCACACGACCAGCAACGCGGCGACCACGCCTCGCGTGCCGGTCGAGCGTTCACCGCTCCCTCGATCGGATGGTTCTGAACCCGGCCATGGGTCCTGCATCAACACTAGTCCCGAGTCCCCTCATCACGCAATGCGCGAGGTAGGCCCTCTGAGGGTGGCTCCGTAGGGAGGACGAGCCTCAGCTGTCGAAGCCCAGGCCCATGGCGTCGATCAGCTTCAGCCACGGGCCGCGCCGTCCCTCGTGCGCGTCGGCGCGCGCGATCGCGCGGCGGGTGAGCTGGATCCCCGCGTACCGCAGCGGCTCGGGTGGGAAGGCCGTCGGCTTCGACCGGACGAACCGGAGCTTCGTGAGATCGGTCTCCACGCCGCCGATCAGATCCAGCGCCACCCGGGCGCCGAAGCGCGCTGAGCCGACGCCCAGGCCCGTGTACCCGACCGCGTACGAGGCCCTGCCGCCCAGCGCCGTCCCCCACATCACACAGAAGCGGCTGCAGGTGTCGATGGCGCCGGCCCACCGGTGCGTGAACCGGATCCCCTCGAGTTGCGGGAAGGTGCGGAAGAAGTGGGACGCCAGCAGGTCGAAGGTCTCGGGACGATCCTCCAGCTCGGGCGCCACCCGGTTGCCGTAGTGGTAGATCGCGTCGTACCCACCCCACAGGATCCGGTCGTCGGCGCTCAGCCGGTAGTAGTGGAACCGGTTCCCGGCGTCCGCCAGGCCCTGGCGCTGCCGCCACCCGATCGCATCCATCTGCGAGGGCGTGAGCGGCTCGGTCATCAGCACGTAGTCGTACACGGGGACCACGTAGCGGCGGATCGAGCGGGCGAGCGGCGGGAAGGCGTTCGTGGCCAGGATCGCGCGTCGGGCGTGCACGCGGCCCCCGGACGTGGCCACCACGACGCCGTCACCCTCGGGCTCCATGCCGGTGGCGGCCGTCTGCTCGTGGATCCGCACGCCCAGCTCCAGGGCCGCCCGGCGGAGTCCCCAGGCGAGACGGGCCGGATCCGCCAGCGCGTCGCGATCCAGCCGCCAGAGGCCACCGAGGTAGGTGGGCGAGTCCACCTCGGCGCGTGCCTCGTCGCGGTCTAGGAGCCGCACGGGCTGGCGGAACGATCGGTACAGCTCCTCGGCCCGCCGTAGCAGCGCCACCTGGTACGGCTCGACGGCGACCAGCATGGTGCCCGATGGCGTCCAGTCGCAGTCGATGCCGAACCGGTCGACCGTCCCGCGGATCCCCTCGAAGTTCTCGGCCGCGAGCCGCTCGAGTCTCTGGATCTCCTCGGGGAACCTCGCGACGCCGTTGCCCAGCCCGTGCGTGAGCGAGCTGTCGCAGAATCCGCCGTTGCGCCCACTGGCCCCGAACCCCACCGTGTCCTGTTCGAGCAGGACCACGTCCCGGCCCGGGTCGAGCTCCCTCGCCTGGATCGCCGCCCACAGCCCCGTGTAGCCACCGCCCACGATGACGAGGGCCGTATGCGTGTCGCCGGCGAGCGGCTCGGCGGGCGCCGGTGCGTCGGCCCGATCCAGCCAGAACGGCACCGTCGAGGCGTCGGCCCAGCTTCGGACCGAAGGAGAGCTCACACGCCCTTGAGGTACGCCACGGTCTCGCCCAGCCCGTCCTCGAGGTGGGTCCAGGGCTTCCAGCCGATCGCGCCGGGCGCCAGCGAGATGTCCAGCACGATCCGGCGGAGCTCGCCGGGCGGCAGCGGTCCGGTGGCCGGCTCCCCCGTGTAGCCGATCGTCTCGGCGAGCTGCTTGTACAGCCCGTTGACGCTGGTCTCCAGGCCCGTGCCGATGTTCACCATCTTGCCGGATCCACGATCGATGGCCCGGACGAAGGCGTGCACGGCGTCGTCGATGAAGACGTAGTCGCGGGTCTGGTTCCCATCGCCGAAGATCGTGCACGCCTCGCCGGCCAGCATCTTCGAGGCGAAGATCCCCACCACGCCCGCCTCGCCGTGCGGGTCCTGGCGCGGCCCGTAGACGTTGCCGAGCGCGAGCGCCGTGTAATCCAGTCCTCGGTATCGCTGGTAGTAGCCCAGGTAATCCACCACCACCTTCTTCGAGATGCCGTAGGGGCTGGCTGGGTGCGACCCCTGTGCCGCCGACTCCTTCACCGGGATGCGCTTGGGCTCCCCGTAGATCGTGCCGCCGCTGGCGGCGTATACGATCTTCTTCACCCCCGTGTGGACCGCGCAGTCCAGCACGTTCATGGTGCCCATGATGTTGATGCTGGCGTCCCTGCCCGGGTCGGTCAGGGAGGGTCGCACACCGGCCTGCGCCGCGAGATGGAACACCACCTCCGGCCGGTGCCGCTCGAACAGGGGAAGCAATCCATCGGCGCGCACGTCCATGTTGAAGAACGTGAACTCCTTGCCGTAGCCGCGCGCCTCGGAGAGATTGGCGATGCGCCCCGTGGTCAGGTCGTCGACGCTGATCACGCGATGGCCCTCCGCCAGGAGGCGGTCTGCAAGGTGCGAGCCGATGAACCCGGCGCCCCCGGTCACCAGGACGGTCGTCACATCGCCAACCTTAGGTTCGGATCGGCCCCGATGTCGAGCGGGGTTGCCTCGCCGCGAAGGGCTCTAGCCGCGCCCACGCACGCGATCATGGCCGCGTTGTCCGTGCACAGTGCGAGCGGCGGGTACAGGACCCGAAGCCCGGCCGCCTCACCATCGGTCAGCATGCGCTCCCGCAGCCGGCTGTTGGCCACCACACCGCCGCCCATCAGGACGGTCTCGATCCCTCGCTCGGTAGCGGCGCGGATCGTCTTGGTCACCTGCACGTCCACGATCGCCTCCTGGAAGCTCGCCGCCAGGTCCGCCGCCGCGATCGCACGGCCGGCCGCCTGCTCCCGTTTCACGTACCGCAGCACCGCGGTCTTCAAGCCGCTCATGGAGAAATCCAGATCGCCCGAGTCGGCCATGGGCCTGGGGAACGCCACGGCGGCCGGGTCCCCCTCGCGCGCCAGCGCGTCCAGCGCCGGCCCGCCCGGGAACCCCAGTCCCAGCAGTCGCGCCACCTTGTCGAAGGCCTCACCGGCCGCGTCGTCGAGCGTCTGGCCCAGGAGCTCGTGCCGGTGCACCTCGGGCATATACACCAGCATGGTGTGGCCCCCGGACACCACCAGGCAGACGTAGGGCGGCTCCGGTGGGCCATGCGCCAGGAAGTTGGCCCAGATGTGACCCTCGAGATGGTTCACGCCCACGAAGGTGGCTCCCGTGGCGAGCGCCACGGTCTTGGCGGCCGCCATGCCGACCAGCAGCGCGCCCACGAGTCCGGGCCCGACGGTGCATGCCACCGTGTCCAGATCGCCGAAGCCCGCTCCCGCTTCCGTCAACGCCTGCTCCAAGAGCGGGTTCAGCGCCTCCACGTGGGCGCGGGCGGCCACCTCAGGCACCACGCCGCCGAACCGCTCGTGCAGGTGCTCCTGGGCCGCGATGAGGTTCGAGCGCACCGTGAAGCCGTCGAGCACCACCGCCACGGCTGTATCGTCGCAGGAGGTCTCGATGCCGAGGGTCAGCATGCGAACGGCGCCCTCAGGGGCGCACGCCCTCCGGCATCTCGGCGACGATCCGCGCCAGGCGCTCGGCGTACGCCGGCGTGCGCACCTCATCGGCCCACATGATCAGCGCGTCCTCCCGAAGCTCCTGGTAGTAGTTCTTGCGGACGCCGACCGGGCGGAAGCCGTAGCGGCTGTAGAGGCGCTGCGCTCCCCAGTTGGAGACGCGAACCTCCAGCGACACCGCCTCGGCTCCCATCTGGATCGCGCTCAGCATGAGGTCGTGAAACATGCGTGTCGCGATCTTGTAACGCTGGTGCAGGGGGTCCACCGCGACGTTCGTGACGTGCGCCTCGTCGCCGTAGCAGATCAGCCCGGCGTACCCGACCACGGCCCGGTCGATGCGCGCCACCAGGTAGCACCGGTTGGCGGCCTCGCTCATCTCCGCGACGAACAGGTTCGGGCTCCAGGGCCGCGGATACACCTGGCGTTCGATCGCCATCACGCCGCGCAGATGGCGGCGGCGCATCCGGGTCACCTCAAGTCGAGGCGCCTCGGGTTCGCTGATCCCAAGCGATCTCCGCATCCGATCTCCTCAGATACACCGGGACGACGTCGAAGAGCCGGTCGTGCTCCTCGCGCAGGAGCCTGGGCGCGGCGAGCTCCACCAGCGAGGCCGCCTGCGGGTGGGCGTGGGTCGCCGAGGCGACCACCACCCTCCCGCCAAGCTCTTGTTCGATCTCATGTCGGTACAGGATGGCACCGTCTCCCACCAGCAGCACGTCCCCGGGCACTGCGGCGAGCTCGGCGACCAGCCGATCGGCGCGCGCCACCTCGTGCTCGGTCTCGCGATCGACCCCTCCCGGGACGGGCCGGTACAGGGACCAGAACACCTCCCCGCGCCGGCCGTCGACGACCGCGCAGATCCGACGGGCCGTGTGGCGCACCGCGAAGGCCAGGACGTCCAGGCTCGTGAGGCCGACGAGGGGAACCCCCAGGACCTGCGCGAGGGTCTTGGCGGTCGCCACACCCACCCGCAGGCCGGTGAAGAGCCCGGGCCCGATACCGACGGCCACGCCGCCGACATGCGCGAGATCCGTACCGCTCCAGCGCAGGAGCTGTTCGAGCGCGGGGGCTGCCGCCTCCTGGCGAGCGCGGCCCGCCACCGACATCTGCGCCACGATCCCCTGCTCGCCGCCGATCGCCACGCTGGTCTGGGGCGTGGAGGTCTCGATGCCGACGACGATCACGTGGCCCGCCAGGGGGCGAGGGCCGCTGCCAACGGATCGGCGCGCTCGTCCCAGGAAGCGCCGGCGGTGGCGACGACGATCGCGCGCTCCTCGGTGTCGGGGCCGGCGGACGTGAGCTCGATCGTGAGGTGATCGGCGGGAAGGAGGGCCTCCACCGCCTCGCCCCACTCGACCAGGAGCAGCGCCTCGCCGTCGGCGATCTCGTCCAGGCCGAGGTCCATCACATCCTGCACGCGGTCCAGCCGGTACACGTCGACGTGCGCGATCTCCAGGGCTGTCCCGCGGTACTCCCGCACCAGGGTGAACGTCGGCGACACCACATGATCGGTCACGCCAAGGGCGTGCGCGATGCCCTGCACGAGCGTGGTCTTGCCGGCGCCGAGCTCACCCGTGAGGGCGACCGCGTCGCGCGGCCTGAACAGCGCAGCGATGGCCTCACCGACCGACCGGGTGTCATCCGCGGTCGCGGTTCGCAGATCGATCCGCATCAGAACAGCCCCAACTGCTCCTCGACCGCCGGTTCCGGGATGATCAGCGGCGGTGCCGATCGAGCCGTCTGGCCGGGGGCGGGGGCGGGCGTGGACCGAACGACGGCCGGTTCCGGCCGATCTGCCGCGGGCGCCGGCCGAACGACGGGTGGCGAACCGCCCGCCATCGTCCGCTGCACGAGCGCGAAGTCCTCGCGCATCTCCTGGAACTGCCGGGACTTCTCGCCGCCCCCGTGCAGGATGGCCGCCGGGTGGAAGGTCGGGATGACCCACCGATCGTGCCAGCGATACACCTGGCCACGCGTGCGGGTGATCCCCTGCGTCGTCTGCAGCAGGTACCTGGTGGCGAAGTTCCCGAGGGTCACGATCAGCCGAGGCTGGATCAGGGAGATCTGCTCCACCAGCCACGGGGTACACGCCTCGATCTCGTCGGGCTCGGGATCGCGGTTGCCGGGAGGGCGGCTCTTCAGGACGTTCGCGATGTAGACGTCGTCGCGTGCGAGGCCGATCCCTTCGAGCAGCGTGTTCAGCAGCTGCCCGGCGGCCCCGACGAACGGCTCGCCCTGCGCGTCCTCGTTGCGCCCCGGGGCCTCCCCGATGAACATCAGATCGGCCACCGGACTGCCCACGCCGAACACCACCTGCGTGCGGCCCATCCCGGAGAGCTTGCAACGGGTGCAGGTCGAGGCCTCGCGTGCGACGTCGGCCAGGGTTCGCGTCACGCCTTGCCTCGCTTGCGATCCGGCGTCACCTCGGGGAGCACCTCGGATGCGAAGGCGCGCAGGTGGTCGTTCACGTCCCTCGGACGTTCCAGCATGGGGAGATGGCCGGCACCCGAGATGACCGCCAGGCGGCCGTCGGGCAACTCTCCCACCAGCGCCACCGCCGCGGCGGGCGGCGTGACGCGGTCCTGCTCGCCCACGACCACCAGCGTGGGCACGGTGAGCCTCGCGATGGCGTGGCGAAGGTCCATCTCGATCAGCTCGGTGAGGCCGTCGGTCCACACCTCCGACGAGGCGTGGGCGGCGAGACCGACCACGTGGTTCACGAGGTGTGGCGGCGCGTCGTCCCCGAACTGGGTGAGGCGCGTCAGCACACCCGCGACGTCGGTGGGGCTTGCCAGCACCGCACGGCGAAGCCGATCGACACGGCGCGCCGTCGCCGAGAGCATCCCGAGCCGGGGGCGGAGCATGCCGGTGATCGACCCGACGGCGCCGCGCAGCAGATCCGACGACGCGGCCCCGACCAGCACGACGCCGGCGACGCGTGATCCGAGCACACCCGCCTCCGCTGCGGACAGGATCGCCATCGCGCCCAGGCTGTGGCCCACCAGCACCACGGGCTGATCGCCGGTGACGCCATCCAGCACCGCCCCGATGTCGCGCCCCATGGCCTCCAACGACAGATCGCTCGCGCGCGCCGAGCGCCCGTGCCCACGCTGGTCGTACAGGATGCAGCGCATCCCGTCCAGCCCGGTCCACTGGAAGTGCCAGATCGTCAGATCCAGGCTGAACCCGTGCACGAACAGCAGCGTCGGAGCGTCGGGAGGCCCGGCGGACCGCACCTCCAGCCGCGTGCCGTCGGCCGCCGCGATGGGGCCAAGATCCTGCGGCGGCAGCATCGCCAACGGCTCATTCGGGGCGGGCTCGCCCGAGGGACGCCGGTGGCGCCGCAGCGCGGTGCCCGCGGCGACGCCGCCGGCCACCGCCACGGCCCCGGCCGCCGCCACGCTCGCCGTCACGATCTTTCGGCGCGTCGAGCTCATCCCGTGTACTCCCTGGGGACCCGCCGGCCGATGCGCGCGACGATCTCGTACCCCACCGTGCCCGCTGCGCCGGCGAGCTCCTCGGCCGTGATCGCCTGGGCGCCCTGCTCGCCCAGCAGTACCACCTCGTCGCCGGCCGCCACGGCCAGATCGCCGCAATCCACCAGCAGCTGGTCCATGGTGACGTTGCCGGCCACTCGGCATCGCCGGCCGCGGATCAGGACGTCGGCGGCCGAGGAGAGCGCCCGCGGGTACCCGTCGGCATACCCCACGGGCACCGTCGCGACGTTCGCGTCACGTGCCAGGCGGTAGCGATGGCCGTACGAGAGAGCCTCACCGGCCGGAAGCCGGCGGACGAAGCTGACGGCCGAGTACCACGAGAGGGCGGGTCGAAGGCCCAGGGACCCGCCAACACCGGGAGCGGGCTGGACGCCGACCAGGGCGATGCCGGGCCGCACGAGGTCCAGGTGCGACTCGGGGTGCAGGATCACCGCGCCGCTGTTGGCCGCGTGCAGCAGATCCGGCACGTGCCCCGCCACCTTCACCTCGTCGATGGCGCGGTGGAAGAGGGCGAGCTGCTCGCGGGTGGTGATCTCGTCCTCCTCGCTACGGGCGAAGTGGGTCCACAGGCCCTCGATGCGCAGGTCGGCGCCGACGACCTCGTCGGCGAACGCCGCCGTGGCCTCGGGCGGGAACACCCCGACGCGATGCATGCCCGTGTCGATCTTCACGTGGACGGCGGTGCCCGCCGTCGCGGTTGCCGCGAGCCGCACGAGGCCCTCCATCGAGTACAGCGACGGGGTGAGCGCGCCCGCCAGCGCCTCGGTCTCCGAGCCGGGTGGGAATTCCGACAGCACCAGGATCGGCGCGTCGATGCCGGCGGCCCGAAGACCGAGCCCCTCCTCCACCAGCGCGACGCCCAGCCATGAGGCGCCGCCGTCGAGGGCCGCCCGCGCCACCTCCGTGTCGCCGTGGCCGTACGCGTTCGCCTTCACCACCGCCATCAGACGCACCCCGGGGGGCGTGAGGACGGCGGCGTTGTGGCGGATCGCCGCCAGGTCCACCCGGACGAAGGTGGGGCGGTGGCGCATCAGCCACCCGCCTTCACGCGCGCGACCGCCTCGGGAAGGTGCGCGGCCACGTCCCTCGCCAGCGTGCCCTCACCCAGCGTCCTGCCCGCGAGCGTGCCGGCCAGACCGTGCAGGTAGGCGCCGGCCGTGGCCGCGTCCAGCGCGGATGTGCCGCGGGCCAGCAGGCCCCCGATCGTGCCGGTCAACACGTCGCCGGACCCGGCCGTCGCCAGGACCGAAGAGCCGGTGAGGTTGACGCGAACCTGCCCGTCCGGCGCCGCGACCAGCGTGCGGCTCCCCTTCAGCAGCGCGACGGCGTCCGCATCGGCCGCGAGGCGCCGGAGGTGCCCGATCCGGTCGGCCTGAAGATCGCGGGGCTTCACCCCCGTCAGGCGGCTGAACTCCCCGACGTGGGGGGTGAGCACGGCCTCGGATCGCCGGTCGGCAACCGCCGTGGCCTGGCCCGTGAACGCGTTCAGCCCGTCGGCGTCCAGCACCACGGGCACCGGGGAGCGCGCAACCAGCGCCCGGACGGCACCGGCGGTCTCCGGGTTCGTCGTCATGCCGGGGCCGATCGCCAGGGCGTCGGCGTCGCCCAGCCGCTCCAGCAGATCCCCGACGGCGGCGGACGCAAGGGTGCCATCAGCGGTCGAGGGCAGGCCGACGAAGATCGGCTCGGTGAGCGCGGCCTGCACGATCGGCAGGATCCCCGCCGGTACCGCCACGATCACGAGCCCCGCGCCGATCCTGCCGGCGGCCTCGGCGATCAGCCGCGGCGCACCTGTCATGTCGCGCGACCCCGCCACGACCACCAGCACACCCGAGGCGCGCTTGTGGGTGTCGGCCTCGCGGGACGGCACCACGGCCGCCACGTCCTGCGGCTCGGTGAGGAACAGATCGGTGACCAGGAGATCCCGAGGGAAGCCGATGTCGACGACACGCAGCGATCCCGCGCGTTCGGCGCCGGGGAGCAGCACCGCGCCGGTCTTCGCCGCGCCGAACGTGACGGTGAGCGCGGCGACGACGGCGTCACCGGCCACCGCGCCCGATGTGCCGTCGACCCCCGATGGGATGTCGACGGCCACGGCCGGTGCGTCGGCGGCGTTCAGCTCGCCGATGGCCGTTGCCCACTCATCCTCGGGCATGCCCCGGAACCCGGTGCCGAAGATCGCGTCGATCGCCACGTCGGCCCTGGCCAGCTCGTGCGGGAGCCTGTCGGCGGTCAGGATCCGCGCGTCGGTCTCCGTGCGCAGGCGCTCGAGGTTCGTCCCTGCCGGCTCGCGCAGGTCCTCGGGCACCTCGATCATCACGACCCCCACGCTCATCCCCCACCGCGCCAGGTGCCTCGCCGCCACCAGACCGTCGCCCCCGTTGTTGCCCTTGCCGCACACCACGACGGCGCGCCGCCCGTACGTGCCGCCCAGCAGGTCGCCCACGGCCTGCGCCACGGCCCGGCCCGCACGCTCCATGAGCGCGGCGGCGGAGACGCCACGAGCCTGCGCTGCGCGATCGAGTGCCAACGCCTGCGCAGGCGTCAGAACGGGCTTCATCGGCCGGTCACCGCCACCGCGAACGCGACCGCGTTCGTCCGCTCGTGGGTGAAGGTGATGAGGACGCGATCGAGGCCCAGGAGGTCGGCGCGCCGCTTCGCGTTGCCGCTCAACAGGATCTGGGGGGCACCGCTCTGGTGTCGGGTGACGCTGATGTCCTGCCAGCCTCTGCCCCGGTAACCGCCCAGCGCCTTGATCACGGCCTCGCGGGCCGCGAACCGCCCCGCGAAGGATTCTGCCGGTCGGGCCTTGCCGTCGCAGTACGCGATCTCCTCGGGCGTGAATACGCGGGCCCGCAGGGTGGGGTGCCGGTCGAGCGCCCGCTCCATCCGGGCGATCTCGCAGATATCCACACCCAGGCCGAGGATGTCCATTGAGAACAGGGTAGCCGCGACGCCCCCGGTCGAGCGAACCGCCTCGCCGCCGCGGGGAGGGCAGCCGCCGGGGTCCTCACTCCACCGTGACGGACTTCGCCAGGTTCCGGGGCTGGTCCACGTCGCAGCCTCGCAGCCGGGCCATGTGATAGGCGAACAGCTGCAGGGGCACGCTCACCACGACCGGCGAGAGCAGCTCGGGGGTCGCCGGCACCTCCAGGACGTGCTGCGCGAGGCCGACGATCTCTGTGTCGCCCTCCGTGGCGACCGCGATCACCTCCGCGCCGCGGGCCCGCACCTCCTGGATGTTCGACAGGATCTTCGGGTACACGTGACAGCGGGTCGCGACCGCCACCACCGGCACACCCTCCTCGACCAACGCGATGGGGCCGTGCTTCAACTCGCCGGCCGGATAGCCCTCCGCGTGGATGTAGCTGATCTCCTTCAGCTTCAGCGCGCCCTCCAGGGCCGCCGGGTACCCGGTGTGACGCCCGATGAACAGGACGTCGCGGACCGTGTGGAACCGCTCGGCCAGCTCGCGGCATCGGCCGTCGAGCTGCAGCGCCCGCCCCACCTGCTCTGGGAGCTCAGCCATCCGGTCGAGGACCTCGCCTATCTCCTGGGGAAACATGGAGCCGCGGACCTGGGCCAGGTACAGCGCCACCAGGTGCAGCGAGACCATCTGCGTGGCGAAGGTCTTCGTGGCCGCCACCCCGATCTCGGGCCCTGCGTGCATGTAGATCACGCCGTCGGCCTCGCGAGCCAGCGATGAGCCCACCGTGTTCGTCACGGCGATCACCTGCGATCCCTGCCGCCGCGCATGCCGGGCCGCCTCCAGCGTGTCGATCGTCTCGCCCGACTGTGAGACCGCGAGGGTGAGCGTGTCCGGCCCCAGGACCGGATCGCGGTAGCGGAACTCGCTGGCGATCTCGATCTCCACCGGCAGCCGCGTCCAATGCTCGATCGCGTACTTCGCCACCATCCCCGAGTGGAAGGCGGTGCCGCAGGCCACCACGAAGACCTTCGAGACCTCGCGCAGGACATCGTCGCTGACGCGCAGCTCGTCGAGTTGCAGGTGGCCCTGCACGATGCGGCCCGTCAGGGTGTCGCGGATCGCCGCCGGCTGTTCATCGATCTCCTTGCGCATGAAGGAGTCGTAGCCGGACTTCTGCGCCTGCGAGACATCCCAGTCCACGACGATCGGTTGGGGGTGCACCGCTGCGCCCTGCAGGTCGGTGAACGCGACGCCGTCGCGCGTGACCTCTACGATCTGCCCCTCCTCCAGCGGGATCACGGTGGTGGTGCGGCCGAGCACGGCCGGGATGTCGGAGGCGAGGATGGTCTCGCCCTCGCCGATGCCCACCACCAGGGGCGAGGAGACCTTCACACCCACCAACGTCCCGGGGTCCTCCACCGAGCAGACGACCAGCGAGTACGCGCCGTCGAGCTGCCCAACGACGGCGCGCACGGCCTCGACCAGGGCCACACGCCCGTCACCGGCCGCGAACCGTTCCTCCAGGAGATGCGCCACGCACTCCGTGTCGGTGTCGGACCCGAAGGTGTGACCGTCCTTCTCCAACCGCACCCGCAGCGCCCGGAAGTTCTCGATGATCCCGTTATGGATCACCGCGATCCGCCCGGTGCAGTCGGTGTGCGGATGGGCGTTGCGATCCGTGGGAGCCCCGTGGGTGGCCCACCGCGTATGGCCCATCCCCACCGTCCCGGCCGGCGCGGCGCTCTGGGCAAGCGCGCCCTCCAGTTCGGCCAGCTTCCCCGCACGCTTCACGATCGAAAGCCCGCCGTCGACGACGGCAACGCCCGCGGAGTCGTACCCGCGATATTCGAGCCGCCGGAGACCTTCGAGGACGATCGGAAGGGCCTCGTCGGGCCCCACATAGCCCACGATGCCGCACATCAGGGATCGAGCGTAGCATTCCCGGCTCCGTGCCCGGGGGCTCAGCGTCCGCCCAGCTCGGCGTCCACGATCCCGGCGATCGCGTCGGCGTGGCGGCGTGCCGTGGCTTCGTCCTCGGCCTCCACCATCACCCGAACCAGCGGCTCGGTGCCCGAGGGACGAACCACCACCCGTCCCGTGTCGCCCAGGGATCGCTCCGCCGCGGCGACCGCGGTCCCCACGGCGGAAACCGCCGCCGGATCCCGCCGATCGGCGATGCGGACGTTCACGATCACCTGCGGGAAGCGCCGCATGACCGCGGCCAGCTCCCCGAGACCGACGCCCGTCTGCGCCGCCAGCGAGAGGAGGCGAACGGCGGTCAGGAGGCCGTCGCCGGTGGTTGCCTGCTCCGCGAAGATCACGTGACCGGACTGCTCGCCCCCCAGCATGGCCCCGGTGCGCCGCATCTCCTCGGCCACGTACCGGTCCCCCACCTGGGTGGTGACGACGTGGATGCCGGCGGCCGCCATCGCGCGATGGAACCCGAGGTTCGCCATCACGGTGGTG
>JBDUEF010000059.1:0-12836 GCA_040002535.1 Actinomycetota bacterium | reverse complement strand
AGCGCGGCGGCCAGGAACAGCACCCCGTACAGCGGCCGCTCGGTCTCCTCCAGCACCGTGTCGGCGAACGCCACCAGCGCCACGGGCGGCAGCAGAGCCAGCAGAGGACTGCCGGCGCGGATCGCGAGGGCGTGCGCGGAGAAGATGGCCGCCCACGCGGCGGTGACGGCGGCGAGGAACAGCGGCGCCAGGGGGGGAGTGGGCGCGGCCTGGGCGTCGGCCTCCCGGCCGATCTGGCCGGCGGCATCGCGAACCGCATGCAGGGTGTCGAAGGTGGGCCACCCGTAGAAGGTCGTCTTCGGGAAGACGAAGATCCCCACGATCAGCCAGAGGCCGGCGGCGCTCACGAGCGTGGCCACGACGAGGTTCCGTCGCTCCAGCGCGGCAGCGAGCAGCGCCGAGGCGAGCGCTACGCCCATCAGCCTCAGCACGGCGTGCTCGCCGGTGAACACGCGTCCGAAGGCCGCCGCCGTGGCGACGGCGAGCGCGCAGATGGCCCCTATCGCGACGAGGCGCTGACCACGAGGGGGCGTGCCCGGGTCGTGTGCCATAGATCCTTCAGTCGGGCCGAGGGCGGCAGGACCAGCACGTCCCATCCCGCACGGGACAGCGACAACCGGGCCTGTGATGCGCGCCCCTCCAGCTGCGCCTGGCGCTCCGGCGGCAGCGTGTGGGGATCGACGGGGTAGACGAGGACCGCGAGCTTCGGACCGAAGGCCGCCCCCGCGCGGATCAGTGGGCTGAGTTCGGGGGCCAGCAGCGGCGCGGCGACGTAGATGAGCGTGGTGTCGGCCCCGGAGCCGGTGCGGAGTCGCGCGAGCGCGGGGCCGATGGATCGCGTCTTCGAGTGCGTCGCTGCGGTGAGCGTGTCCAGGAAGCCCTCCTGGGACACCTGGACGGGCGGCATGTCGGCCGTGGCCACCCGCAGGGTGAACCCGTTGCGAGCCATCAGCACCCCGATCGAGGCCGTCGCCGAGATCACCTTCTCGAAGGCCGGAGAGTGCGCCTGGCCGACCGTCCCCATCCGCGTGTCGGCGAAGAGCAGGGCGCTTGACCGGCGGGATGACTCATCCTGGCGGATCATCAGCTCGCCGCTACGGGCCACGCTCGGCCAGTGGATCCGTCGCAGGTCGTCGCCCTGCTGGTACTGACGCATCGTGTAGAACTCCTCGCCCGTGCGGAACAGGTTGCGCGCGCGAGATAGCCCGACGTTGGCCCCGGATGGAGAGTCCGGCGCGCTCTGCAGGTCCTCGAGCTCGGGGGTGACGATCAGGTCGTCGCGGTCGTCGAACTCCAGGCGCAGACGCGACAGGGCGAACGGATCGGACAGGTCGACCGTCAGGGGTCCGATCCGGTACCGGCCGCGCGCCTGGGGGACCAGGGTGTAACTGACCCGCTGCAGGCCCCGGGACGGGATGCCGGTCAGAACCAGTCGCGCGGGCCGACCGAGCGCTGCGGGGAGCTGATCCTCCAGCATCAGGAACGACGTGGCGGCGTGGGAGCGATTCTCCACCGAGAGCTCCACGACCACCCTCGTGCCCGGGTTCACACGGATCTCCGACAGCCGTCGGGTGGCGCCGACACGCTGCCGACCCCACCGCGCGAGCGCCGCCGCCGCGAACGGCAGGAAGGCCAACCCCACGCCCACGACCGCCAGCGCCGGCGAGCCCAGCAGTCGGGCCGTGAGCCACATGCCCAGCCCCGCCAGGAACACGACGAGGCCGCGGCCGGTGGGCATCAGTCCTTCCCGGCGAGGGGCACGGCGATCTGGTCCAGGAGTTCCGTGAGGATCACGTCGGGGGCTCGCCCGCTCATGACGGCATCGGCCGTGGCGATCACGCGGTGGGCGAGCACCGGCACGACGAGTGCCTTGACGTCGTCGGGGATCACGAAGTCGCGTTGATCGGCAGCGGCCATGGCGCGGGCGGCGCGGAGCAGTGCGATCGAGGCGCGTGGGCTCGCACCCAGGTAGACGTCGGAGTGTCGGCGAGTGGCCTCGACCAGATCCACGATGTAGCGGCGCAGGGCCGGGGCCGCGTGCACCAGCCGAGCCTGTTCGATCATGTCGGCCACGCCGGGTGCATCGGCGACGGGGCCGATGGCGTCCAGCGGGGCCCCGATGCCGTGCGTGCCGAGGATCTCAGCCTCGATCTCCGGAGATGGGTAGCCGATCGAGAGCCGAAGCATGAAGCGGTCCAGCTGTGCCTCCGGCAGGGGATAGGTGCCCTCGTGCTCGATGGGATTCTGGGTGGCGATCACCATGAACGGCGTGCCGAGCGGGTGCGTGACCGTGTCGATGGTCACCTGTCGCTCCTCCATCGACTCCAGGAGCGCGGACTGGGTTTTCGGACTGGCCCGATTGATCTCGTCGCCCAGCACGATGTTGGCGAAGATGGCCCCGGGCTTGAACTCGAAGTCGTGCTGTTCCTGATTGAAGACGTTGACCCCGGTGACGTCGGAGGGGAGCAGGTCGGGCGTGAACTGGATCCGGCGGAAGGAGCAGTCGATCGATCGGGCGATCGCCTTCGCAAGCATGGTCTTGCCGACACCGGGGACGTCCTCGATCAGCAGATGACCCTCAGCGATCAGTGCGACGAGCGCCAGGCGGATCTCCGCATCCTTGCCACGGACGACGCGTTCCACGTTGCGTTCGATATGCGTGAAGCGCTCGGCGAAGCGCTGCCAGTCCTGCGGGCGCTCGCGTACCTCCAAGGGTCACCTCCCGGACAGGGGTTGCCTTATCTTACGGTGCGCGCCCCCTCCGGGGCGACGGGTCTTCCCTCGAGGCGACGGGTCTTCCCTCGAGCATACGCACGGCGGCGACCGCCGGTTCCCCTGCGAGGCGCCGTGGCCCGGAGATGGGGGCAACTTTCCGGAAAAGGATCGATGGGCATCGGCCCGCGCGACCCAGAGAGGGCGGCGAGCCCGACCGATGTCGCGGACGCCCCGCGCGGCCCCTTTCGCAACTCCTGGGCATCTCGCCGAGGTCGGGCCCGCCGCCGTCGCCGCCTAGATTACACCCTTGTGATTCGTGACGGTGGCAACGAGCCGTTGCCTCGCCGAGGCCCGGCTACACTCGATGCCCAATGGGAAGGGCACTGGTGCTCAATGCCTCGGACGCGCCGCTCGCGGTGGTGAGCGCGCGCCGAGCCGTGGTGCTCGTCCTCAAGGAGAAGGCCGAAGTCGTCGCCTCCAACGGCTCGATCTTCCGCTCCGAACGGCTGCAGTTCGAGGCGCCCAGCGTCGTTCGCCTGCGTCACTTCGTGAAGGTGCCGTTCCGAGCGCGGGCCCCGCTCACCCGGCGGGCGATCTTCGCCCGCGACCGCTGGTCGTGCCAGTACTGCGCCGCGCCTGCGGAGAACCTCGACCATGTGATCCCACGCTCACGGGGCGGGGAGCACACGTGGGAGAACGTGGTGGCGGCGTGCCGTCGCTGCAACGCGAGGAAGGGCAACCACCTCCTCACCGAGGCGGGCATGCGGCTGGCTCGCCTCCCGTTCGCTCCCGCAGACGGGTTCCGGCTCTCCCTTGGGAGCCCGGAGTCCGACTGGGAACCCTTTCTCTCCTGACCCGCCGCTCGCCCCCCACTCCTGCCTGACGCCCTCGCGGCGGACCCTCGGCTGTCGCACACCCATCGAACCCCGTGCGCCGTCTCCTCCGAACGACTGTTCGATTGACGGGGGGGAGCGTAGGTGGCATAAACGTGGGACGCAGTGGAGGAAAGGGGAGGAAGCGTGGCGGAACTGCTCGGCACGCACGAATACCAGCTCGACCCCAAAGGCAGGGTGTCGTTGCCGGCCAGGTTCCGTGAGGCGTTCGCAGAGGGCGCCTTCCTCACCTTGGGCCAGGACCGATGCCTCTACGTCTTCCCCAGGGCCGAGTGGGATCGCGTGCGGGCGGATATCGACGCCCTTCCCCTGTCCGACACCGCGTCGCGCGCCTACCAGCGAGCCTTCCTCGGCCAGTCCGGCGAGGTGAAGCTCGATGCGCAGGGGCGGGTGACGATCCCGCCGAAGCTGCGCGAGCTCGCCGGCATCCGCAAGGAGGTCAGCGTGCTGGGTCTCGGCGGGCGGATGGAGATATGGGATCGCCAGACCTACGAGCGCTACTCGGCCGCGAACGCCGGGGCATATGAGACCGGCACCCTCGACCCCAGGAGGAACGACCGATGACGCCGCCCAGCCTTCCGCCAGATCTGCGAGATGAGATCCGCCAGAGCCTGTCCCTCATCGGTCTCACCGCGCTCACGCTGGCGGTCTTCACGCTGCTGGGCCTGCTGGCGGCCTCGATCGGCGCCTGAGACGTGCTGGTGGATGGGGATGAGCGCCCGCACTCACCGGTGTTGGTCGAGGCCGTGGTGGGGTTCCTCGCCGGCCGCGGCACGGTGGTCGACATGACGCTCGGAGCTGGCGGCCACGCCGAGGCGCTGCTGGACAGCGGCGTCGAGCGTGTGATCGGCATCGACCGCGATCCGGCTGCGCTGGCGATGGCCTCGGAGCGGCTGGCGGCGTTCGGCGACCGGATAAAGGTGGTGTGCTCGACCTTCGCCCACGCGCAGATCGCGGGCCCTGTCGACGGGGTTCTCTACGACCTCGGGGTCTCCTCCATGCAGCTGGACACGGCTGGGCGGGGCTTCGGGTACCGGCAGGACGGGCCGCTCGACATGCGCATGGGTGGCGACGGGCCAAGCGCCACCGATCTCGTCAACGGTCTGCCTGAGGGAGAGCTCGCCGATCTGATCTTCGAGTTCGGGGAGGAGCATCGGTCGCGCCGCATCGCGCGGGCGATCGTGCGTGCGCGCGAGCGTGCGCCGATCGACACCACCGACGCCCTCGCCCGAGTGGTCGCGGGCGCACTGGGACGACGTCCGGGGGGCCCCCACCCCGCGCGTCGGACGTTCCAGGCGCTCCGCATCGCGGTCAACCGGGAGCTCGAGGAGCTCACCGCCTCCCTGCCTCAGGCGGTGGGGCTCCTCGCTCCCGGTGGCCGCATCGTCGTGCTCGCCTATCACTCGTTGGAGGACCGCGTCGTCAAACGCACCTTCCTGGAGGACGAGCGGCTGCGCCGCCTCACGAAGAAACCCGTGATGCCCGGCGAGGCGGAGATCGCCGCGAACCCCCGCGCCCGGAGCGCTCGTCTGCGCGCAGCCGAGCGTCTGGAGGTGGCGGCGTGAGCGTCCCCGCTCGGCAGCTCCCGCTCCGTGCACCGGGTCCCGCAGATGCGCCGGCGCGCCGTCCACGTCCCCCACCCGCTCCCGCGCCCCGCGCTCGCCCGCCGTCGGCGCCCCAGGGGCGCCGCGAGGCCGAGCGTCGCCGCGTGCACGTGGGCTTCCTCGCCTTTGCCGGGTTGATCGTCACCGTGCTGATCGTTGGGGTGGTGACGCTCAACGCGTTCCTGGCGCAGGCCGCGTTCCAGATGCGTTCCGCCGAGGTACATCTGGACCAGCTCGGTCGCGATCAGCTGCGGCTCACCGACGTGGCCGCGCGACTGTCCTCCCCCGTGCAGGTGGCGTCCTGGGCACGCAGGCACCAGATGGTGACGCCGGCCGCCGGCGAGATCCACATCCTTCGCGTGCCGGGGAGCGATCGGTGAGGCGACCGCCCGTGGGGCGGTTGCTGGTGCTGCTCGTCGTCATGATGCTCGGGCTCACGGGCGTGATGGCGCGGCTGTCGGTCCTGCAGCTCCGCGAGGGGGGCTCCTACGAGGAGCGCGGGTACTCACAGCGTCTGCACACCTTCACCCTGCCCGCGCAGCGTGGATCGATACTGGATGCGTTCCGTCAGCCGCTCGCGCTGTCGGTGGAGGCCCGGGACGTCTACGCCGATCCTCGCTTCGTGCAGGACATCGAGGCGGCCGCCGCCGAGATCGCACCCGTCCTCGGCTTGCGGATCGCGCAGGTGCGTCGCTCGCTATCGGCGGGGGGATCGTTCTCCTACGTGGCCCGCCAGGTCGATCTGTCGGCCGCCCAACGTCTCGAGGCGCTGAAGCTTCCCGGCATCGGCTTCCTGCCCGTCCCCAAGCGCTCCTATCCGGACGGGCCGCTGGCGGCACAGGTGCTGGGCTACGTGGGCACCGACGGCGACGGGCTCGCCGGGCTGGAGTACCAGTACCAGGCCATGCTGCAGGGCACACCCGGGCAGCTTCGGCAGGAGATGTCGCCGAGCGGCCAGCCCATCGCCTCCGGGGTGGACGAGCTGTCGGCCCCGGTGCCGGGCGACGATCTGGTCACCACCCTCGACCGCCAGTTCCAATATCAGGTGCAGGCGGCGCTGGCGGCGGCCGTGAAGGCCAACCACGCGAAGGGGGGGACCGTGATCGTGATGGACCCCCACACCGGCGACGTCTACGCGATGGCGAGCTACCCGGCCTTCGATGCCAACGCCTTCGCCCAGGCCGACGAGGCGATACGGCGGAACACCGCGCTGGTGGACGCGTTCGAGCCCGGGTCCGTGAACAAGGTCATCACCGCCGCCGCCGCGATCCAGCAGCATGCCGTGGCGCTGGACCGTCGGTTCGAGGTACCCGACCAGATGCTGGTGAGCGGGTTCACGATCCACGACTCCCACCCGCACCCCGTCGAGAAGATGACCCTGGGCGACATCATCGCGGAGTCCAGCAACATCGGGGCTGCGAAGGTGGCCCAGCAGGTCGGCGCGCCGACGATGTCGTCGTACCTCGCGCGGTTCGGATTCGGCCGCACGACGGGGACGGGATTCCCGGGCGAGACGCCCGGTGTGGTGCCCCCACTGGCCGACTGGTCGGATGCGACCCTCGCGACGATCGCCTACGGGCAGGGCCTGGCCGTGAACCCGATGCAGATGGCCTCGGTCTACGCGACGATCGCCAACCACGGCGTCTGGGTGCAGCCTCGGCTGGCGACCGGGCTGATCGACGGCGACGGCGTCTTCCATCCTGCTGACGCCTCCCCGACGCGACGCGTGATCTCCTCCGCGACCGCTGACACCGTCACCAGGATGCTCGCCTCCGTGGTGCAGGACGGCACCGGCACGCTGGCGCAGATCCCCGGCTATCAGGTGGCCGGCAAGACGGGGACCGCGCTGAAGGTGGACCCTCGGACTGGCCGGTACGGACGCAAGTACGTGGCCTCCTTCATCGGCTTCCTCCCTGCGTCGGACCCCCAGGTGGTGATCGCCGCCATCATCGACGAGCCGACGACGATCTACGGGGGCATCGCCTCCGCACCCCTGTTCCAGCAACTCGCCCGGTACTCGATCCAGCGTTTGGGCATCACCCCCGGCGAGCCGGTCGCTCTGCCGCCCTCCGCGCTCGGCCTGCGATGAGCGGGCCGGAGCCGTCCGGGATCACCCGGGTAAGCTCGGTTCCGTTGGTGTCCATCGCCCCCCCGATCCCTTTGGCCGCGGTGGCGGCCGCGGTCGACGGCGCCGAGGTCCGTGACGAGGACGGCGTCGTCGTCGACGACGTCTCCTTCGACTCCCGCGAGGTGCGGCCCGGATCCCTCTTCTTCTGTGTGCCCGGCGCCACGTCGGACGGTCACTCGTTCGCCGCCGCCGCCGCGTCCGGCGGTGCTGCGGCGCTGGTCGTGGAGCGGTGGCTCGAGCTCGAGCTGCCGCAGGTACGGGTTCGATCGGTGCGCGAGGCCATGGGACCGATGTCGGCGACCGTCTTCGGTCGGCCCGCCGAGGCGCTCACCATCGTCGGCGTGACCGGCACGAACGGCAAGACGACCACGACCTATCTGTTGGAGTCGGTGTTCGCGGGCGCCGGCCTGGTGCCGGGCACCCTCGGCACCACCGGTGCCAGGATCGCGGGGCAGCCGCTGCCGCTGGCACGGACGACGCCCGAGGCACCGGACCTCCACCGTCTGCTGGCCAGGATGCGCGACCGGGGTGTCACCACGGTCGCGATGGAGGTGTCGTCCCACGCGTTGGTGCAGGAGCGGGTGGGCGGCGTCCGGTTCGACGTGGCCGCCTTCACGAACCTGTCGCAGGACCACCTGGATTTCCATCCCGACATGGAGACCTACTTCGCGGCCAAGGCCTCGCTGTTCAGACCCGGGCGCGCGGCCGCCGCCGCGATCGGGATCGACGACGAGCACGGTCGGCGCCTCCGCGCCGCCGTCGTGGTGCCGGCGCTCACCTTCGGGCTCTCCCCCGACGCGGACCTTCGCGCCACCGACGTGATCGAGGATGCGACCGGGATCTCCTTCCGTGTGGGCACGCTGGCTGTGTCCTCGCCGCTCCTCGGAGCGTTCAACGTGCGCAACTGTCTGTGCGTACTCGCCATCTGCCGGCTCCTGGGCATCGCCGACGACGCGGTGACCGCCGGCATCGCCGCGATGCCCGGTGTACCCGGCCGGGCGGAGTCCGTCGATGAAGGTCAGGACTTCCTGGTGGTGGTGGATTACGCGCATACGCCCGATAGCATCCAGACGGTGCTCACGGCGGCTCGGCACATGGCCCCCGGGCGCGTGATCGCAGTGTTCGGGTGCGGCGGCGACCGCGACCGCGCCAAGCGGACGTTGATGGGTGCGGCGGCGACCTCGGTCGCCGACCTCACGATCATCACCAGCGACAACCCGCGTTCGGAAGATCCCGGCGGCATCATCGCCGAGATCGAACCCGGCGCCCGACGGGGAGGTGGTCGGTACGTCGTGGAGCCCGATCGTCGTGGTGCGATCCGTCTGGCCATCCGCGAGGCCTCCGAGGGTGACGTCGTGGTGATCGCCGGCAAGGGCCACGAGCAGGGTCAGACGATCGGCACGCGAACCCACCCCTTCGACGACCGCACCGTGGCGGCCGAGGAGCTGCGGGCCTCCTGGGGAGGTCGTCGATGAGGCCTCTCACGCTGCATCAGGTGGCACGCGCCGTCGGCGGGCTTGCCATCGGGCCCGATGTCCGGGTCACCTCCGTGGCCACCGACTCCCGTCTGGTGCGACCCGGCGCTCTGTTCGTGGCGATGCCCGGAGAGCACACCGACGGTGGATCGTTCGTCCCGGAGGCCTTCCGCTTCGGCGCGGCCGCGGTCATGGCTCGTGACGGAACCGAGTCGAGGGGACCCGCGGTGTACGTCCGTTCCGCCGGCGACGCGCTGCTGAAGCTCGCCGCCGCCGAGCGGCGCGGGGCGACCGCAACGGTGATCGGCGTCACCGGCGCCAACGGCAAGACCTCCACGAAGGACCTCATCGCCGCGGTGCTGGCGCCCCGGCTGCGGACCCATGCAAGCCGCGGCTCGTTCAACAACGAGGTGGGATTGCCGATGACGATCCTGGACGCCCCCCCGGACACGGAGGCGCTCGTGTGCGAGATGGGCGCGCGCCGCGAGGGTGACGTTGCTCTGCTCTGCGAGGTGGCGCGTCCCGACGTCGTGGTGGTGACGAACGTCGGTGTGGCGCACCTGGAGATCTTCGGTTCGTGGGAGGCGATCGTGCGATCGTCCGCCGAGCCGGTGGATGCGCTGGGCGAGCAGGGTGTGGCCGTCCTGAACGCCGATGACGAGGTGGTGGCCGGCTATGCCGTCCGCTCCCGCGGACGCGTGGTGACGTTCGGTCTGGCCGCCGGCGCCGACGTGCACGCCGCCGACGTCAGGCTCGGCGACGAGGGCTGCGCCTCCTTCACCCTGGAGATGGCGGGACAGAGCGAGCGGGTGGATCTGGCGGTGCCGGGCCAGCACATGGTGGCCAACGCCCTCGCCGCCGCAGCGGTCGCCGGGATCCGCGGCCTGTCGGCCGACGAGTGCGCGGCGGGGCTCAAAGGAGCGTCCGTCTCGCCTTGGCGGATGGAGACGTTCACCACCGCCGAGGGAGTGCGTGTCATCAACGACGCGTATAACGCGAATCCAGAATCGGTGGCGGCGGCCCTGAAGGCCGCGAGATGGATCGCGCGCGACGCCGCCTTGATCGCCGTGTTCGGTCCCATGGCCGAGCTCGGACCGATCGCGGACCAGGAGCATGCGCGCGTGGGCGAGCTCGCGACGCGCCTGCGTGTCGACCGGGTGGTCACCGTCGGAGGCCAAGCGGAGGCCATCGCGGTCGCCGCCATCCGCGAGGGCGTCGAGCCCGGGAACGTCGCCAGCTACGGGGATCTGGACGGCGCGCTGGCCGACGTTCGGGCGCACGCACGACCGGGCGACGTGGTCCTGGTGAAGGCCTCCCGGATCGCGGGCCTGGAACGCCTCGCGGAGGCGCTGCGATGAGGCTCGTCCTGGGTGCGGCGGCGATCGGCCTGGCGGTCACGCTGCTGGGCACGCCGGTCGCGATCCGACTGTTCCGGGCATGGGGATGGGGGCAACGGATCCGCGAGGACGGTCCGCACACCCACATGGAGAAGATGGGCACGCCGACCATGGGCGGCATCGTGATCCTGGTCGCCCTCGTGGTCGGCTACGTCGTCACGAGGCTGATCTTCGGCGGTTTCACGCCGGCCGGATGGTCCCTGATCCTGGCCGCGGTCGGCTTCGGCGCTGTGGGCTTCGTCGATGACTTCGTCAAGGTGCATCGGCGGCGTTCTCTCGGTCTGTCGAAATCGGGCAAGTTCCTGGGCACCGCGTTGGTGTCGCTGGTGTTCGCCGTCATCGTGGTGCATTTCGCTTCCAGCACTGGCACCTCCACCGAGCTGTCGTTCATCCGGGAGACCGGGATCAAGCTCGGCATCGTCTTCTATCTGTGGGCGTTCATCATCCTCACCGCCTCGTCGCACTCGGTGAACCTCACGGACGGTCTGGACGGTCTCGCCTCCGGCTCCTCGATCTTCGTACTGTCGGCCTACGTCTTCGTTGCGTTCTGGCAGTTCCGGCATACCTGCGGGGCCGGACCGCTGACCGCCTGCTATCCGGTGGACCAGGAGGCGATGCTCGACGCCGCCGTGGTGGCGGCGGCCACGATGGGGTCGGTGGCCGGCTTCCTGTGGTGGAACGCCGCACCCGCCAGGATCTTCATGGGGGACACGGGCGCACTGGCGCTCGGAGGTCTGTTCGGCGCCCTCGCCATCACCACGAACACCCAGCTGTTGTTGGTGATCATGGGCGGGTTGTTCGTGATCGAGACGATGTCGGTGATCCTGCAGGTGATCTCGTTCCGCGGGTTCGGCCAGCGGATCTTCCGGATGTCGCCGATCCATCACCATTTCGAGCTGGCGGGCTGGCCCGAGTTCACGGTGATCGTGCGGTTCTGGATCGTGGCGGGGCTGTGTGTGGCCGTGGGGCTCGGGCTCTACTACGCGGATTTCATCGCGCGCGGGGGCTCGGGATGAGCCGGTTCGATCGGGAGCGAGCGGTCGTCGTGGGGTTGGGTGCGAGCGGCGCGGCTGCGGCCGAGGTCCTGGCGGCCGAGGGCGCGCAGGTGCGTGTGACCGAGGCGCGACCGGCGAGCGAGCTCCACGTTCCCCCCGAGCTCGGCGACCTGGGCGTCGAGGTGCTGGCGGGCGGTCACGACCCGGCGCACCTGGAGGGAGCCACCCTCGTGGTGACCAGCCCCGGCGTTCGCCAGGACGCCCCGGTATTGGCGTGGGCCGCCGCTCGTGGGTTGCCGATCTGGGGCGAGCTGGAGCTCGGCGCGCAGGTGTGCGAGGTGCCGTACCTCGCGGTCACCGGGACCAACGGCAAGACCACCACGGCGGAGCTCGTGGCTGCCTGTCTGCGTGCAGGCGGCCTCGACGCCATCGCGTGCGGGAACGTAGGCCTTCCGTTCCCACTTGCCGCCCGGCAGGGCCACGCGGCCCTGGTGGTGGAGGCCTCCTCGTTCCAACTCCGGTTCCACCGGACCTTCCATCCCCGCGTCTCGGTGCTGCTGAACATCGCTCCCGATCACCTGGATTGGCACGGCTCGTTCGAGGCCTACACCGCCGCGAAGGCGCGGATCTACGCGAACCAGGGCCAGAACGATACCCACATCGGCAACGGCGACGACCCCGC
The DNA here is from genome assembly GCA_040002535.1 of Actinomycetota bacterium. Taxonomy (GTDB): domain Bacteria; phylum Actinomycetota; class UBA4738; order UBA4738; family HRBIN12; genus JALYMB01. The sequence goes on along the minus strand of JBDUEF010000059.1, from coordinate 947 downwards.
GGCGGCGGCCGTCTCGTGGGCCGCGCCGTGTGCCGTCCGCTGGTTCCGCACCCTCCGCGCACCGGTGGACGGCGAGATCGGGTACGACGACGGCGCCTTGATCTCCCGCATGGGCCAGGGTGCGCGGCTGGGGTGGGTCGACGATGAGCGTGCCGGCTACCGGGCTGACGCGGCGGCCGCCGCGGGCGCGGCGATCGTGTTCGGCATCGAGGCGGAGTCGGTGGCGGCAGGGATCGCCGGGTTCGAGCCGCCACGCCACCGCGGCGAGACCGTCGCCGTGGTGGATGGGGTCCGGTTCATCGACAACTCCAAGGCCACCAACGTCCACGCAGCCCTTGCGGCGATCGACACCGTCCACGAGGCCGTGTTGATCGCGGGCGGCGTGGCCAAAGGCGTCGATCTGGCGCCCTTGCTCGCTGCGCGCGATCGGCTCGCCGGCGTCGTCGCGATCGGGGAGGCGGCGCCCGAGCTGGTGGCGTTGTTCGACGGCGTGGTCCCGGTGACACGTGCAGGTTCTATCGAGGAGGCGGTCGGCGCGGCTCGTGCATGGGTGGGGGATGGAGGCACCGTGCTCCTCGCTCCGGCGTGTGCCAGCTGGGACATGTTCCGCGATTACGCGGAACGTGGCGACCGGTTCGCGGCGGCCGCCCGTGCGCTTGCGAACGAGGTGGGCGCCCGTGGCTGATCGACGGTCCGGCGCCGCCCGCGCTCCCGCGCGTCGACCCGGCCCTCCGCCATCCGCCCAGCGAGGGCGGTCGCGAGCCGCGTCGGGGCCCGCCACCCAGCGAGCGCTCCGCCTGGTGCAGCCCGAGGTCCGCACTCGGCGCGACGCCGCGGCGCACGCCCGTACGAGCCTCATCCTGCTGCTGGCACCGGCCGCCGTCCTCACCATGATCGGCCTCGTCATGGTCCTGTCGGCGAGCTCGGTCACCGCCTATGAGGCGTCC
>JBDUEF010000058.1:0-13083 GCA_040002535.1 Actinomycetota bacterium | reverse complement strand
CGAGCCGGTCGCCGCCTCGATCACGTCCTCACCGTGCTGGACCCGAACCTCACCGGACAGGACCACGAAGAACCCGTCCTCCCGTCGGTGGATATGGAGCGGTGAGGCGAATCCCTTGGGCGCCCGCAGCTCCATCGCGGCGAAGCGGCCCTCGGTCTGGTCCCCGGTCGCCTTGAGCAGGCCCATCCCGCCGTTGCACCACAACGCCTCGCCCTCACCGGGACCCAGGCCGTAGCCATCGGTCGTTCGCGAAGCGACATCGAACACTCCTTTCCACGTTGGTTCCGGCGTGCGGATCCATCCTCCACCATCGCTGCGGTCGGTGCTCGACGCGAACGTCCACGTTCCCGTCGCGGGCTGTCACAGGAGAGCGTGCTTCGGGCATGATGGGGCATGCGGATCCACACGCCCTCGCCTGCGGTCCGGGCAGCGCCGCTCGTGGCGGCGGCGCTCCTAACCATCCTTACCGTGTCGTGCACGAGGACACCCTCGCCGGTGTCTCCCTCGACCGCACCGAGCTCGCCGGGCCCGGAGGTCACCGCGACCCCGGGCGTGCCGGTCACCGACTATTCGTCGTTCATCGAGAACCTGAGGGCTGCCGGCTACACGGTGAGTCCAGGCGAACGAACAGAGGGCGATCAACTGTTCAGGTCGGGTCAGGTCGTGTGCATCGACGGCGCACGGGTCTCGACGTACGAGTATCCGAGCGAGGGGGCGCTCGACCGGTGGCGGTCAGGCATCAGCGAGGACGGGTACTCGGTCCCGACACGCGGTGGCGGGATCGCGATGGTCGAGTGGGTGGATCCCCCCCACTTCTACACCGCGGGAACGCTGCTCGTCCTGTACATCGGCGACGATCGAGCGATCCTCGACGGACTGCGGTCACTGCTCGGAGATCAGGTCGCCGGTCCCTGAATCACCCTTCGGTCGAAGCCTCCACCGTGGACTTCAGCAGCGCCATCCGGCCTCGGATCTCCTTCTTCCCCACGAGCGGGAACAGCACCGGGGCCAGCAGCGCGCTCATGCCGTGCATCTCCAGGAAGTCGAGACGGAAGGTGACCTTCGTCGCAGCCCCCTGCGGCGTGAGGGTGTACGTACTGAGGTAGCTGCCCTGGGGGTCCTGCGCCCGGAGTACGAACCGGTTCGGCGGGGCGCTCTCGACGATCTCGCCCTCGTTCGTGTGGTTCGCGTCGCCGGGGATCGCGCCGACCGAGCGGAACCGGCTGCCGACGGCGTTGGGCTCGCCGGCGGTCCACGCGACGGAGTACGGCTTGGGTGACCATGGGGCGTGTCTGCCCAGGTCGGCCACCCACGGCCAGACGCGATCTGCCGGTGCCTGGATCGTGGTCTCGAACTCTCCACTCGTCATGACGCCTCCTGCGGTTCGATGTCCTCTCCTAACCCTGCGAGGAGGGTGCCCGGATGCCCGCCGTGATCCCCTGGGACATCGCCTCGTCGATGAGCAGATCCACCTCTCGAACGACCTCGGGCGGGATCTCCTCCGGCAGCGCCGACATGTCGATGACGATCTCCCGGAACGGCCCCTTCGCCATCAGGGCGGGAAGGACCCGATCCAGGGCGGCCAGCTCTTCCTCGTTGGGCGCGGGGCCCTCGAACGTCAGCGTCACCACGCCCTCGTCACCGGTGATCGCCCAGGGCTCGCGCACGCCTGCATGTATGGCAGCTACGGACGCACGACGCAACCCCGACGGAGGGTGTCCGTGGCATGCCGTTCCGCGATATCGTCCTGCTTGTGAGTCGGTCGCGTCCCGGAGGTGTGCGGTGAAGAAGGCCAAAGAGCCCCAGCCGCAGGATGAGCGGTCGCTGCAGGAGATGGCCGTGTGCCCCACCTGCGGGCAGTCCCTCGAGGGCGCCACCCTCAACGAGGTGGTTCGGGTCCCCGATGTCGCGGAGACATCAGAGCCGGTACCTGCCGAGGCTCCGGCCCCCCGCCCCGACGCTCCCACCGATGCCGACGTGGAATGGGCGCTGTCGCCGCCCCTCACGGCGGAGAAGCGCGCGTTCCTCCGAGCGGCGACCCAGACCGTGAGGGTGGAGCAGGGCAGGTTCGAATCGAAAGAGGCGCAGCTGGCGGCGTTCGAGGCCATGTGGCCCCCGCGGGGCCCCGAGGGACGGCGCGGCGCGACGTAGCCGGGTCGTTCGGCGACGCCGCGGCAGCGGCTACCATCGGGCCCGCCATGGGGGATGAGGGATCGTCGACGCTGACGCGGGTGCTGGGGGTGGCGGCGGCGGCCGTGCTGGCGATCTGCACGTTCGGGGCTTTCGGGCTCGCGCTCGCCTCCACGCTGTACGACCGCGGGGTGGTCGGCCACCGCGGAACCGACCCGATGGAGTCCCTCACCGCGCTGTGGGCCGGCGTCATCGGCGGCACGGCTTTCGGCGTCGTGGTGGCCATGTGGGTGGGGCTGCGCGTGTGGCACGGCCAGTGGCTCCTGCTGATCCTGTTGGCCGCTCTGTGTTGCGTCACCGCCGTCACCCTGGTGATCGCCGCATCCGCCTGAGCGTCCCGGCCATCGGCACGCTGTACACTGCGCCGCCATGAACATCCTGGTGGTGGGCTCCGGCGGGGTGGGGTCAGCGTTCGCGCCCATCGCCGCGCGCCGCGATTTCTACGAGCACGTCGTCTTCGCCGACATCGACGAGGCCCGCGCGGGGCGCGTGGTTGATCGTTTTGGCGCGGGCGGGAGGTTCTCCTCAGCGAAGGTGGACGCCACGAACGCCGCCGACGTGGCGGCGGTGGCGAAGGCCCACGGCTGCGATGCGATCCTCAACGCCGCCGACCCGCGGTTCGTGCCCGGCATCTTCCAGGGAGCGTTCGACGCGGGTGCCACCTACGTGGACATGGCGATGTCGCTGTCACACCCACATCCGGAACGCCCGTACGAAGAGGTCGGGGAGATGCTCGGCGACGCGCAGTTCGCGGCGGCCGAGGCATGGGCGGATCGCGGCCAGCTCGCGCTGGTGGGGTGCGGCACGGAGCCCGGCTTCTCCGACGTCGCCGCCCGGTACGCGGCCGACCACCTGTTCGCCGAGATCCACGAGATCGGGGTGCGCGACGGCGCGAACCTGGAGGTGCGTGGCCACGCCTTCGCACCGACGTTCAGCATCTGGACCACGATCGAGGAGTGCCTGAATCCGCCCCTGATCTGGGAGAAGGAGCGAGGCTGGTTCACCACCGCCCCCTTCTCCGAGCCGGAGACGTTCACCTTCCCCGAGGGGATCGGCGCCGTCGAGTGCGTGAACGTGGAGCACGAAGAGGTGGTGCTCATCCCGAGGTGGGTCCCCTGCGAGCGCGTCACGTTCAAGTACGGGCTGGGCGACGAGTTCATCGGTGTGCTCCAGACGCTCCACATGCTGGGGTTGGACAGGACCGAGACCGTGAAGGTCCGGGGCCTCGACGTGAGCCCCCGCGACGTCGTCGCCGCGGTGCTACCGGACCCCGCGTTCCTGGGGGAAGAGATGACTGGCAAAACCTGCGCCGGCACCTGGGTCCGCGGGACCGGCACCGACGGCCAGCCCCGGGAGGTCTACATCCACCACGTGGTCGACACCGAGGAGACCTGGGCCACCGACGGAACCCAGGCCGTCACCTGGCAGACCGCGATCAACCCAGTCATCGCGTTGGAGCTGATCGCGGAGGGCGTCTGGACCGGCGCCGGCGTGCTCGGTCCGGAGGCGTTCGACGCCGTTCCGTTCCTGGATCTCCTCAACGAGCACGGGTCGCCGTGGGGGATCTCAGAGATGACGCCGAGCGCCCGCTAGCCTCACCTTCGCGGCTCAGGTCGCCGCCGTGTGCAGGAGCTCACGGGCTCCGCTCGCTCGGATCTGGTCGGCGCCTCGGCGCAGCTGCTGCTGCCCGAGGATCTCCGGGCCGAACAGCGCAGCACGTTCGAGTCTCGGTGTCACCGGGCGGACGGTGCCACCATCGCCGTCGATGTGCACCTCGGCCGGATCGAAGGCCCCGAGTCCCCGATGGTGGTGACGCTTCGCGACATCACCGAGGGCAAGAACGCCGAGGCGCAGATCGCGTTCCTCGACGCCACGCACGCGTCCGGTAGCATCTGCGCCAACCATGGCCCGCCGATACGAACCAGCCGTCTTCGAACCCAAGTGGGAGGAGATCTGGGCGGCCGAGGGTCTGTACCGGGCCTCGGAGGATCCCGACGATCCCCGTCCGCGCTTCTACGCGCTGGACATGTTCAGCTACCCCTCCGGCGACCTGCACATGGGCCACGCGGAGGCGTTCAGCGGTGGCGACGCCATCGCCCGGTACGAGGCGATGCGGGGGCACAACGTGCTGCACCCCATCGGCTGGGACGCCTTCGGCCTGCCGGCGGAGAACGCCGCGATCAAGCGAGGGATCCACCCGAAGGAGTGGACCTACACCAACATCGAGCAGCAGCGGCGCTCGTTCCGACGCCTGGGGATGTCCTTCGACTGGCAACGTCAGCTCAACACGTGCGATCCCGGCTACTACCGGTGGACGCAGTGGCTGTTCCTGCAGCTGTTCGAGCGGGGGCTCGCCTACCGGAAGGCGGCAAGCACCAATTGGTGCCCGAACGATCAGACGGTCCTGGCGAACGAGCAGGTGGTGCAGGGGCGATGCGAGCGCTGCGGCGCCGTCGTGCAGCGGCGAGAGCTGACGCAGTGGTTCTTCAAGATCACCGACTACGCACAGCGCCTGCTGGACGACATGGACGAGCTCACCGACTGGCCCGAGCGCGTCGTCACCATGCAGCGGAACTGGATCGGGCGTTCCGAGGGCGCCGAGGTGACCTTCGAGATCGCCGAGACCGGCGAGCCGGTCACCGTGTTCACCACCCGGCCGGACACGCTGTGGGGCGTCACGTTCTTCGTGTTCTCGGTGGAGCATCCCGACGTGGAGCGCCTGGCCACGCTCGCCGGCACGTGGGACCAGGTGCGTCCGCTGGTCGAGAAGGTCAGGAGCACGCCGCTCACCATCCGGGAGGAGGCCGACACGAAGGAGGGTGTGGCGCTCGGCGTGCACGTCGTGAATCCCGTGAACGGCGAACGGCTGCCGGTCTACGTGGCGCCCTACGTCCTGATGGAGTACGGCACCGGCGCGGTGATGGCGGTGCCCGCGCACGATCAACGCGATTTCGAGTTCGCGCGCCAACACGGCCTGCCGGTGCGCGTCGTCGTGCAGCCCGACGGTGCCGATCCGGTCGACCCCGAGACCATGACCGCGGCCCTTCCGCATGAGGGCGTGATGGTGCACTCGGCCCCGTTCGACGGCGAGCGCTCGCCCGCGTCCATCGCGAAGGTGACCACCTGGCTGGAGCGCGAGGGACGCGGCCGAGCCGCCGTCACGTTCCGGCTGCGCGACTGGCTCATCAGCCGCCAGCGGTACTGGGGTGCGCCGATCCCGATCATCCACTGCCCGGCGGACGGGCTGGTGCCGGTGCCGGAGGACCAGCTCCCCGTGATCCTGCCGGAGGACGTCGACTTCCGGCCCGGGGGCGAGTCCCCGCTCGCCCGCCACCCCGCGTTCCTCAACGTGGACTGCCCGGTCTGCGGCGGTCCCGCCACCCGCGAGACCGACACCATGGACACGTTCGTGGATTCGAGTTGGTACTACTACCGCTACTGCTCGCCCGACGACGAGCAGCGGGCCTTCGATCCGCAGAGCGTGGCCCGCTGGATGCCGGTGGGCCAGTACACGGGCGGCGCGGAGCACGCGATCCTGCACCTGCTCTACTCGCGGTTCTTCACGAAGGTCCTGTACGACCTGGGGCTGGTGCCGTTCACCGAGCCCTTCCCCCGGCTGATGAACCAGGGTCAGGTGATCTACGACGGCGCCAGGATGTCCAAATCGAAGGGCAACATGGTGGCGCCGATGCCCATCGTGGAGCGGTGGGGTGCGGACACCGTGCGCCTCACCATGCTGTTCGCGGGCCCGTTCGAGGACGACATCGACTGGAAGCTGATCGCCGGCGATCCCGATAGGCGCCCCGCGGTGCACGCCTGGCTGGGGAGGGTCTTCAACGTGGTCGACGACGCGGCGGGGGCCTCGGGCGACGAGCCGGAGGGGCTGCGGCGCGCGACCGCCCGGGCCGTGAAGGGCGTCACCGGGGACATGGAGCGGTTCCGGTTCAACACCGCGATCTCCAAGCTCCAGGTCCTGACGAACGAGATGCGCGCGGCGTTGGACGGCAGGGGAGGTGCCCGCGAGGCGGCAGCGACCCTCGCGCTCCTGTTGGCCCCGTTCGCCCCGTTCGCCGCCGAGGAGCTCTGGCGGGAGGTGCTCGGGAACCCCGAGAGCGTGCACCTGCAGTCGTGGCCCACGTTCGATCCCTCGCTCGTCGTCCAGGACACGGTGACGCTGGTGATCCAGGTGAACGGCAAGGTGCGCGACCGGGTGGAGGTCCCGGCCGACATCGACGAGGCGTCGGCGCTGGCGCTCGCGCGGGCGAGCGAGAACGCGCGTCGCGCGGTGGGGGAGGGGCGCGTGGTTAAGGAGATCGTGCGCGCACCGAAGCTCGTGAACCTGGTCGCTCAGGGCTGAGCGTCCTCGACCCGCGTGGCGGGTCGGATCGCGGCCGGATGTGACGCCGGTCATGTTCGCAGGGAGCCACCCGCCCCTAGGGTCCTCGCATGTCGATCGGGGACCGCGTCGCGTCGCTGTCGCGGAACGAGCTCGTCGGGCTCATGGTCGTCGTCGCCGTGACGCTCGGGGGCGCGGGGCTCTGGTACACACGGTCACTGCCGAGGCCGGTGGCGGTGCAGGCCGCCCCCGCTCCCGCCGTGGCCGCGGCAGGAGCCTCGGGGGCGGTGGGCGTCTCGCCCACGCCGAGCCCGGCCCCGGTCTTCGTGGACGTCGCTGGCTGGGTGCGGCACCCGGGCGTCTACGAGTTCGCCACGGGGCAGCGCGTGATCGACGCCGTCGACGCGGCCGGTGGCGCCCGCCCCGGCGCCGATCTGACCTCCTTGAACCTGGCGGCGCCGCTGACCGACGGCACGCAGATCCTGGTGTCGAAGGAGAGCGTCGTCGCGGCCGGCGGGGGCACGACGCTCCCAGGGGTCACCACCGGCGCCACCGGCGGCACGCTGGTCAACATCAACACGGCCAGCGCGACCGAGCTGGAGACGCTCTCGGGCGTCGGTGAGGTGATCGCCGCCGCCATCGTGGACTACCGAACGCAGAACGGGCCATTCACCTCCGTCGACCAGCTCGAGGATGTGAGCGGCATCGGCCCCGCGACCATGGAGGAGATCCGCGACTCGGTGACGGTGTGAGCACGTGGACCATGCCGGCCGCCGCCGCCGCGTTCTGGGCCGGGCTCGTGAGCTGGCCGCTGGTGCGTGCCTGGTCGCCGCCCTGGATCGCGATGGCGCTCGGGCTCTCGGCGTTGACGGCTGCGTGCCTGGCGGCGCCACGGCGGATACGGACATCGGATGCGCTGGTGCGGGTCGGGCTCGTGGCGGCAGTGCCGCCGGCGATCTCGGCGGTCTCCGCGGGGCGCCGGGAGACGGGTGGGAGCGCCTCGGTCGCCGCGGTGCTGGGGGTCGTGAGCGTCGTCGCCCTCGGATGCGGGTGGGGCGGTCTGCACGACGCACGTCTGGACGGCCAGCTACTGGGCCGGCTGGCGCCGGAACGGGTCACGGTGGAGGGTTCGCTGCGCACCGATCCGTCGCTAGGGGGCTACGGGTGGTCCGCCACGGTGGACGTCCGCCGGGTAGAGAGCGCCGAGGGCGCCTGGATGGTGCGCGAGTCCGTCTGGGTGAGTGGCCAGGAGGGCACGCCCCGCGCCGTCCGGGGAGACAGCGTGGTCCTGGAAGGCACGCTGCGGGTCCCCGACGACCCGGGGTTCGCCGAGGCGCTGCGCCACCGCGGCATCGTGGCAGAGCTCACGCTGGACAGCTTCCGGCGCGTCGGCGGTGCCTCGAACCCCTTCCTGCGGGCGACCCAGGTCTTCCGAGCCTTCGTGGGCCGCTCCATCGATCGCCTCTTCGCTCCGAAGGAGGCCGGCCTGCTCTTGGGCTTGGTGCTGGGCGACGACTCCCGTTTGGACGCGGGCGTGGCACGCGACTTCCACGCGACCGGCCTCGGACACCTGTTGGTGGTCTCCGGGGAGAACGTGGCCATGGTCCTGGGACCGATGCTCGGCCTGGCCATGCTGCTGAAGCTGCGCAGGTGGCCGCGCTTCGCACTGGGCGTGGGCACGGTCGCCTTCTTCGTGGTGCTGACCGGTGCGGAGCCCTCGGTGCTGCGCGCCGGTGTGATGGCGTCGCTGACGCTCGTCGGCGTCCTGATCGGTCGACCGCGGTCGACCGGGTCGATCCTGGCGGCAGCGGTGCTGTTGCTGGTGACGCTGGACCCGTGGCTCGTCTGGTCGATCGGGTTCCAGCTCTCCGTGGCGGCCACGGCGGGGATGGTGGTGATGGCCACCCCGCTCGCGCAGCGGCTGCGGTTCCTCCCCGGTCCCGTGGCGCTCGCCGCCGGCACCACGTTGGCCGCGCAGCTGGGCGTGACGCCCCTGCTCCTCTTCCACTTCCACGAGGTGCCGGGGGTGACGGTCGCCGCCAATCTGGCGGCGTTCCCCGCCGTGTCGCCGGCCCTCCTCCTGGGGATCGCTGCTTCGCTGCTCGGGCTGCTCTTCCTGCCGCTCGGACGTGTGGTGGCGTTCGTCGCGATGCTTCCCATGCGCTACCTGGAGGTGATCGCCGACAGGTTGGCGAAGGTGCCGGTCGCCTCCATCACCTCGCGCGGCGGCCCCTGGGTCTTGATCGGGGGTCTCGCCGTCGCCGCGGGGGTGGCTTGGTGGCTGCAGGCAGGTCGCACGCTTCCCCGAACGGCCGTGGTGGCGCTGGCCATCCTGCTGCCGCTGGTGGTCTGGTCCTCGGCGCTGTCGGCGGGCGTGCCCCACGGGCTGACCGTGCGGTTCTTCGACGTGGGCCAGGGCGACGCCGCGCTCATCACCTCGCCGAGCGGCGCCGCGGTGCTGGTCGACGGCGGGCCCGACGAGGCGCTGGTGGCGACCGACCTGGCCGCGCTCGGCATCAAGCGGCTGGACGTCGTGGTGGCGAGCCACCCGCACGCGGACCACATCGTCGGCCTGCCGGCCGTGCTGGCGCGCGTTCCCGTCGGCCTGATCCTGGATCCGGGGTGCCAGCACGGGGGTCTGCAGGCCACCCTCGACGACGCCATCGCCGACGAGCACGTGCCGGAGCAGCACCCGCGTGCCGGTGCCACCTACACGGTGGGAGATCTGCGCCTGGACATCCTGTCGCCGGATCGGTGCTGGAGCGGCACGGAGTCCGACACCAACAACGACGCCATCGTGCTCCGCGTGTCCCGCGGCGACGATGTCGTGCTGCTGGCCACCGAGCCCGAGGAGCCCGCGCAGGAGTGGCTGGTCGAGGCCGGCGTGGACCTGGGTGCCGACGTGCTGAAGGTCCCGCATCACGGCGCCGCCACCTCCGTCCCCGCCTTCTTCGAGGCCGCCCACGCCCAGGTGGCGGTGGTGAGCGTGGGCGAGAACCCCTACGGCCATCCCGTGCCTGCCACGCTGGCAGCGATCGGGGCCACCGGCGCCCAGATCTGGCGCACCGACCAGCACGGCACCATCACCGTCCGGTTCGAGGACGGGATCCCGCTGGTGCGGCCGGGCCGATAGGCCTCAGGCACCCCGTACGCACGGAATTCCCCGGCCGACGTCTAAAGCTCTAGGCCCCACTGCCGATGCGAAGAGCATCAGATACGACCCAGACGAAGAGGACGGTAGAGCCATCATGCCCAGGAGTTCCGACCGGCGCAGGATCGAGATCGAACTGGAGGCGCGGCACTCGGACCTTCAGTCTGCGCGCACGGAGCTCGCCGAGGCCCAGCAGGAGGCCCGCACACTGGCGACGCGGGTCGAGGAGCTCGAGGCTGCGCTCGGTCGTGGGGGACCGCAGGGATCCGGAACGGATGCCGACCCGTCAGGTCACCAGGCATCGGACGAGGACGCGCAGCGGCTCGCCATCCGGGTGGCGGAGCTCGAGGCCCGGCTGGCTCGTATGTCTGGCGAAAGCGACGCCAGCCACGAGACCGTCGCGGCATCGGAGCAGATCCGCGAGCTCTCGGAGCGCGCCCTGATATTGGAGGCGCAGTTGGAGGCCGCTCGCATCCGCGAGGAGGAGCTCGTCGGCCACTCCGTTCGCTCAGACGGACTCGTCGCCGATGCCGGGATCCGTCTGGCGCAGTTCGGCACAGCCGCCGACCGTGCCGCGTCCCTGGAGACCGAGCTCGCCGACGCGCTCGAACGCCTGGCGACCGCAACGGCGTCGGAAGCCGACGCTCGCGCGGAGGTCGACACGGTCGGCTCGCGCGTGGGGGATCTCGAGGGGCAGCTCGCCGAGGCCATCGCGCGGGAGGAGGGCCACATTTCCGAGCTGGAGGCAGCCATCCACCGGGCCGAGGAGATGACGGAATCGTTGGCCGTCACGCAGCTCGAGCGAGACGGCGCACGCAGCGAGCTCGTCCGGCTCATGGAGGTCGAGCAGGAGGCCCAGAGGCGTGCCGCGGAGTTCGACGCCGAGATCGAGCGGGCTGCCGAGGACGCGCAGCAGGCCCTCGACACGATGGGCAAGGCCGAAGAGGAGCGTGCACGCCTCATCGCCGAGCTGGCCGATCTCCACGAACGTTCGCAGGCGGCGGAGGGCGACCGCGCGACCGCGGTTGAGGCCGCGGCCGAGCACGTGCGCCGCGTGCAGGAGCTCGAAGCTGATCTTGAGGCGGCGCGCGCCCAGGCGCTCGCCGCGGAGTCGCGCGCGACCGAGCTCCAGACGCAGCTCGAGGCCGCGTCGACCAACCTGCGCCAGATCGAGGAGGCGCACGATCCCCTTCAGGGGCGCGTGGACGAGTTGCAGGCAGCCCACGATGGAGCCGAGCAGCAGCTCGCCGAGGCCCTGGAGCGAGCCCAGCAGGCGGAGCAGCGCGCGACCGACGCGTCGGAGGCGCTCGCCTCGGCCGAGGCGGGGGCGCGCGATGCGCAGGGCCGCGCGGCGCAGTTCGAGACGGAGCTCGCGGCGGTGGCAGGGCAGATGCGAGAGCTGGAGCGAACTCACAACCTGGAGGCGCGCGTTGGTGAGCTGCAGGAGCGCGCTCGTAGCGGCGAGGTCCACGAGGGCCTGACCCCCGTGGAGGCGCGCCTGGTCGAGGTGGAGACCGCCTTGATGGGCGCCGAGGAGCGAGCCCAGGCAGCGGCGACCACGCAACGAGAGGCGCGGGATCGGGCGGAGGCGGCCGCAGCCGATCTGGCGGCGTCGGAGGCGAACCTGCAGAAGCTGCAGGAGTCCTACGAGACCGTTCGCGTGCAGGCAGAGGACTTCCGGTTGCGCCAACAGGTGTTGGAGGCCGACCTCGCCGCCGCCACCACCGCGGCGACCACAGCGGCCGAGGCCACCGGTGAACCGAGCGAGGCCAGCGAGACCGCGCAGCTCCTGCAGTCTGAGGTGGAGCGCGGCGCAGCCAGGATCCAGGAGTTGGAACGGCAGCTCGAGGAGGCGGCCTCCCGACCGCAACCCCAGATCGCGCCGGATCGCTCTCACGAGGACGCCGACCTGCCCGCAGATGTCGCATCGATCGTTGCCGAGCTCGAGGATCGCCTGGAGCAGACCGAGGCCAGGGCCCGGCGGGCCTACGGAGCGGCGGAGGCGGCCGAGGCGGTGCTGCGCTTCGCGAAGGAACGAGGTGAGGTCGTCACCAGCGATCCTCAGCTCGAGTCGGAGGTCGAGCGCCTGCGCAATCAGATCCCGGAGCTCATGAAGCGTGTGGAGAAGGCGGAGGAGGCCCGCAAGCGGGCCGAGTCCGAGGCCGAGGTCCTTCGTGGGGCGGCCGAACGCGGTGGTGAGGATGTTCGTCCCGACGGGTCGGGACCGAACGGCAGCGCGAGCACCGAGGACGTATCACCAGGCGTCGCCGCCTGGCGCTAACGCCGTCCGGCCTTCCAGGTAGGCTCGTTGCGTGAGCGCTCCGACCGCACCGGTGGGCCCGATACTCCTGTGGGGTGAGGACGACTTCCTCCTGCGCGAGGAGGCGCTGCGGCTGCTGGGCGATCTCAAGCCCGCCGAGGTCGACGCCACGCAGTGGCTGGGTGGCGAGCTCCACGACCTCGCCACGCCCTCGCTGTTCGGCGAGCCGAGAGCCCTGATGGTCACCGACGCGCGATCGCTGTCGAAGGAGGCCGTGGCCGAGCTCATCGCCTACCTCGGCGCACCCGACCCCGACGCTCGATTGGTGATCTGCTGCCGGACGGCGGAGCGCGGCAAGCCCCCGGCCGCACTGGAACGGGCCGTGCAGGCGGCCGGCGAGGTTCGGGAGCTGAAGATCGTGCGCAAGGACCTGGAACCCTGGCTGATCCAGCGGGCTCGGACGCGTCAGATCGATCTGGCGAACCCGGCCGCCCATTCGATGGTGGAGATCCTCGGCGAGGACCCGGCCGAGCTCGCCTCGGCGTTGGAGCAGCTCGCCTCGGCCTTCCCCGGGCAACGGCTCACACCGCAGCTCGTGACGCGCCAGTTCCGGGGCTTGGGGGAGCAGAAGGTCTGGGATCTGTGTGACCGCGCGTTCGCCAGGGATCTGGCGGGCGCGATCCGCTCGCTCCGCGCCCTCGAGGAGGGTCGCGACGATGCCCTGATGGTGCTCGGCGGCATCGCGAGTCGCCTCCGGGACCTGATGAAGGTGCGCGCGCACCCCGCTCGCACGGCGCCTGCGGAGCTCGCGCGGCTGGCCGGTCTTCGCTTCGACTGGCAGGCGCGGCGCTATCGCGAGCAGGCGAACAGGTTCACGATGGCCGAGCTGGTGACGATCCACGACCGGATCACCCAGGCGGACCGGGCGCTGAAGTCGGGGGCCAGCGGCGAGGTCGTGATGCCCACATTGATCGCGGCCATCGCCGCGCCTTAAGCGCTGCGGCGAGCTACGCCGAGGGGGCGGCGGCGCGGTTGGCGGCCCGGGCGAGGCGGCTCTTGCGGCGTGCGGCGGTCCGGGGGTGCACGATGCCCTTGCTGGCCGCCTTGTCCAGGGCGCGCGCGGCCTCTCGTGAGCGCTCGACCGCG
>JBDUEF010000057.1:0-13421 GCA_040002535.1 Actinomycetota bacterium | reverse complement strand
TGGGCGCCCTATCGGTGGTGATGCCGGCCGCCGATCCGATGACCCCGGCCCGCGCGCGTCTGGTCGAGGACCTCGCCCGTCAGGCTCAGCTCGTCTTGCGCAACGTTCGCCTGATCGAGGAGCTGCGAGCCTCGCGCCAGCGCCTGGTGGCGGCCCAGGACGAGGAGCGCCGCAAGATCGAACGCGACCTGCACGACGGCGCGCAGCAGCAGCTGGTCGCGCTGTCGGTGCAGCTCAAGCTCGCCCAGCAGCTGATCGGACGCGATCCCGAGAAGGAGCGCGAGCTGCTCGATCGCCTGCAGGGTGTAGCGACCGAGGCCCTGGAGGACCTGCGCGACATCGCGCGGGGGATCTACCCGCCGCTGCTCGCCGACCAGGGGCTGGCGGCGGCGCTGCAGGGCCAGGCGCGCAAGGCGGCGCTACCGGTCAGCGTCGAGGCCTCGGGCGTAGGCCGTTACCCGCGCGACGTCGAGTCGGCTGTGTACTTCTGCTCCCTGGAGGCGCTCAACAACGTGGCGAAGTACGCCGGCGCCACCCGAGCCGAGCTCGCCCTGGCCTGCGACGACGGCGACCTCACCTTCCGGGTTCACGACGACGGCGCCGGTTTCGACACCCGTGCCACCGGCTACGGCACGGGACTGCAGGGCATGGCCGACCGCCTCGACGCGGTCGGCGGCACCCTCGAGGTCGACAGCGCTCCCGGCGCGGGCACGACCGTGACCGGTCGGGTTCCCGTCACGGCGGGGTCGGCGTCGTGACCGGCCGTACGCGCCTCGTCGTCTCGCGGGTGACCGCTGCGCTCACCGTGATCGAGCTGGGCGCCGCGGTGTATCTCACGGTGGGCGACACGACGACGACGTCCGGCGAGATCCCTTTCGTGCTCATGTTCTTGGCCGGGATCCTCGGCACGGCGACCGTGGGCGCCGTCCTCACGTCGAAGGCTCCGGGGAACCCGCTCGGACCGCTCTTCCAGGTCACCGCCGTCTCGATCAGCCTGGGGATCCTCACCGGGGAGTACGCGTCGCGGGCGGATTCGAACCTTCCCGGCCTGCCGGGAGGGCCGTTGGTCGCCGAGCTCGGGTACCTGATGTTCCCCGTCGCCCTGGGCTCGCTGCTGTCGACGTTCCTGCTGTTCCCCGACGGACATCTCCCGTCACGCCGGTGGCGGCCGGTCCTGTGGCTGCTGATCGCGAGCGGCGTCGTCGGTCTGCTGCATACCGGGATCGTCTCTCCGACGATCGAGCTCGACACCGGCACCTCTGTCAGGAACCCGTTCGCCGTGGGCGCGTTGTCCTCGTGGACTTGGATGGCGGCCGTGCGGGCGGTGTTATTCGCGGCCGGAGCTGCCCCGTCGCTCGTCTCGGTGGTGGTGCGGTTCCGGCGATCGCGCGGAGAGGAGCGGCAGCAGATCCGGTGGCTCGCCTGGTCGGCCGCCTTGTTCCTGATCTCACTCATCGCGGTGGTCGTGACCGGCGCATTCGCGGGCCCGGACCAGTCCTCGACCGCGAACGACGTCGCGTTCTTCCTCCTGATCGGGTCGGCGACCCTGGGCCTCCCGGTCGCGAGCGCGATCGCGATCATGCGATACCGGCTGTACGACCTCGACCTGGTGATCAAGAAGGCCGCCGTGTTCACGATCGTCGCCGTCTTCATCACGGTGATCTACGTCGCAGCACTGGCGTTGGCGGCGCTCAGCTTCCTGGGGTCGGTTGCGGCGGTGGTGCTGTTCGTGCTCACGTTCAACCCGGTGCGGCGTCGCGCCCGCAAGGTCGCCGACCGGATCGTGTACGGCAGGCGGGCGACGCCGTTCGAGGTGCTGAGCGAGTTCTCCGAGCGGGTCGGCGAGACGTACTCGATCGACGAGGTCCTGCCGCGGATGGCGCAGCTGCTCTCGGCGAGCACCGGCGCGGCGGAGACGCGGGTGTGGCTGCGCCGGGATCGCGATCTAGCACCCGTCGCCGCGTGGCCGGCCGATCTCGAGGCGGTGGCGACGGTTCCGGTCACGGGCGAGGAGCTCCCGTTCTTCGAGGGCGTCTCGACCTTCCCCGTCACCCATCAAGGCGACCTGCTCGGCGCCATCACGCTGCATCTGCCGGCGAACGATCCGATGGACCCGACGAAGGAGCGGCTGGTGAACGGGCTCGCGTCGCAGGCGGGGCTTGCGCTTCGGAACGTGCGGCTCGTACAGGACCTGCGGGACTCGCGCCGCCGGATCGTGGCGGCGCAGGACGAACGTGCGAAACGTCTGGAACGCAACATTCATGACGGTGCGCAGCAGCAGATCGTGGCGCTGGCGGTGAAGCTCCGCCTGGCCGATAGTGTGATGGACCGCGACGTCACGGCCGCCCACGACCTGTTGGGGCAGCTGCAGGCCGAGGCGAGCGACGCGCTTGAGAACCTTCGAGACCTCGCACGCGGTATCTACCCGCCACTGCTGGCCGACAAGGGCCTCGCGACCGCGCTGGAGGGGCAGGCCCGCAAGTCGCTGGTCCCCGTCACGCTGGAGGCGGACAGCGTCGGCCGGTACACGCCCGAGATCGAGGCCGCCGTGTACTTCTGCTCGCTGGAAGCCCTCAGCAACGTGGCGAAGTACGCGGAGGCCTCCGGCGTGAAGGTCCGGCTCGCACAGCACAAGGGGCATCTCACGTTCGAGGTCCGCGACGACGGCGCCGGGTTCGATGTGGCGACGGCCGGCAGCGGCACCGGGCTGCAGGGCATGGTGGACCGCCTGGAGGCGATCGGCGGGTCCCTGTCGGTGACGTCGGAGCCGGGCGCCGGCACCACGGTCAGCGGCCGCGTGCCGGTGGGCTGAGCGTCAGGCGGAGGTGGCAGCCTCCCACGCTGCCTCAAGGCGGTCCGGTCCGAAGGCCGACTTCGGGATGTAGGCGGCGGCGCCGCACTCGGCGGCACGCGGGGCGTACTCCTCCTCCTCGTAGGTGGACAGCAGCAGCACCACCACGCTGCAGCCGCCCTGCCCAAGGATCTGGCGGGTGGCGTCGAGGCCGTTGATGCCCGGCAGGTTCACGTCCATCAGCACGAGGTCGGGGTGGAGCTCCTCGGCCATCCGCACAGAGTCCTCGCCGGTCTCGGCCTCGCCCACGACCTCGAAGCCGTCGGTGATGTCCACCACCATCCGGGCGGCCTCCCGGAAGGGCTCCTGATCGTCCACGATGAGCACTCGAACCGTCATCTCATCTCCAAGGGTGGCAGCGGTGCGTCCCCAACGACAGTGGTGCCAGCACCACTGTTCTGCCGGCGGCGCGGCCCGCCGCGACGGTGGCTACGCGGCCAGCTCGCCGAGGCGCAGGAACGCCTGCTCCACCAGCAACCGGGTGTTGAGGTTGAAGTCCTCGGCCAGCGCGGCGCGGGCCGCCTCGACGCCGGAGAGGCCGGCCGCTGCGCGCGGCACGCTGAGCGAGTCGTCGGGCACGAGGTCGGGGTTCAGCAGGATCTCGCCGGTCCCGCCGACGGCGGCGACGATCCGGTCGCGAAGGAGCGACGACACCGCCAGCAACACCCAGTCCACGTAGTCGCGCTCGCTGCGCCGCTCCCGGCGCTTGTGGCGGATCTCGATCCGACGGATGGCCCCCCGGTAGGCGTCCTCGGGGCGGCCCCCTTCATCCAGGAACGGGACCAGCTCGGCCTCCAGCTCACCCTTCAGTCCCGCCTTGTAGGTTTTGGCGGCGTCCAGCACCACCTCGGCAGCGGCGAGCGCCCCGGCCGGACCCTCTGCGGCCAGACGCACGGCCTCCCGCGCGGCGTCGCGGAACGCGAGCCCCCGGGGATCCTTCGCCAATCGACGCGCGCGGCCCATGTTCCCCCCTGTCAGCCTGGCGGCCAGCCGAGCCCGGGTGGACTCCACGCCCTCCTCGGTCAGGGCCTCCACGACGAACGCCTCCGTCAGCGCGCTGAACGTGACGAGGTGGCAGCGCGACAACACGGTGTCGGGCAGCTCGTGCGCGCGTGCCGACAGCAGCAGCACCACGGCGTCGGCCGGCGGCTCCTCCAGCACCTTCAGCAGCGTGTCGGCGGCTGCGGGCGACAACCGATCCGCCTCGCGGATCATGAAGACCTTGCGCCCCGGTTCGGGCGGGGTGCGATGCGCCGGGTGCCACACCTCCTCGCGCACGGTGTCCACGTGGATGTCGCGGCCCTCGGGCTCCACGATGAACTCGTTCGGGTGATGATCCTGCAGGGCCAGCCGGCATGCGCGGCAGGCTCCGCACCCGCCGTCGGGGCACAGCAACGCAGCGGCGAACGCCCGCGCCGCTAGGGATTTGCCTGAGCCCTCCGGCCCCGCCAGCACGTACGCGTGGTGCGGCCGGGCCGCCGCCTGCACCAGGAACGTGATGGCCTGCTGCTGTCCCGGCACCTGCTCCAACACGGGGCTAGGCACGGGCCGGATCCCCGTGCTCGTCGGAGCGATCCCGCAGCAGGCGGTCGGCGGCGGCGCGGACCTCGTCGGCCACCAGCGCCGGCTCCTTGTCCGAGTCGATCACCACGAAGCGCTCCGGATGCTCCTCGGCGATCTTCAGGAACGCATCGGCCACCTTCGCGTGGAAGTCGCCCCCCTCCAGCTCCATCCGGTCCGGCGCCTCGGTGGATCGTAGGAGGCCCAGTTCGGGCTCCACGTGCAGCAGCAGCACCATGTCGGGGAAGAGGCCCTGCGTGGCCCACACGTTCAAGGTCAACACGTCCTGTTCGCCCAGCCCTCGAGCCCACCCCTGGTAGGCCAGCGATGAGTCGACGTATCGGTCGCAGATCACGATCTTGCCCGCCGCCAGCGCCGGCCGGATCACGGCCGCCACGTGCTGCGAGCGGCTGGCCGCGAAGAGCAGCGCCTCGGTTCGCGCCTCGACGTTGCCGGTCATGGGGTCGAGCAGCAGCTCGCGGAGGTGCTCGCCCAGGTCGGTGCCCCCGGGTTCCCGGGTGACCAGCACCTCGTGCCCCAGCGAGCGCAGGTGCTCTTCCAGCAGCTTCACCTGCGTCCCCTTGCCCGCCCCTTCCACGCCCTCGAAGGCGATGAACAGGCCCGTGGCGGGCGGCCGCTTCAGCTTCGGCACCAGCGACAACGCCTTAGGCCGGGTGAGCCGGAGCCGTTTGAGACCCGAACGGGTGACCCATCCCGCGAGGATAACGCCGGCGCCCGCCGTCAGCAGGGCCAGCCGTGTGCCGGACAGATCGATGCGCTGACCGCTCACGAAGAACGCGTGGTTGCCGAAGGCGATCGCCAGGGTGGGGAACACCGTGAGCGACAGCAGCAGCGACAGCCTGGACACCACCGTGATCGAGCCGAAGGTTCGGCCGCGGAACTCGTCGGCGACGTTCTCCTGCAACAGGGTGTACCCGGTCACCCAGAGCACGCCCGTGGCGACGCCCAGCCCGGCGGTAGCCAGAGCGGCCGTGGAGATGTTGGGCATCACGGCCAGCAACGCCAGCGCGATGGCCGCCACCAGGAACGAGTAGGAGAAGACCAGCTCACGGTCGAGCATCTTGCCCGCGAAGTTCAGCGACACGATCCCCGATGCCATGCCGGCGCCGAAGGCGGTCACCAGGATGGGCCAGCCGGCCGTTCTGGCGCCCAGCGTGCTGGCGGCGAAGGTCGATCCCAACGACAGCACGGCCCCGGTGGCGGTGAATGCGGCGAGGATCCCCGGCGCCATGGCGCGCGTGAGCGGGTTGGACAGCAGGAACCGCACGCCCTGCTTCATGTCGGTCCACACCCGGCGCAGATCCAGGTGCGCCTCGACACCGGTGGCAGGTCCACGCAGCGCCACCCCCGCCACCATGACGGCGGAGAAGGTGAACGTGACGGCATCGAGCCAGAGCGCTAGCGACTCGGTATGGCCCTTGAAGTACGCGATCTGCTGGCCGACCGCCGCCGACACCGTCGCGAGCAGCAGGGCCACCGCGCCGCCCAGCGGCAGGGTGCCGTAGGCGCTCAGCAGCCCGAGCGAGTTCGCGTTCGAGAGCTGGCGCCGCGGCACGAGGTTCGGCAGGCTCGCGTCCCGCGCCGGGGTCCACAGGAGCGACAGGCATTCGATGAGGAACGACAGCACCAGGATCGGGAACACCGCTCCCAGGAAGGGCATCAACGCGTACATCGCGCCGCGGCCGATGTCGGAGGCAATCATGATCTTGCGCCGGTCGAGTCCGTCGACCAGCGCGCCTGCGAACGGACCGAACAGGATCGCCGGCAGCGTCCGGGCGGTCATGACCGCGGCGACAGCGCCGAGCGCGGCGGTGTCGGACGTGGAGGCCAGCCGCGTGACGAGCGCCACCACGGCCGTGAATCCCACCCAGTCCCCGAGCGAGGAGATCGTCATGGCCGCGAGCAGCCGCTGGAACTGCGGATGGCCCAGCAGATCCTTCAGGGTCGCCGAGCGGGTTCCGCGGAGGGCCGCGACCTCGTCGGCGAAGCTCGACACCGCCGGCTAGCCCTCCGGGACGGACTCGGCGCTCACGACGGTCGCGGCGGGAGGCTTCTTCGTGGCCGCCGGCTTCTTCGGGGCGGTCCTCTTCTTCTTGGCGGGGACCTTCTTGGGGGCCTTCCTGGCCTTGGCGGCTGCGCGTGCAGCCTTGGCCACGGCCTTCGCAGCGCGGGCCGCGGCCTCCTCCTCGACGTCGCCGGACTTCGTCACCTGATACTCGGGGTCCAGCTCGGCCCCACAGTTCCAGCAACGCAACGACTTCGGACGGCGCAGGAGCAGCGAGCCGCACTCCGGACACGGGTGATCGGCGTCGGGCGGGTTGCCCGCCGCGAAGTCACACTCGGGGTACCGCTCGCAGCTGTAGAACAGCGTCCCGAAACGGCTGCGCTTCTCGATCAGCTCGCCCTGCGTGCACTGTGGGCAGGTGACACCGATCGTCTTCGGCGGGTCCTTCTTGATGTAGGTGCAGTCGGGGTAGCCGCTGCAGCCCACGAAGGGGCCGAACCGCCCGACCCGTCTCTGCAGCTTGTGCGTGCCACATTCGGGGCACGTCTCGTCGAGCATCTCCGGCTCCGGCCGCTCCGTGCCGTCCATGTTGCGGATGTACCGGCACTCGGGGTAGTTGGGACAGCCGATGAACTTGCCGAACCGGCCGAGCTTCACCTGCAGCTTCCCGGGCTCGCGGCCCTCCGTGGGGCAGAGCGGGCACAGCTCGTCCAGCTCTTCCTCATAGCGCTCGAAGGCGTGCTCGGCCTTCTCCAGCGCCCGCTCGAAGGGGCCGTTGAACTCGTGCAGCACCTGCGTCCAGCCGATCTGACCCTCGGCGATCTCGTCGAGCTCCTCCTCCAGGTGCGAGGTGAAGGTGACGTCGACGACGTCGGGGAAGTGCTCGATCAACTTGTCGGTCACGACCATCCCCACGTCCTCGGGATAGAAGCGCTTGTCCTCCAGGCGGACGTACCCGCGTTCCTGGATCGTGCCGATGATCGAGGCGTAGGTGGAGGGGCGGCCGATCCCGAGCTCCTCCAGGGTCTTCACGAGCGAGGCCTCGGAGAACCGCGGCGGCGGCTGTGTGAAGTGCTGCTCCGGCAGGACCTCCAGCATGCGCAGCACCTGCTCGGCCGTGAGTGCCGGCAGCATGGACTCCGCGTCCTCGTCGGGCGCGTCGTCGCGGCCCTCGAAGTAGACGCGACGGAACCCGTCGAACACCAGCGTCTGACCGGTGGCGCGCAGCCCGTACCGCGTCTGGTCGCCGGCGGTCGCTTCGACGTTCACGCCGACCTGGTTGAAGCGGGCCTCCGCCATCTGGGTGGCCATGGTCCGCTGCCAGATCATGGTGTACAGGCGGAGCTGGTCCCGATCCAGGACGCCCGCCACCCGTGCCGGTGACCGCAGGACACTGGTGGGCCGGATCGCCTCGTGCGCCTCCTGCGCGTTGCGCGATCGCGTCTTGTACCGGCGCGGGTCGGCGATCGTGTAGGCCTCGCCGTACTCGGTCTTCACCAGCTCGGCGATCTCCCGCAGCGCGGTGTCGGCGATGCTCACCGAGTCGGTCCTCATATAGGTGATCAGCCCCACGGTGCCCTCGCCGGGCAGGTCGACCCCCTCGTACAGTCGCTGGGCGACCGACATGGTGCGTCGCGCGCCGAACCCGAGCTTGCGTGCTGCCTCCTGCTGCAGGGTCGAGGTCGTGAACGGGGGGGAGGGCGAGCGCTTGCGCTCCTTCTGCTCAACCCCGGCAACCCGGTAGCCGGCTCCACCCAGGCGATCCACGTGCCCGGCCGCGTCGGCCTCGGCAGCCAGGTGCACGCCCTTCTTGTCCGGCGCCGTCGCCAGCTTCCCCGCGGGGATCTCCGTGAGCCGGGCCAGGAACGGTTGCTGAGGATCCTCGGGGGTGAGGCGGACGTCCACGCTCCAGTACTCGATCGGCACGAACGCCTGGATCTGGCGCTCGCGCTCCACGATCAGGCGCACCGCGACGGACTGGACGCGGCCGGCGGAGAGGCCGGGGCGGACCCGCCGCCACAGGATCGGGCTGATCCGGTACCCCACCAGACGATCGAGGATCCGCCGCGCCTGTTGGGCCTCCACCAGCCGCAGGTCGATCTCCCGGGGATGGCGGAACGCCTCAAGGATCGCGTCCTTCGTGATCTCGGTGAAGGTGACGCGCCTGGCCTCGGAGGGCTCCACCCCCAACAGGGTGGCCACGTGCCAGGCGATCGCCTCGCCCTCGCGGTCGTAGTCCGTCGCCAGGATGAGGTTGTCGGCGCGCTTCAGGGCGCTCTTCAGCTCCCGGACGTGGCGCTCCGATGCCTCCGGCACCATGTAGTCGGGCGCGAAGTCGTGCTCGGGGTCCACCCCGAGCTTGGATTTGGGCAGATCGCGGATGTGCCCGTACGAGGCGCGGACGGTGTAGCCACCGCCGAGGTACTTCTCGATGGTCTTCGCCTTCGAGGGCGATTCCACGACGACCAGGGTTCCGGGCATATGTCGGTACTCGATTCCTTCTACTCGGGAGGCGGAGGGCTGGGACGGGAACGATGGCCTCCGGGCGGGGACGGTACCACCCGGCGCAACCGGGGGGGTGGAGCCGGGACCCGGGAGGGCAGCAACGGCTCGTTCGAAGCAGGGGGAACGCCGGGCTCGGTCCGTGTATTCCCCGGAGGTCCCGCTGCTACCCTCGGAGAGCCCCATCACGACCCTGGAGACCGCCCTGCTCGCCATCTTCAGCGACACCCTCACCCGGTTGATCCTCGACTACGGCTACCTGGCCGTCTTCGTCCTCATGCTGCTGGAGTCGGCGTGCGTCCCCATCCCCAGCGAGGTCACCATGCTGTTCGGCGGGGCGCTGGCCAGCGCCGGATCCGTCGGCGAGGCCCAGCAGCTGAACTTGGCGCTGGTGATCCTGGCCGGCACCGCGGGGAACCTGGCCGGGTCCTGGCTCGCGTACTGGGCGGGCGCCGTGGGTGGCCGGCCGCTGCTGGCCCGGTTCGGACGCTACCTGCTGGTCCGGCCGCACGAGATCGCCCGAGCCGACGAGTGGTTCGAGCGCCGCGGCCACGCCGCCGTGTTCCTCGGACGGCTGTTGCCCGTGATCCGGACCTTCATCTCCCTGCCGGCCGGCATCGCCCGCATGAACATCGTGCGATTCACCGTCTACACGGTCATGGGGTGCCTGCCGTTCGTGGCCGCCATCGCGTACCTCGGCTATCGCGCCGGCGGCCGGTGGATGGCGGTGGAGCACACGCTCCAGCCGTTCTCCTGGCTGATCGGCGGGGCGATCGCGGTGCTGGGCGTCGTATACATCACACGGCGCTGGCGCGCCGTCCGGGCGGAGTACGCGGCGATCGATCGCCTGCGCGGGTCCCAGGATCCTGCCCCGTAGCCTCCAGGGCTAGAGGTTCGCCACCATGGTCCAGGACCCGCCGTCCTCGGCCACCTTCTCGAAGCCGGTGCGCTGATACATCATGCGGCTCCGGTTGTGCGCGGCGACCGAGAGCGACAGTGACTGGAAACCCTCCTCACGCGCCTGGACCTTCGCGGCGCGCAGCAGCGCCTCACCGATCCCCTTGCGGCGATGCAGCGGCGCCACCGCGATCGACAGCTCCGGTGTCTTCTCGTCCACGAAGCCGTAGCCGGGGGCGTCGGGCGTGAACTGGCGGTACCAACAGGCGCCGACCGGCACGCCGTCGAGCTCCGCGACCACGCCCCCGTCGCCCGGGCGCCCCCAGTCCTGGTGGTAGCGCGTGAGGACGGGCTCGGCCAGGACGGTCGCCATCGACTCGAACGGCCAGTCCGGGTTCCACCGGGCGGCCTCGTACAGCATCGTCTGCAGAAACCCGGCGTCCTCGGTCGTCACCGGTCGGATGTTCACGCTCTGCCCACCTCCGTGTGAACTGCGGGGGTCAAACCTAGCGCACCGGAGCGCCGGAGGTCTCGGCCTCGCCGGTCAGGACGAATGGGACGCTGGACAGGACCACCCGGTCCTCGAACAGGAACAGGCGTTTGACGAAGAGTGCGTTCTGGTTGTGCAGGATGAGGTGCCATCGCTTCCGCACGACGAACTCGGGCAGCACGACGGTGACGAGGGTGTCGGTCCGCGCGGTGAAGCGCAGCACCTCCGTTAACATGGGGCCGTTGAGGTCCCGGAAGGGCGCCTCCACCACATCCAGCGGGATGCCCAGGCGCCGGTCGAACCACTCCTCCTCGATTCGGCGAGAGACGTCGGGGTCAAGGTCGAAGTGCACGGCGCGGGTCTCCGAGGCACCCAACGATCTGGCGTAATTCACCGCGCGCACCGTCGCGTCGTGCACCGCCGACACGAACACCAGCGTGACCGTGCGCTGCCGGATCAGCGGCCGCGCCGCCCTCCCGGCGGGTTCTCCGTCCTCGCGCCAGACCGGCACGTCGGCAACCACGACGTTCGGCTCTCGCAGCAGCCCCGCCTTGAGGCGCACCAACGGCCGGCGGCGCAACAGGTAGGCGGCGATGCCACCGTGCACCATCTCCGGAATAACGACGGTGACGAAGTCGTCGGGATCCCGGGCGATGCCGCTCAGATAGCCGCGAACCGCCTCGAGCACATCGCCTCCTCGGGCAGTCAGCGGTTCCAGGTCGGCTCCGCCGCCGCTGAACGTCCGCCACTCCTCCTGCACCTCGGGCGTGAGCCCCCCCGAGCCTGTGTACACCGAGTGCAGCTCCTGTGGCCGGCAGCTCCTCACGTAGCCCAGGGCCTCGGCGGTCGCGGCGGACAGATCCGAGACCAGCAGCACCACGCGGTTCGAGCCAGAGACGTCGGCCTCGATCGCCCCCTGCCGCAGCTGCTCGCTCACCGCCTGGTAATGCCGATGGATCGCCTTGAACGTCGGCACGATGGCGGCCATCACCAGGATCGATAGCCACGCACCGCCCTTGAACTTCGTCGCCGTCACGACCACGAGCACGACGGCGGTCGTGACCGCCCCGATGGCGTTGATCACGATCGATGTCTTCCATCCGCTCGCGGCCTCCGGACCCTTGTGCCGCTCAGCGAGCCAGTGCCGCACCATGCCCGCCTGCGACAGCGTGAACGACGTGAAGACGCCGACGACGTACAGCTGGATCAGCTTGTTGAGGTCAGCATGGAAGGTCACGATCACGACGATCGAGCCCAGCGCCAGGCCGATCACGCCGTTGGAGAAGACCAGACGATCGCCGCGGTTCACGAACTGGCGAGGCATGAAACGGTCACGGGCCAAGATCGAGGCCAGCCGGGGGAAGTCCTGATAGGCGGTGTTGGCCGCCAGGATCAGGATGGCGGCGGTGAACGCCTGCACGACGTAGAAGAACGGACTGGAGCCACCGAAGATCGCGGACGCGATCTGGGAGACCACCGAGCGATCCGCGCTGATCGTGATGCCATGGATGTGCGTGGTGAGGAAGGAGATGCCCACGAACATGGCGACGGAGATCGCGCCCATGATCGCGAGTGTGTTGGAGGCGTTCTTTGCCTGCGGGCGGCGGAAAGCCGGGACGCCGTTGGAGATCGCCTCCACCCCGGTGAGCGCGGTGGCACCCGACGAGAAGGCCCGAAGGATGGCGAACACCGACACCGCCCCCACGGTGGTAGCCAGGTCCCCCTCGGGGAAGATGCCGGGCGGCAGGTGCGCGACGGGGCAGCCGCCAGTGGCGCACCTCGCGACACCGACCACGATCAGCACGACGATCGACACGATGAAGCAGTAGGTGGGAACCGCGAAGATGGTGCCGGCCTCCTTGACGCCGCGCAGGTTCGCCAGCGTGATCAGCACGACGAAGCCGACCGCGAACGCCACCCGATAGGGCGCGAGACCCGGCAGTGCTGAGATCATGGCGACGACGCCGGCGACGACCGAGACGACCACGGTCATCATGTAGTCGACCAGCAGCGCTGACGCCGCGATCAGACCTGGCGTCTGGCCGAGATTGTCCTTGCTGACGATGTACGCGCCGCCGCCGCTGGGGTACGCGCGGACCGTCTGCCGGTACGACGCGACCACGATGATCATCAGCGCCGCGATCGCGGTCGCGATCGGCGTCACGAGGCCGGCCGCGCCCACGCTCGTGATCAGCAGCACGCGCAGGATCTCCTCTGAGGCGTACGCCACTGAGGAGAGAGCGTCGGAGCTGAACACCGGCAACGCCAGCCACTTGGGCAACAGCGTGTGTTCAAGGTGGGAGCTTGAGACCGCGCGACCCACCAGCAGGCGCTTCACGACGCCCTTGGATCCGGCGGGAGGCGGGACGGCGGTCGTCGGGACGTTCGACATGAGAGAGCTCCGATGCTACGTGCTCGTGGTCGCGTCCTCGGCGTCGCGCAGATGGAAGGGCACGCTCGTCACCACCACCTGCGGCTCGAAGAGCAGGAGCCGCTTGATGTAGAAGGCCGTCTGGTTGTGCAGCAGGTTCTCCCACCAGTGCGCCGGGATCAGCTCAGGCAGCACGACGGTGACCACGGTGTCGGCGCGCGAGGTGTGTCGGCGGATCTCGGCCAGCAGGGGGTCCCCCAGATCGCGGAAGGCCGCCTCGACGAGCACGAGCGGAACGTCGATCTGCCGCTCATGCCACCCCTCGATCACGCCAGGCACCTCGTCCTGATCGGTCACGAAGTAGATCCCCTCGATGTCGACGGGGCGGAGGGACTTCGCATACACGACAGCACGTACGGCCGCGTCGTGGATCCCGGACACGGGCACCAACACCACGCTGCGCTCCGGTTCTAGGGGGCGGGCGGCATGAGCCTCGACCTGCGCCCGTTCCTGGGGAAGCAGGGGGATGTCAGTGACGACGACCCCCGTCTCGAACAGGAACGACGTCTTCAGCATCAGGTTCCCGCTCGAACGCAGGAACTGCCACCATGACGTGCTCGTGAGGAGTTCGGGGATCATGACGGTCACGAACTCGTCGGGTCCCGGCGCCAGCCGCCGCACGAACCGGCGCAGGGCCCGGACGAGGTGATCGTCGCCGCCGGGA
>JBDUEF010000056.1:0-13471 GCA_040002535.1 Actinomycetota bacterium | reverse complement strand
TCCACCGGCTCCGGCTGCTGGAGCCCACCACCAGTTGCGTGACGTTCTCGCTGCGCGCGACGTCGAGCAGCCCGTCGGGGATGCTCCGGCCGAGGACCTCTCGGAACGATCCCCCGAGCTGTTCCACCAGTGCACGCGAGCCTCCAACCTCGGTACCGGTATCCAGGCCGTCCTCGGGGATCACGTGGACGGCCAGGAGCTCGCCCCCGCGCCGAGCCGCCATCCTGGCCGCTCGGCGCACGACCATCTCGTCGCCGGCGCGCCCCGTGACAGCCACCAGGATCCGCTCCCGCGTCTCCCATGGCCCCTCGATCTCGTGGTCCTTCCTGTAGGCCTGAAGCGACTCGTCGACGCGGTCGGCCAGCCACAGCAACGCCAGCTCACGGAGGGCGCCGAGGTTCCCCTCGCGGAAGGTGTTGGACAGCGCCGCGTCGATCCTCTCCGGGGGGTACACGTTGCCGTGCGCGATCCGGCGCCGGAGCGCCTGCGGCGTCATGTCCACGAGCTCCTGCTGCTCCGCCCGGCGCACGATCTCGTCGGGAACCGTCACGGGTTCCTGGCTGCCGGTGATGCGGGTGATCACGTCGTTCAGGGATCCGATGTGCTGGATGTTCAGGGTCGAGACCACGTGGATCCCTCCCTCGAGCAGCTCCTCGACGTCCTGCCATCGCGTCGGGTTGCGCGACCCGGGGGCGTTGGCGTGCGCCAGCTCGTCCACCAGCGCCACCTCGGGCCGCCGGGCCAGGATCGCTTCAACGTCCATCTCCTCGACGACACCACCACGGTGGTCGAAGTGACACCGTGGCAGGACCTCGAGGTCCCCCAGCTGTTCCGAGGTATGTGGGCGGCCGTGCGGCTCCACGAAGCCCACAACGACATCGGCGCCGCGCTCGCGACGGCGGCGGCCCTCGTTCAGCATGGCGTAGGTCTTGCCAACGCCCGCCGCGTACCCCAGGTAGAGACGGAGCGTGCCGCGTGTCATGACGTCGAGGCTAGACCCTGGAGCACCTGGGCGGCGCCCGCACCGTCAACCGACGGGCGAGAAGGGGGGAGCTACCTCGATCCACACGCCGGCCCCGTCGTCCGCGGGCCGAGGCAGGTAGGCCCGCACGACGAACTCCGAACCCTGCATCGCCCCCTCCGCCACGACGATCGACCCTGGCGCCCAGTCGCGCGCGTGGATCCTCGGAACCCGGGCGTCGAGCTCGGTGCTCCCGTCATCGAGCGTCGCGAGCAGCCTTCCTTCGCCTCCGTCGGGCACGAAGGTGAGCCGGCGGACGGTTCCGCCGATACGGACGAACCCTGCGCCCAACGAGATCAGCGTGGCGGAGGCGAGAGGCGGCGGCCTGGATCGACGTGTGCGCACCCAGACACGCTATGGTCCGCACCGGGGCCGACGACGTTTCCTGACGGTTCCTTAACGGGAGTGGCACCGCAGCTTTGACGCTCCGTTGACGGGCGCCGCCTCCTACCCGACGAACTCGAGCTTCGGGTTCACCATGCGCCGGCTGCCATCGCGCTGCTCACCCGCCACGCCCTCCACGACCACGCGCGTGCCCAGGTTCAGGCCCGGCATCACACGGCGGCCCATGAACACCACCGTGACCTCGCCGGTCCCGTCGGACACCACCGCCTCGAGCGACTCGTTCCCCTCCATGGGGAACACGGTGATGCGGCGCACCACACCGGCCAGCTTCACCGGCACGCGCATCGGCGCCTGCGACGCGGGCACGGCGCCCGGGACCGTGCAGGCCCACGAGCGGATCTCCTCGGCCAGGCGCGCCTCGTCGCTCTCGGTGAGCCGGCCGAAGACCCGGTTGAGGAAGCCCACGCGGTTCTCGTCCTACACCGAGGCCATCTGGTTGGCCTTCTTCAGGTCGTCGTCCAGATCGGACTTTCGTGTCTTGGAGATGTAGATCATCACGGCAAGCACCGCGACCGACACCGAGCCCACGGTCAGCCGCAGCACCGTGTCGTGCTCGTGCGCGACCACCAACGGTGCGATCAGCAGCGCGACCAGGTTCATCACCTTGATCAGTGGGTTGAGCGCGGGCCCGGCCGTGTCCTTGAACGGGTCGCCCACCGTGTCGCCGATCACCGCGGCCTTGTGGCTGTCCGAGCCCTTCCCGCCGAAGTGGCCGTCCTCGATGTACTTCTTCGCGTTGTCCCAGGCGCCGCCCGCGTTCGACAGCATCACGGCCAGCAACTGCCCGGTCAGGATCGATCCCGCCAGGAACGCGCCCAGTGCCTCGGCCTTCAGGAAGAACCCGGCGATGATCGGGGACAGCACGGCCAGCAGCCCCGGAGTCATGAGCTCGCGGAGCGAGGTCCGCGTGCAGATGTCCACCACGGCGCCGTAGTCGGGCTTCTCGGTGTAGTCCATGATCCCGGGGTGGTCGCGGAACTGGTTGCGCACCTCGACCACCACCTGCTGCGCGGCGCGCCCGACCGCCCGGATCGCGAGCGAGCTGAACAGGAACGCCACCGCGCCACCCAGCAGCAACCCGACCAGCACGTCGGGATGATCCACGCGGATCCCCTCGAACTTGAACCCGGCGTCCTTCAACGCCTCCTCGAACGAGCCGAACAGCGAGGTGGCGGCGATCACCGCCGTGGCGATCGCCATGCCCTTGGTGATCGCCTTCGTGGAGTTGCCGATGGCGTCCAGGCCGCCCAGGATCTGCGCCGGCCGTCCCTCGAACTCACCGGACATCTCGGCGATGCCCTGCGCGTTATCGCTGATCGGACCGAAGGTGTCCATCGACACGATGACCCCGACGGTGGTCAGCATGCCCATCCCGGTGAGCGCGATGAAGTACAGGCGCTCGGCGAGCAGGTTGGTGGACTGCGGGTCGGCGAGGAAGAACGCGGCGCTGATGGCGCCGCCGATCACCAGGATCGACCACACGGTGGACTCCAGCCCGATCGCGAAGCCGGCCAGCACGGTCGTGGCGGGGCCGGTCACGGTGGCTTCCGCGATCTCCTGCACCGGACGGAACTTCGTGTCGGTGAAGTACTGGGTGAGGATCTGGATCACGCTGGCCAGGATCAGGCCGATGATCACCGCGAGGGCCGGACGGATCGAGTCCATGTAGACCACTGAGATGACGCCCACGGCGATCGCCGACACCAGCGCCGACAGGAAGAAGCCGCGGTTGATCGCCTTCATGCCGTGCTCCTCCTCGGAGCGCGGCGTCACCGCCAGGATGCCGATGATCGAGGTCACCACGCCGACGGCGCGCACGAACAGCGGGAACATCACGCCGGCGATCGCGCCGATCTGCGACCCGCTGAACGCGGCGGCGCCCAGGATCAGCGAGGCCACCAGCGTCACCTCGTAGGACTCGAACAGGTCGGCGGCCATGCCGGCGCAGTCGCCCACGTTGTCGCCCACGTTGTCGGCGATCGTGGCGGCGTTGCGGGGGTCGTCCTCGGGGATGCCCTGCTCCACCTTGCCGACCAGGTCCGCGCCCACGTCGGCGGCCTTCGTGAAGATGCCGCCGCCCACGCGCATGAACATGGCCAGCAGCGCGCCGCCGAACCCGAACCCGACCAGCACGCTGGTGGCGTCCTCCTTGTAGACGATCAGGATCACGGTGGCGCCCATCAGGCCCAGGCCCACCGTGAACATGCCGGCCACACCGCCGGCGCGGAACGCGATCCGCATCGCCTTGCGCAGGCCCGACTCGCGGGCGGCGTTGGCCGTGCGCACGTTGGCGCGCACCGCCAGCCACATCCCCACGAACCCCGTGAGGGCGGAGAAACCGGCGCCGAGGATGAATGCGACGGACCGGCCGAATCGGATCGAGACCGCCGAGTGCACGGCGTCCTTCGGCACAGGCAGCACGATGAACAGGCCCACCGCCAGGATCGCCAGGAAGATCCCGAGGGTCGAGAACTGGCGCTTCAGATAGGCGCTGGCGCCCTCCTGGATCGCTTTGGCGATCTCCTTCATCTTCTCGGTTCCCTCAGGCGCGCTCAGCACCTCGCGAACCAGGTAGTAGGCGAAGGCCAGGGCCACGAACGACACGCCGAGGATCAACCACAGCATGGTGCTCTCGAACGAGCCGAAGACGGCGTCGATCGCCCCGCCTTCCTGCGCCAGGACGTGCATGGAACCTCCTTGGTCATCGGTGCCGAGTGGAGACGTCTGTCGACGGCTGCGCGGGGCAACCCCGCCGGGAACCTCCGAAGTATAGGGACCGAACCGGCCGCCGACCTCGGGCGGAAGTCCCCGGACCGCCCCTCTCGTCTCTAGTCCGGAACGGGGTTCAGCGCCGGTCGACGGGCGCCGTTGCGCCAGCGGGCTGGCGGATCGACCGCAGCACCAGCAGCCCCACCACACCGCTCGTGAGCGAGGACAGCAGCACACCCATCCTGGCGGCGTCCGAGAGCGGCGTCTGGCCGAACGCCAGCTCCGACACGAACAGGGACACGGTGAACCCCATGCCTGCGAGAGCGCCGACGCCGGCCAGGTGCGACCACCGAACACCCGGGGGCAGCCGTCCGATCCCGATCCGCACGGCGATCCAGCTCACACCGACGATGCCGAGGACCTTGCCCACGAGCCGCGCGAGGGTGATCCCCAGCACCACGCGGAACCCGGCAGGATCCGACAGAGGCGCCCTCGACAGCTCCACGCCCCCGTTCGCCAGGGCGAACACCGGCAGGATGACGAAGCTCACCCATGGCAGGAGGCGGTGCTCGGCCCGAGCCAAGGGCGAGACCGACTCGTTCGACAACCACGCCAATCGCAGCCACAGCAGCACGTCCGAATCGGGCGGTGACGGCTCGTCGGCGGTCTCTGCGGCGATGCGCGTCGCCTCCCGGCTGACCACCGCAGGCTGTTGGAAGGGCTCGGCTGGAGCCAGCAGGCCTATCACCACGCCTGCGAGCGTGGGATTGAGGCCCGCCGCGCGCATGGCGAGCCACAGGCCCGCCCCCAACGCCACGTAGATCGGCATCCACCGCACGTGGATGCGCCGCAACAACAGGACCGTGAGACCCACACCCACTGCGGCCACGGCCCAGCCGAACGACGCGCCCCGTGCGTACGCGACCAGCACCGCCACGATCGTGCCGACGTCATCGCTGATAGCCAGGGAGACCACGAAAGCCTTGAGGCTGGTCGGGGCCCGCGGGGAGGCGAGCGCCAGGACGCCCAGCACCAGGGCGAGGTCGGTGGGCATCGCCATCCCCCACCCCCTCGCGCCGGGGAAGCCCGCGTTCGCGGCGAGATACAGGAGCGCGGGGACCGCCATCCCCCCGATCGCTGCCAGCACCGGGAGCGCCGCGGCCCGCCGATCCCGCAGGTCGCCACTGGTCAGCTCGCGCTTGATCTCCAGGCCTGCCAGGAGGAAGAACAGGGTCATGAGGCTCTCGTTCACCCAACCCCGCAGGTCATCTCGGATCGCCCAGCGGCCCAGTCCCACCACGAGGTCGGTCGCCCACACGTCGGCGTACGAGTCCCGCAGCGGCGAGTTCGCCCAGATCAACGCCAGCGCCGCCGCCACCAGCAGCACGGCGGCGCCGGCCGTTGATCTGGCGAGGAGCTCCTGCAGCGGCCGCAGGACGCGGTGTGGAAAGGCGCGGTCCGAGCGGGCCCACGGGGGCCGAACACCCCCGGATGTGCCGCTGGGATCGGAGTCGGACATGAGGGACCTCTCTGCCGACCAGGCTTCCCGGCACACCTTTCCGAACGCGCTCATCCTACAGCCGCCGCGCAGCCGTCTGGGGCACGCGATGGCGCTCCCGACACAACATCGTCACGGGCAGGTCGTTGGTGGGGCCGCCGAACCCAGGTACGCTTCGGCCCGTTTTGGCGAACGGTGCCCACTCCTCCTCATCCTCATCCTCATCCTCATCCGGCACGCGCGCCGGCGTGGCGAAGATCGCCATCGCCGTCGCCGTGATCGGCGCGGTGGTCGTCGGCGGCAACCTCGTGTTCGGCGGGAGCGACGAGAAGCCCGGCCCCAACGGCACGACGACGGTGGACCCCACCACGCCGAGCTTCGACTTCAGGGTGTCACCGGCCCTCGTCGTGCCCGTCTCCGACGAACAGAAGCGGAAGAAGCTGGAGGCGGCGGCCACCGCCGCGTCCACAGAGGTCGCGGCCGTCATGGACACGATCTACACCGAGAGCTTCCTGGATCCCAGCAGCTGGGACGGCGCGCACTACGACGACGCCTGGGCCCAGTTCACGGAGGATGCCGCCACGCAGGCCCAGGCCGACGCGGACATGCTGACGGCGGGGACGGGCGCCGGCGATTCGTACGACACGATCGAACCTGTCAGTGGCAAGCTGAAGCCGCGGGTGTTGGTGGACGAGAAGGGGCAACCGCTGTCGATCATGGCCGCCGTGTCCTTCAGCGCGAGGGGCGTCCACGCGGACGGCACCTCCACGCTGTTCAAGAGCAGCGGAAGGTTCTTCCTGCGGAAGATCGGGGACGGCTGGAAGGTGGTCGCGTTCCAGGTGCGCCGCGCCGACAGTGAGGAGACGGCGCCCCCATCGACCCCCAGCGGCTCCGCGACGCCGGAGTCCACCTCGTGAGGCGTCGCGTCGTCTTCGTGATGGCATCGCTCACCCTGTGGGTGACGGGGACGGTAGCCGGCTCGATCGGACCCGCGGCCGCACCGGCCTCGGCCCTGCCGCGCCTGGTGATCGGGAAGGCCCACGCCGGATATACGCCGGCGATCGGCGGCACCAAACCGATCTTCATCCTGGCGCTCGGCAGTGACGCGCGGCCCGGCACGGCGATCGAAGACGGTCTGTCCGACTCGATCCACATCATCGCCATCAACCCGGAGAAGGACAAGATCTCGATCCTGGGCTTGCCGCGGGATTCATACGTGGAGATCCCCGGGTTCGGCTCCAACAAGATCAACGCGGCGATGCCGGAGGGCGGCCCTGCGCTCACGATCAAGACGGTGGAGAACCTCACCGGCATCACGTTCGACTACTACGTGCTCACCTCGTTCAAGGGCGTCGAGACCGCCGTCGACAACATCGGCGGCGTGAAGATCGACGTTCCCTTCGCCATGTCGAACTCGCTGTCGGGCACGAGCTTTGCGGCCGGCGAGCAGACGTTCAACGGCGAGGAGGCCCTGGCGTTCGCTCGCGACCGGCACTCGCTCCTGTCGGGCGACTTCGGCCGCTCGGAGGATCAGGGGCGCCTGCTCCTGGCCGTGCTGACGCAGCTCCGCCAGCAGTACGCGAAGGACCCGGGCGTCCTGTTCACCTATATCGGCGCGGGCCTGCGGAACGTGCAGACCGACCTGTCCACCCAGGAGGTCTTGGACTTCGCCTTCACGGCGCTGTCGATCAACCCCACGCACGTCCAGAATATGGTGGCCCCGGGGAGCGTAGGCACCTCCGGGTCCTTGTCGATCGTGAACCTGTCGCCCTCGAACACCACGCTCTACAAGGATCTTGCCGACGACGGCATCGTCGAGAAGAAGAACGTGCCGCCCAGCCCGACCGCCGGGCAGACCTAGAGCTTGGTCGCGACGTAGGCGACGTACCCGGCGTAGAACACCCCCTGCCCCAGCAGCGCCGGTCCGGTGAGACGACCGCGGAACCGGATCTGCAACCACAGGGCCGATCCAGCCACCAGGGCGACGAGGGCCGCCACGAGCCCCTCGTGCGACAGATGCCAGGGCGTCAGCAGCAGACCGACCGACACGGGGAACGACGACTGGAACACCATGGCGCCGGTCATGTTGCCGAGCGCAAGCGTGTCCTTGCGCCGGCGCACCCAGAGCACGCTGTTGAACTTCTCCGGCAACTCCGTGGCGACCGGGGCGACCAGCAGCGCGAACGCGAGCGGCGGCACGTGGAAGCGCCCACCCACGATGCTGACCGCCCAGATGAAGAGTCGGGCCCCCCCGATGATCAGGCCGAGCGCCACCGTCGCCTGCACGAAAGGGGCGGCGGTCGATGTGTCCTTCGTCCACCTCGGCAGCCCCCGTCGAACGCGGCCCCAGAGCGACCACAGGTAGAGCACCTTGATCTCGTCCTCCGCCTGCTCTTCCATGTCCTCCTGGCCGGGGGACTGGAAGTGACGCCGCACGTAGTAGACGTAGCCCACCACCAGCACGACCACGAGCCCGTAGTTGATCCACCGCACGTGCACGAGCCCGGCGACTAGCGCCAGCGTGTACATGGCGAGGAAGTAGCCGAGGTCCTGGCGCATCACCCCGGCGTCCAGGCGCAGGTCGAGGGACCGGCGTCCGCCCCGCGCCGAGACGATCACCGCGATGCCGATCACCACCATGGCCAGCGTGGTGAGCATGAAGGGCGCGCCCAGGATCGCGCCGGTGCCGATCTCCTCGCCGGCGCTGTGGCCGGAGAGGATCGCCACCAGCGGGAGCAGCGTCTCGGGCAGCGCGGTCCCGACGGCTGCCAGGACCGACCCCACCGCCCCCTCCGACAGGCCGAAGCCCTCCCCGATCCACTCGACACCGTTGGTGAACAGCTCGGCGCCCACGAGGATCACGGCGAACGAGACCGCAAGACCGAGCCACTCCATGGTGCCGCATTGTGGCAGGCCTGTCGCTGTCGGGGCGGTTGGTACCCTGGCTCGAGCGGCCACGCCTCGGTCGCAGCCATGACGGTTCACAGCCAGCGGTCGCCAGTCGTGCATCCCGGCCGGTCCGGGGTCTCGCTGGCCATGGCCGGCGGCGTCGGCGTCGCCGGTGTGACGCTCCGCCTCCTGGGCGACGAGCTGCCACACCCGCTGGAGGCGCTGCTCTTCGGCGTGGCGATCGTGGGGGCAGCCTTCCTGTTGTCCTGGGCGGCCGAGGTGGCCCAGCTCGACATCTCAGCGGGCCTGGCGATCGCCCTGCTGGCCCTCATCGCGGTGCTCCCCGAGTACGCCGTGGACTTCGTGTTCGCGTCGAAGGGAGGCAACTCGGTCCAGCAGCTCGGGGCGTCGTGCCCGCCGCTGGGTGGCGGGAGCGAATCGCCGTGCTCGCTGGCGCTGGCGAACATGACCGGTGCCAACCGGCTCCTGATCGGCATCGGCTGGAGCATGGTGATCTTCATCGCCTGGTACCGGGTGCGGGTCAACCGGCGACGGCAGGGGCTACCGGCCGCCCGATGGGAAGGGGTACGGCTGGGCCGCGATCACTCGGTGGAGCTGGCGTACCTCGCGATCGCCACGATCTACTCGCTGACGTTGCCGTTGAAGCACTCCATCACGGTGGTGGACGCGGTGGTCCTGGTCGGGATCTTCGCGGCGTACACCTGGCGGATCTCCCGGGCGCCCGCAGAGGAGCCGCACCTGGTGGGGCCGGCGCAGTACCTCGGCACCCTTCGGACCGGGCGACGGCGCACCACGATCGTGGTGTTGTTCGTGGGCGCCGCCGCGATCATCCTGCTGTGTGCGGAGCCCTTCGCCGAGGCCCTGGTCGCCAGCGGCGAGGCGGTGGGGATCAGCGAGTTCCTGCTGGTCCAGTGGCTGGCGCCGCTGGCGAGCGAGGCGCCGGAGCTCCTGGTGGCCGGCCTGTACGCGTGGCGGCTGAATACCAACGCCGGTCTGGGCACGCTCGTGTCCTCCAAGGTGAACCAGTGGACCCTGCTCGTCGGCACGCTGCCGATCGTCTTCGCCGTCTCCAGCGCCAGCCTGCACGGCCTGCCGATCGAGCCTCGACAACGGGAGGAGCTGTTCCTCACGGCCGCGCAGTCGTTCTTCGCCCTGGCCGTGCTGTCGAACCTGTCCATGTCGGTCCGCGAGGCATGGCTGCTCTTCGGTCTGTTCTGGGCGCAATTCCTGGTGGGCGCCGTGCTGCCGGAGGAGCTGCACGGGGTGTCCAGGCTCGGCGTCGGGGCGGTGTACCTGGCCGGTGGGGTCTGGATCTTCGCCCGCGACCGGAACAGGCTGCGCAGGCTGCTCCGGGACGGCTTCCGAGCGAGCTACGCAGAGCTCGCCGCCGACGACCCGTACGCGCGCCGGTAGCCTGTCATCTGTGGATCCCCGTGCCTTCCTCGCCGCATTGGCAGACGGAGGCGAGGACGAGGGCGTGGAGGCCTCGCTGGTGCACGTCCGCGAGATCGCGGCGCGCGCGCCGGAGCTCGAACCCTTCCCGGTGGCCCTCCCCGACCTGGTCCGCGACCGGCTCGGTCTGACCGGGGTCACCGGTCTCTACCCCCACCAGGCCCGTGGGCTGGAGGCGCTGGGGGCCGGCCGCAACCTCGTGATGGCGACGGGCACCGCGAGCGGCAAGACGTTGGTGTACAACGTGGCGTTCGCCGCCGAGGCGGTCGAGCGCCCCACCTCCACGGGGCTGTACCTGTTCCCCACGAAGGCTCTCGCGCGCGATCAGCTCCGTGCCGTCCGCACCCTCAAGCTCCCCCAGGTGAAGGCGGCCGTGTACGACGGCGATACCCCCAGGGCCGAGCGCCCCTTGATCCGCAAGAACGCGAACCTGGTGATGACGAACCCGGACATGCTGCATCTGTCCCTGCTCCCCGATCATGCGCGATGGGCCGACTTCTTCTTCCGGCTGTCGGTCGTGGTGGTGGACGAGGCGCACGTCTGCCGGGGAGTGTTCGGCTCGCATGTCTCCATGGTCCTTCGCCGGCTGCGCCGGCTGATCGCGCACTACGGTGGGGACCCGCGATGGATGCTGGCCACCGCGACCGTGGGGAACCCCGGCGAGCTGGCCTCACGGCTGACCGGCCTGGACTTCGACGCCGTGGTGGAGGCCGATGCCCCGAGCGGCGGCAAGCTGTTCGCGCTGTGGAACCCGCCCGTCACCGACCAGGAGACGGGGGCGCGGCGAAGCGCACTGTCGGAGGCGTCGTGGATGCTCTCGCGTCTGGCCCAGGAGCAGATCCCCTCGATCGGATTCACGCGCAGCCGGCGCGCCGCAGAGCTGCTGGCCGAGTTCACCAGACGTTCCCTCCCCGCGGCAGATCGAGATCGCGTGAAGGCCTACCGTGCAGGCTATCTACCGGAGGAGCGTCGGAAGCTCGAACGCCAGCTCCATGACGGTGAACTGCTGGTCGTGGCGGCCACCAGCGCGCTGGAGCTGGGGATCGACATCGGAGGCTTGGACGCCGCAGTGCTCACGGGCTACCCAGGCACACGGGCTTCGATGTGGCAGCAGGCCGGCCGAGCCGGACGGCGAGGATCCGGCTCGCTGGCGGTGCTGATCGCGCAGGACGATCCGCTGGATCAGTACCTCGTGCAACACCCCGAGGATCTGTTCGACAGACCCGCGGAGGCCGCGGTCATCGACCCGTCCAATCCCTACGTGCTGGAACCGCATCTGCTGTGCGCCGCGCGCGAGCGACCGCTGGCCCCGGAGGAGCTGGCGTTCTTCGGAAAGGACGCCGACGACGCCGCTGCCCGGCTGCTGGCGGCGGGCGACCTCGCAGACCGCCGCGGTCTATTGCACCACCGGGGCACGCATGATCCGCATCGCGACGTGGACGTGCGCGCCGGTGCCGGTCACGTCTTCAAGATCGTGATCGAGGGCACCGGCGAGCTCCTGGGCACGGTCGACGAGGGGCGCGCCTACGGCCAGGTCCACCCCGGCGCCGTGTACCTCCAGCAAGGGGAGCAGTACCTGGTGCAGGAGCTGAACCTCGTCGACCGCGTGGCCACGGTGAGCCCCGCCGACCCCGACTTCTACACACAGGCACGCGACGTCACCGACATCGAGGTGGTGGAGGCGCTGGAGCGCGACACCGCCGGCGACGTGGTGGCGACCTTCGGCACGGTGCGGGTCACCGATCAGGTCGTGGGCTACGTGAAGAAGCTGGTGAGCTCGAACGAGATCCTCGAGGAGGTGCCACTGCCGCTGCCGCCGGTCACCCTGGAGACCCGCGCGGTCTGGTGGACGATCCCCCAGAGCGTGATCGACCGGGCGCGGGTCGGCCCCCGCGACCTGCCCGGAGCGGTGCACGCGGCCGAGCACGCCGCAATCGGCCTGCTGCCGCTGGTGGCGACCTGCGACCGGTGGGACGTCGGTGGGGTGTCCACACCGATGCACCCCGATACGGGCAGCTGCACGATCTTCGTCTACGACGGCTACCCGGGCGGTGCGGGCATCAGCGAGCGGGGATACCACAGCGCCGGGCGTTGGCTTACCGCCACCCTGGAGGCGATCATCCAGTGCCCCTGCTCGAAGGGCTGTCCCAGTTGCGTCCACTCGCCGAAGTGCGGGAACGGCAACGAGCCTCTAGACAAGACCGCCGCCGCCAGCCTGCTCGCCGCCATCCTGGGCCGGTCCTGGGGGTGAGACGGCGCCGTCCCTTTCAGGGGGCACCCTCCACATGCAGACCTCCGGGGGTTGACCTTCGATGCCCATCCCTGACAGTCTTCGTCCCTTACTCCGAGGCACAGCCTTCCTGAGGCCCCCCCAGAAGGGATCGATGTCCAGTGGTCGGTTTCATCTTGGCCGCCCTCGCAACGGCCTGGACCACGATCGCGGGCGACGCCGTGATCGAGAGCACGCTCGACGCCTCGGATCGCCTGGTCCTGTTCGGGCGCACCATGGTGCTCACAAGCCCGACCATCGAGGTGTTCGCCTGCGTGGCTCTGGGCATGTCGGTGGCCGTCGTGATCACGGCCTGGATCCAGGGATCCGTCCAGTGGCGCCACGAGGTGAAGATGCGGGCGGAGGTCAACAAGCGGTGGGAGGAGATCTCCACCCGCAACGCCGGTATGGAGGGACGAAACGAGCTGCTGGAATGGCGGCTCCACGACCTCCAGGATCAGGTCGACGCCCTGGCCGCCCGTCGCGATGCGCTGCTGTCGGACACGCAGCGGGACCTGGAGGAGGCGAAGGAGGCGGTTCGCGCCACTCGGAGTCGGGATTCACTCCGCCACCTGCAGGACAGTATGGTGGTGCTGCCGGACCTGGAAGGCGACGGCTCGGATCAGGACAGCGCCGGATCGGCCCAGGACGACGACGTCACGACGTTCCCGGCGTAAGGAGAGGAACCTGTACGTCGCCTATCGGGGTGCCGAGGCTCGCAGTGCATCGCGTGCCTGGGACAGGTGCACCCGGTCGTGGCCGGCGATCAGCCGGAACGACAGGTCGTAGCTCTCAGGCCCTCGTTCGGCGTGCCGGCCGACACGGCTGCGTTCCGTCGGATTGGAGCGACGCCACATCGCCACGTTGGCCAGGCGGATAGCCTCGAAGTGGTCCAGCAGCGCCGCGACGTCGTCGTCGTTGTGATGCAGACCCTGGACCCACCGGTCCTGGTCGTAGCCGATCAGCGGCGGTTCGTCCTGGGTCACGATGAAGCGGTACCGGGACGCCGACACCACCTCCGCGTCCAGGATGTGGCCCACCACCTCGAGCACCGACCACTCACCGGGAGCCGGGCGCGTCCGGATCCGCATCCCCGCTTTCTCGGCGAGCTGCCGCAGGGCGGCGGGCGTGCCGGACTGGACCGTGGCCGGATCGTCGCCGCCCAGCGCTCCCAGCAGCAGGTCCTGGTAGGCCGTGGGGTCCCCCA
>JBDUEF010000055.1:0-13564 GCA_040002535.1 Actinomycetota bacterium | reverse complement strand
AAGACCGCCAACATCGTGCTGGGCAACAGCTTCGATACCGTGGTCGGGATCGCGGTGGACACCCACGTGCGGCGGGTCTCCCAGCGGCTGGGCTTCACGGCAAACCAGGACCCCGACAAGATCGAGCAGGATCTGATGGCCATCCTCCCCCGGGACCAGTGGTTCGTCTTCACCTACCGCCTGATCGACCACG
Organism: Actinomycetota bacterium; assembly: GCA_040002535.1. Lineage (GTDB taxonomy): Bacteria > Actinomycetota > UBA4738 > UBA4738 > HRBIN12 > JALYMB01. Next base: position 13,371 of record JBDUEF010000055.1, on the reverse strand, counting down.
GCCGCGCCGTCTGCGTGGCGCGCACGCCGAGGTGCGAGGCCTGTCCGGTGCGCGATCTGTGCCCATCGAGCCGCGTGTGAACCGGTCCTTCGATCGACATGGCTGACCGCGGGTTCGACGATCGTGACTTCCCCATTGTGGTAGCGCACCGGGGGGCGTCGGCCGACCAGCCGGAGAACACGCTGCGGTCGTTCGAGGCGGCGGTGGCCGCAGGCGCCGACGCGGTGGAGTTCGACGTGCGGATGAGCGCCGACGGACACGCGGTCGTGCTGCATGACCCGGGTGTGGACCGGACCACCGACGGTCACGGCCTCGTGCGCGACCTCACGCTGGACGCGGTGAAGCGACTGCGGGTGCGCGACGGCTCGGGAGAGGGCCTGGACATCCCGACCCTCGCCGAGACGCTCAACCTGCTCTCGGGCCGGGTCGCCATCGACATCGAGATCAAGAACCTGCCCGGCGAGCCCGACCACGACCCGGACCACGAGTTCGCGGTCGAGGCCACGATCCGGGGCCTGCAGGCGTCGGGGTTCGTCGGCGCGGTGCTCATCTCCAGCTTCAACCCCTGGTCCATCGCTCGGTCGCGAGCCCTGGCACCCGAGGTCCCCACCGGACTGCTGGCGGTGGGAGCCATGCCGTTGGCCGACGCGCTGGCGCTGGCGGGCGACGGTGGCCACGGCTGGGTACTGCCGGCGGCCTCCGCGGTCCTGCAGGCCGGCGAGGAGATCGTGGGCCGCGCCCGCGCCGCCGGGCTCCGGCTGGGGACCTGGATCGTGGACGACCCGACGATCGCCGTCGAGCTGGTGGGGTGGGGCCTGGACGCGATCGCCACCAACGACCCGCGAGTCATCGCGCCGGCGGTCGCCGCCGCTCGCTCGGCATGATCCTTCGCCGCAGGCGCCTGGCCCCGGCCCTGCAACCCGCGTTCGACGCATTCGTCGCCGTCGTCGCCGACCTGGAGCGTGGCAAGGCCGCACTGACCGAGTCGGTGCCCAGCACCCGGTTCGCCGGACGGCCCCTGGCAGAGACCCTCCTGGAGTTCGAGGAGGCGCTCGAGGCGGCGGCGGCGGGCATGGAGGGGTGGCGGCGCCCCGAGCTGGAGGAGGCATGGTGCGCGGCGGATTCGGGGCTTCGGGAGGCGCGGGCCCTGGGATCTGGGCTCCGCACCGACGCACCGGACACCGGCGGCTTCGAGGGGCTGATCGGGCTGATCGGCGATCTGCTGGCGCCGCTGGAGCCATTCATCGACGCGCGCGACGCCTTCCGGCAGCTCCGCACCTGACCCGCGCCTGCGTGTAGCCTTCCGCCGTCGTGGTCGGCGAATGGAGCCCCGTGATTCCTGACGACCTTCCGGTCGGCAAGCCGGTGCCGGAGGTGCGGGTCGACCCTCCCGCGCGCGCGATGCTGCGGGGCTCCCTCATCACCGTGGAGCCTGTGGATCCGGACCGGCACGCCGAGGAGCTGTTCGCGGCGGCGCACGGCTCGCCGGCCGCCGACGCGGTGTGGACCTATATGCCCTACGGGCCCTTCCCCGACGCCGGTGGCATGCGGACGTGGTTGGCGCCGCTGGCGGCGTCGGAGGATCCGTTGTTCTTCGCCGTCACCCGCGACGGCCGCGCCATCGGCATGACGAGCTATCTGAACGTGGACACGGCCATGCGCAGGCTGGAGATCGGGCACATCTGGTACGGCCCAGCGGATCAGAGGACGGGGGCGAACACCGAGGCGTGTCTGCTGATGCTGAAATGGGCGTTCGACGCCGGCTACCGGCGGGTGGAGTGGAAGTGCGATGCCCTGAACGCCCGATCGCGGGCGGCGGCCGAGCGATTGGGCTTCGGGTTCGAGGGGATCTTCCGCCAGCACATGATCGTCAAGGGCCGCAACCGTGACACGGCCTGGTTCTCGGTGGTGGACGAGGGATGGCCGCAGGTCCGCCGGCAGCTCGAGGCCCGGCTCGCCTCCGCATGAGCGCGAGCCAGCTCCGCATCCTCGAACGCGAGATCGTCGACTGCCGGGCGTGCCCGCGCCTGGTTGCGTGGCGCGAGGAGTCCGCCCGGGTGAAGGTGGCCCGCTTCGCCGATCAGGAATACTGGGCCCGGCCGATCCCGGGGTTCGGAGATCCCGCCGCACGGGTCCTGATCGTCGGCCTGGCCCCGGCCGCCCACGGCGGCAACAGGACCGGTCGGATCTTCACCGGCGACCGATCCGGCGACTTCCTGTTCGCCGCCATGCATCGCGCCGGTCTGGCGAACCAGCCGACCTCGGTGTCGCGCGACGACGGCCTCCGCCTGGAGGGGGCCTGGGTGACGGCCGTGAATCGCTGTGCGCCCCCCGGGAACCGGCCGACGCCATTGGAACGCGACATGTGCCTGCCGTTCCTCGCGCGCGAGCTGGCCGCCCTCTCGCAGCTCTGCGCGATCGTGGCGCTGGGGTCGTTCGCATGGGACGGGGCGCTCCGGGCGCTGGCGGGCGCCGGTCACAGGGTCCCCCGCCCCAAGCCCCGGTTCGGCCACGGGGCGCAGGTCCACGTGGGCCCCTTGTCGCTGCTGGGCTGCTTCCACCCGAGCCAGCAGAACACGTTCACCGGCACGCTGACGGCGCCCATGATCGACGAGGTGCTGGCGCGCGCGCGAGCCGTCGTCTGCTGAGGCCGCTCGTATCCTTGTCCCATGGGACGACACGGGGGCTTCTTCGCGGTCCGACCGGAGGTGGACCGCCCGATCCAGCGAAAGACCGTGCGACGGGTCGTGGGGACGTTCCGGCCGTATCGGTCCCAGGTCACGCTCGTGGCCCTGCTCATCGTCCTGACCTCTGCCCTCGGCGTGGTGAACCCCCTGCTGATCAAGGCGGTGTTCGACAACGCCCTGTTCGGCAGCGCGAAGGCGATGCCGCCCGGGAGCTGCTCGGGCCTGGTCTGTCCGAACATGCACCTGCTCTTCGTGTACAGCGGCTTCATGATCCTCATCCCGATCGTGACAGGCATCCTCGGTGTGGGGCAGACCTATCTGTCCAACCTCGTCGGACTGCGGGTGATGCAGGACCTGCGCAACGCGTTGTACGAGCATCTGCAGTTCATGCCGTTGCGGTTCTTCACCACCACACGCACCGGTGAGATCCAGTCGCGACTGGCCAACGATGTCGGCGGCGTGCAGTCGGTGGTGACCGACACCGCATCCTCCCTGCTGGCCAACGTGGTCGTGATCGTCAGCACGTTGGTGGCCATGCTGATCCTGTCGGTGCCGCTCACCGTGCTCTCGCTGTTCATCACCCCGCTGTTCGTGTGGCTCACGGTGAAGGTGGGGAAGGCGCGCCGGGAGGTGTCGACCAACACCCAGAAGACCCTGGCCGACCTCACCGCAATCACCGAGGAGACCCTCAGCGTGTCGGGCATCCTGCTGTCGAAGTCCTTCGGGCGTCAGCGTCACGAGATCGGACGGTTCCAGGAGGAGAACCAGCGGCTGACGGGCCTCCAGATCCGCCAGACCATGATCGGCCGCTCGTTCTTCGCGGTCGTCGGCACGTTCTTCTCCATCACGCCGGCGCTGGTCTACATCGCCACCGGTTTCGTCAATCAGGGGAGGACGGTGCCGGCGATCTCCTTCGGCGCTCTGGTCGCCTTCACGACCCTACAATCGCGCCTGTTCTTCCCGATCGGATCCATGCTGCAGATCTCCACCGATGTGCAGTCGTCGCTGGCCCTGTTCGACCGGGTCTTCGAGTACCTCGACATGCAGCACGAGATCACCGACGCGCCGGATGCCGTCACCGTCGACCCGGACCGGGTGCACGGCCGGGTCGCCTTCCACGGTGTCTGGTTCCGCTACGACTCGCCGGATCCGGAGACCCCCGTCTCGCCGCTGCCCGACGGACACGAGCGCCGGGAGTGGACGCTGGAGAACGTCAGCCTCGAGATCGAGGCAGGTCAGCTCGCCGCGCTCGTCGGCCCCAGCGGCGCCGGCAAGACCACCGTCACCTACCTCGTGCCGAGGCTGTACGACGTGCAGCAGGGCGCGGTGGAGATCGACGGCCTTGACGTGCGGAAGATCGCCCTGGATTCGCTCGGCGACGTCATCGGCGTGGTGACCCAGGAGACCTACCTCTTCCACACCACGATCCGTCGCAACCTGATGTACGGCCGTCCCACGGCCTCACAGGCGGAGATGGAGGCGGCCGCGAAGGCTGCCAACATCCACGACCGCATCGCCGAGCTGCCCGAGGGCTACGACACCGTCGTCGGGGAGCGGGGGTACAAGCTCTCGGGAGGAGAGAAGCAGCGGCTCGCGATCGCCCGGGTGATCCTCAAGGACCCGCGGATCCTGATCCTCGACGAGGCGACCTCATCGCTGGACACGACCTCGGAGCGGCTCGTGCAGGCCGCGCTGGAGCCGCTGATGGAGGGGCGAACCACGATCGCCATCGCGCACCGCCTGTCCACGATCCTGAAGGCCGATGTGATCTTCGTGATCGATCGCGGGCGCGTGGTGGAGCGCGGGACCCACGACGAGCTGCTGGTGAACGGCGGGATCTACGCGCAGCTCTACGAGCAGCAGTTCCGCGGCGGTCTCGTGCAGGCGGAGTGCGAGGACGGGGTGATCCTTGCCTCGGGCGAGGTCGTGCCGGCGGCCGGCTCCTAGCTACAGCCGCTTGGAGAATGACAGCAGCACGAAGCCGTCCTCGAACCGGCGGTCGAGACCCCGCTCGTAGCCGAGCTTCGCGTACATCGCCTGCGCGACAGGCATCCGCGGCGTCGTATGCAACGTGACGAGGGTGCGGCCGGCCGCGCGCGCCCGCGCCTCGCAGGCCGCCATCAGCGCACGGGCCACGCCGCGGCCTCGTGCTTCCTGGGCGACACCGAGCATCCGGATGTGGGCCTCGTCCTTCCCGAGGGGCCCGTCCTCCTCATCATCGATCCGGCCGTCCACCTCGAGCGTGGCGCTTCCCAGTATCTGTCGATCCTCCACCGCCACCAGCACCGAGGTGCGCCCCGCCCGCCCGGCGACGTCGGCGATGTGGTCCAGGTACTCCTCCCATGCCGCCTCGCCGGGCCGGACGAACTCCCGATAGGCCTCGGCCGTCACCCGGCCGGCCTCCTGATACTCCTGCGGACTCGCCTCGCGGACCTGGATCGGCATCCTCGGCAGGCTACCGAACGCAGGGGACGGGACCGTCAGGCTGGTTGACCATCCCCTTTCCTGCCGCCACCATGATCACCATGGTGGGTACGGATCTGGGCAGGCTTCTGCTGGAGGGTCATCGAGCTCTGGCGAGCGAGCTCGTGGCGTTGCTCGAGGAGCGTGGTTACCCCGACATCCGTGCGGGCCACGCGGCCGTGTTCCTCCACATCGACCGCCGGGCCGGCACGCGCCTCACCGAGCTCGCCCGACGGGCACGCATGACCAAGCAGGGGATGATGCTGCTCGTCGACGACCTGGAGGGTCACGGGTACGTCCGGCGGGTGGCCGATCCGGAGGACGGCCGCGCGAAGGTGGTGAAGCTCACCGCGCACGGGCGGCGGTGCGCGGCCGAATCGCGACGGGCGGCGCAGGCGCTGGAGACCCAGACGAGGCGGCTGCTGGGAGACCGGCGTTACGACACCCTTCGCGAGGCGCTGGAGGAGGTGGCCGCCACCCGCGTCGCCTTCGATGACGAATAGGCGGGTGAGGAGAGCGACGTGACCGACCTGCTGAACCTCGACACGCTGGTCTTCAACCAGAAGGCAGAGCTGATCGAGATGAACATTGAATGCAAGATCAGGGATGCGCAGGGCAACGAGATCGGGATGATCCGCCAGGAAGGGCAGTCCACCGTGAAAAGATCGCTCGGCTCGTCTCGTCCCTGGATCAGTTCGTGACGCACACCCTCGCGGTGTTCGATGACGAGGGCGTCGCGTCGTGGAGCTCACGCGGCCGCGGAAGATCATGAAGTCGACCCTTCTGGTCACGGACGGAGATGGCGGCCAGGTCGGAATGATCGTGCAGCCGAACATGGTCGGCAAGATCCGGTTCGCGCTCGAGGATGCAGGGGGCCGAGGTCGGCTCCATCAACGCCGAGAACTGGCGCGCCTGGAACTTCAGCATCAAGGACCAGGCAGGGGTGGAAGTGGCGCGGATCACCAAGACCTGGGAGGGGCTGGCCACGACCCAGTTCACGACGGCCGACGATTACCTGCTGGAGGTGACCGGCTCGCCCAGCCCCGTCCTGCGCACGCTCATCCTGGCCTCTGCGGCCGACGTTGACCTCGCGCTGAAGCAGGACGCGCGCGGCTTCGGCTAGTCGCTGCTCAGCGCCGATCGCGAGGCGGCGAACCTGTGCAGGTCTACTTCCGGGGTTTCTCCCACGGCGAGTCGGGCCAGCTGCTCGCCCACGAAGGGAACGAACTTGAAGCCGTGCCCGCTGCAGGGCGAGCCGATGACGATGGGCCCCACGCGGTCGATCACGAAATCCTCGTCGGGGGTGTTCGTGTACAGGCATGTGTCGGTGCGGCCCGTCGGGCGATAGCGCGAGACGTGGGTGGCCGCGTAGGCCTCCACCACCTGCACGCGGACCGGATCCGGCTCGAAGGTCCGCTCGTCCGCCCCCACCGGCGGGCCGGACATGTGCAGCGCGATCTTGAACGCGCCGGGCTCCATGGGGTCAGGGACCCAGTACGGGCTGTGCGCGGGATCGGCCTCCCAGTCGATGATGGTTGGCAGCGCGGCCGGCTCGTCGAGCTCGAAGTAGGTCACCTGCTCGAGGCTGGGCACCAGCGGCACGGTGGTGCCGGCGGTGCCCAGCAACGCCGCCGCCCACGGGCCGGCCGTGACGACCGCCACCGGCGCCCGAAAGACCGCGCCGTCGGAGGTGATGACCTCGACGCCGTCGTGCGAGGGACGGAGCTCGTCGACGACCGTTCCTTCACGGACGGTGGCGCCCAGCCGGGCTGCCAGCCGCGCCTGCACCCGTACTGTCTGCTCGGCCCGACAGACCCCCCCGTCCTCCTGCACGAAGATCTCCGCGTCCGCCCCGAATCGCAGGACGGGCCAGCGCTCCGAGACCGCCTCGGCCGACAGGTAGGCACAGCGCTCACCGGCAGCGGCCAGGGCGGCGGCGGAGGTTCTGCCCCCCACCCCGACGTCGAGTCCGGCGGTGTTGATCATGAGCGGTTCGCCGGCCGCATCCTCGAGCTCCTTCCACGACTCCAGGGCGTGCCGAGCCATCCGCACGTACTCGGGGTCGTGGTAGGTGAGGCGGAAGATCCGGGTCGGCCCTCCTGAGCTCCCGTTGGCGTGGCCGAGCGCGAACCGCTCGAGCAGCAGCGTATGCCGGCCGCGCGCCGCCAGCGATCGGGTTGCGGCGGTGCCCATCGCCCCGCCGCCTACCACGATCACGTCGAACCGCGAGCTCATCCGGCGGAGCTTAGCGTCCGGCCAGCCTGCCGAACTCGCAGGCGGGTGCTGGTAAATCGAGGATGTAGCCGACAGACTCGGGAGCCGTGGCGGACGAGAAGGTCGAGGAGCTCGACGACGACCTCGTGACCGACGGGTGGCGCTCGCGCTGGCCCCCCATGTCGTACTGGGTGCGGGTCACCGTCACCGTGATCCTCACGCTGTACCTGCTCGGCCTGGCGAACAGCGTGCTCAACATCCTGATCTTGGTCCTGATCGCCGTGGTCCTGGCGATCGGCCTGGATCCCGCGGTTCGCCGGTTCGTCGCCATCGGCATGCGCCGGGGTGTGGCGGTGTCCCTCATCTTCCTGGCCTTCGTGGCCTTCGTGGTGCTCTTCGGCCTGTTGGTGGTGCCGCCGCTCGTGCACCAGGTGTCGGCGCTCGCCGGCGACGTCCCCGGCTACGCCCGGGACCTCTCGGCCCGACACGACTGGATCGGCAAGTACTTCCGGGAGCACGACGTCACGGCGGCCGTGCAGACCTTCATCAAAACCCTGCCGGAGCGGATCCGCGGCTCCTTCACCACCATCCTGGGCGTGGCCGGCCGGGTCGGCAGCGTCCTGTTCAACATCATCACGGTGGCGATCCTCACGATCTACTTCATGTTGTCGCTCCCGTCGATGCGCAGCACGGTCGCCCTGATCTTCCCCACGTCGCGACGCGACCGAGCGGCGCGGGTGATCGACCGCTCGCTGGAGAAGATCGGTGGGTACGTGTACGGCAACGTCGTCACCTCGCTGATCTGTGGGGTGGCCGCACTGATCGCGTTGGTGGCACTGGGCGTCCCCTTCGCCGTTCCGCTGGCCCTGTGGGCCGGTCTGGCGGACCTCATCCCGGCGGTGGGCTCCTACCTCGGCGCGGGGCCGGCGATCATCGTGTCGTTCTTCGTCTCCCCGCTGCGCGGCCTCATCACCTTGGGGTACTTCGTCGGGTACCAGCAGTTCGAGAACTATGTGTTGGTACCGAGGGTGATGAAGAACGCCGTCAACCTCTCCCCGGCGGCGGTCATCATCAGCACGCTGATCGGCGGGAGTCTGTTCGGGTTCGCCGGCGCGCTGCTGGCGTTGCCGGTGGCGGCCACGGTGAAGGTGGTGATCTTCGAGACCTGGCTCCGCGACCGCGGCAGCCGGGGGGACCAGCTGGCCAAGGCGCACGTCGACGCGGAGATGCGCGCGGACGCCGAGGTGAAAGCCGATGCCCGCGAGCGGGCAGCCAAGCGCCAACGCTTGATCGAGCGCATCCGGTCGGCGCTCCGGCGCCCCGACGACCCCGACCCCCCGCGCCCGCCGGACGCTGGTCCCCCGAGCTGATCGGTCGGCCGCGCCGGTAGCATGGCCCCATGCCGAAGGAGGCGACCGGTAAGACCGGGGTCCCCAGCACGACCCGCAACAAGCAGGAGCGGCCGCGCGACGGCCTGGGTCGACCGCTCGCCTGGGGCGCTGAGCCGGAGCTCGTCCTGGAGAACTACGACGCGCTCTCCCTGGAGGAGAACGATCGCCTCGGTCGCGAGGCGGTGGCGGCCGGGCGATGGTTCCCCGCGCACGAGGCCTGGGAGACCGCGTGGAAGCAGGCGCGGGGGACGGGGGACGAGGAGCTCTTCAAGGGCCTCTCGCAGATGGGGGCGGGCTACGTCCACCTCCTGCGTGGGAACGCCCACGGAGCCATGACCCTGCTGCGCCGGGCGGCCGGCCGGGTCGGAGCCTATCCGGACGGCCACCGCGGCATCGCCACCGGGGCCCTCCACGACAAGCTCCTTGCCGACGCCGTCCTCGTGGAACGCGGCGAGCTCGTGCCGGGCGAGGGCGCGGCGTTCGAGACGCCTACCGTGTAGCGTCGCAGCAGCGACGACGCGGTCGTTGCAGGTTGACGCCATCGCAGCGCGACGCGACGATAGGGACCGGATGATCCAGACCTCGACGGCGATGGAGTGGAAGGGCCGTACAGGGCCGTTCACCGTCCTGGTGAACCCCGGGGTGTTCAGCCCCACGCACACGAGCCGCACCCTCGCCGACGCGTTGGAGATCGGCCCCGACGACACGGTGGTCGACGTCGGGTGCGGCAGCGGCGTGCTCTCGTTCGTCGCCGCCCGGCTGGGTGCGAAACGGGTGATCGGGTGCGACATCTCGCAGGCAGCGGTCGATGCGGCGCGGACCAACGCGGACCTGCTGGGATTGTCCGACCGGGTGGAGTTCCGCACCGGCAGCCTGCTGGAGCCGGTGCGCGACATCCGGGCCGACGTGCTGATCGGTGACGTCTCGGGCATCCCCGACGAGATCGCCCGGGTCACGGGATGGTTCCCCGAAGGCAGGGCCGGCGGCCCCACCGGCGTCGAGCTGCCGCTGCAGATGATCGCGCAGATCGGCGACACGCTGGTGCGGGGCGGGCGCCTGTACCTGCCCACCGGCACGATCCAGGACGAACGCCGGATCATCGAGGCGGCGCGGAGGCTGTTCGGCGACAACATGGAGGCCGTGATCGCCCGGGAGTTTCCGCTCCCCGACATCGTCAGCCGATCGGTGGCGGTGGCGCGCATGATGAGGGAGGGTCTCCTGAGCCTGCACCAGAGGGGCAGCCGATGGCTCTGGCGCCTCCAGATCTGGCGGTGCGTCCGCACCTGAGAGCGGTGCCTCTGCAGGCACTGGAGACAGCGATCGGTCGAGGTGGCTCAGTCCTCGGGACGCAGCACGGCCACCGCCTCCACGTCGTACCCGGCGCCGCGCAGGTGATCGCCGCCTCCTCGATCGATCGCCAGGACGATCCTGGTGATCGTGACCCCGGCCTGCTGGAGTGCCTCCGCGGCCCGCTGCACCTGTCGACCCGTGGTGCTGACATCCTCGATCAGCACCGTCGCGCCCCCGGCGGGCGCATACCCCTCGATCTGCGAACGCGTGCCGTAGGCCTTCGCTTCCTTGCGAACGACCGCGATCGGCAGGCTCGTCTCCAGCGCCACGGCCGCGACCAGCAGCGTCGCGGCTCCCTCGGGCGCCGCCAGATGATCGGTCCCCTCAGGCAGCAGTCGCGCGACGGCGCCAGCCAGCTCCCGCAGCAGATCCGGCCGCGTCAGGAAGAGGAACTTGTCGAAGTACACCGTGGAGCGGATGCCGCTGGAGAGCTCGAAGTCGCCGTGCAGCTCCGACACCTCGACGAGGCGCCGCACCAGGTCGTCGTTCACGGTCCGTTAGCATAGGGGCTCGATGGGCTGGTACTCGGCCGTCGGCCGTCCCGCGTTCCTCGCCCTCCCGCCGGAGGCGGCGCACCGCGTTGCCAACCGCCTGCTCGCCCTGCCGCTCGCCTGGCCCCACATGGGCAGGGTTCCTGACGATGCATCCCTCGTGACGACGGTCGCCGGCATCCAGATGCGGAACCCCGTCGGGCTGGCGGCCGGTTTCGACAAGACGTGTGCCCGGTTGGGTCCGCTGGGCCGGTTGGGGTTCGGCTACGTCGTGGGCGGCACCATCACGCGCCACCCCCGGCGCGGCAACCCCAAGCCTCGGATCGTGCGCTACCCCTCGCAGGGCTCGATGGTGAACGCCATGGGGCTGCCGAACCCGGGCGCGCCCACGGCCGCCGCGAACCTCGTCCGGCACGCTCGCACCGCGCCCCGGTTCGTGAGCGTGGCCGACGAGCCGTTGGACGATGCCGTGGCCACGTTCGAGATGCTCGCCCCACATGCCGACGCGATCGAGCTGAACGCGAGCTGCCCCAACGTCTCCTGGGGGCGTGACCGGGACAACGAGACGCATCTGGCCGCCCTGCTGGACGCCTTCGCGGCCAGGGCGCCGCTGCCGGTTTTCGTGAAGGTTCCCCCCTTCGAGACCGCGCTCGAGCGTCGAGCGGTGCTGGCGCTTGCGGGGCTCGCCGCGGAGCACGGCGCCGCCGGCACCACCTGCGCGAACACACGGCCCCATGAAGAGTCCAGGCTGGCCGTCGGCCGTGGGGGCCTGTCCGGGAGGGCGCTGTCCGCCCGCACGCCATCGATGGTGGCGGCCGTCCGCGAGGTGACGGGGTCGATCGTGCATGCCTGCGGTGGCGTGGCCACCGCCGACGATGTCCGCGCCTGTCTGGAGGCGGGCGCCACTACGGTGCAGCTCTACACGGCGCTCGTGTACGAGGGGCCGGGCGTGGTTGGGGAGCTGTGTTCGGCCCTCGTCGCCGGCCGGGTGCCCTCCGGCGCATAGGTTCCGTCGAGCCCTGAACCGCCGCCTCGTGTTGCCGCGGACCACATCACCGGTCAAGATGAGGCTCGTCCAGGGTCCGACAGGTCCCGGCAGCGGCCGGGCGAGGGGGATGGGTGGCCGAAGCCGCACGCCAGATGACCGATGTCCGGATCCCGCAGGCCGCGCACGCCGCCGTGCGTCTGGACGGGGTGGTGAAGCGCTTCGGGGACTTCACGGCCGTCGCGGGCGTGGACCTGGAGGTCAGGGAGGGAGAGTTCTTCTCCATGCTCGGCCCCTCCGGCTCGGGGAAGACCACCTGCCTGCGGATGATCGCGGGCTTCGAGCGCCCGACCGAGGGCCGCATCCTGCTGGACGGGCGTGACGTGTCGGGCCTCGCCCCCTACGAGCGCGATGTGAACACCGTCTTCCAGGACTACGCGCTGTTCCCGCACATGACGGTCACGCAGAATGTGGAGTACGGATTGCGCGTGAAGAGGGTGCCGGTGGACGAGCGCCGCCGCCGCGCGGCCGAGGCGCTGGACATGGTCCGGCTGCACGAGTTCGGGTCCCGGAAGCCCGGCAACCTCTCGGGGGGGCAGCGGCAGCGGGTGGCCCTGGCGCGCGCGTTGGTGAACCGGCCGAAGGTCCTGCTGCTGGATGAGCCGCTCGGCGCGTTGGATCTGAAGCTCCGTCAGGCGATGCAGCTGGAGCTGAAGGACATCCAGCAGACCGTGGGACTCACCTTCATCTACGTGACCCACGATCAGGAGGAGGCGCTCACCATGAGCGACCGCATGGCGGTGTTCAGGCACGGCCGCGTCGAGCAGGTGGGGAGCCCCGCCGAGGTGTACGAGCGGCCGGCGACGGGCTTCGTCGCCGGGTTCGTCGGCGTCTCCAACGTCCTGGAGGGCCGGGTGGCCCAGGCGATCACCGGTGACGACCAGGCCGTCACGGTCCGTCCGGAGAAGATCGCGATGGTGGACCCGGGTCAGGCCGTCGATCTGGGCCGATGCTCGGCGACCGGACAGGTGCGGGAGGTGGTGTACCTGGGCGCCATGACCCGCTACGTGGTGGCCCTGGACGGAGGGGGACAGCTCGTGGTCATGCAGCAGAACCTGGCCACGTCGTCGATGGAGGCCCTGCAGGTGAAGGGCAAGGCGGTGCGGCTGGTATGGAGCCGCGAGAACAACCGACCGGTCGGATCTACGGGTGGGACCGATGGATCCCAGGAGATGGAGGAGGACCAGGTATGAGGAAGATGAGCAGGTGGCTGGCGGCGCTGGCCACGCTGGCGCTGGTGGCGGCCGCGTGCAGCGACAGCGGCAACGACACCACCGCCAGCGACGGCGGCAGCGCGCCGACCGTCGACGTGGTGAGTGAGATCGGCCCGACAGAGGGTGAGCTGAACCTGATCGCGTGGAACGGCTACACGGAGGACGGGACGAACTACTCCTCCTACGACTGGGTGTCTCCCTTCGAGGACCAGTCGGGGTGCAAGGTCAAGGTGAAGTACGCGGACACCTCCGACGAGATGGTCTCGTTGATGCGGCAGGGCGGCACCTGGGACGGCGTCTCGGCCTCCGGCGACGCCTCGAACCGGCTGATCGCCGGCGGCAACGTGGCGGCCGTGGATCCCGCGCTGTTCCCGGACTTCGCCAACGTGATCGGGCCGCTCAACCCCGACGGCGGGACGAACAACTCCCACTACGTCGTCGACGGCTACGTGTACGGCGTGCCGTGGATGTACGGGCCGAACTTCCTGATGTACAACGCCGACGTCGTGAAGCCGG
>JBDUEF010000054.1:0-13583 GCA_040002535.1 Actinomycetota bacterium | reverse complement strand
CCTCGTCCACCGGCAGGTCGGGCACGATCGCGGCGGCCACGCCGGCGCCGGCGGCTTCCGCCAGGAAATCCTCGAATCCGCGGCGGTACACCGGGTTCACGTAGGTCATCACCGCGACCGGGATGTCCAAGGAGGCCTTCGCGATCATGGCGAGGATGTCCGAGGGATGGGCGCCGGCAGCGAGCGCGGCGGCCGACGCCTGCTGGATCACACCGCCGTCCATGACCGGGTCCGAGAACGGGATGCCGACCTCGATCGCGTCGGCGCCCTCGTCACGCAGTGCCTGCAGGAGCCCGGCATCGACGCCGGGCAGCCCGCCGGTCACGTACGGGACGAAGCTACGCCCGCCCTCGCCGCGGCGCGCGCGGAGCGCGGTCTCCAGGTCGGTCACCGGGCCGCTTCCAACGCGGCTCGGACCGTCTCGAGGTCCTTGTCGCCTCGGCCCGACAGACAGACCAACACGGTGCTTCCTTCCGGCAGCGGCTTCCGCAGCAACCAGCCCAGGACGTGCGACGGCTCGAGGGCCGGCAGGATGCCCTCGGTGCGCGCGAGCGCCTGGAACCCCCCGAGCGCGTCGGCGTCGGTGGCGCTCACGTACTCGGCCAGGCCCGCGTCGCGCAGGTACGCGTGCTCGGGTCCGACGCCCGGATAGTCCAGGCCCGCAGAGATCGAGTGCGTCGTCGCCACCTGTCCTTCGGTGTCCTGCAGCAGGTAGCTGAGGGCCCCGTGCAGGATGCCCGGCTGGCCCTGCGTGATCGAGGAGCAGTGCTCGCCGAGGTTCATGCCGCGACCGCCCGCCTCGACGCCGATCAGCCGGGTACCGGCTGCGCCCACGAACGCGGTGAACATCCCGATCGCGTTGCTGCCGCCCCCCACGGACGCCGTCACCACCTGTGGATCGGTGCCGACGGCTGCGGTGAACTGCGCCCTCGCCTCGTCGCCGATCACGCGCTGGAGGTCGCGCACCAGCCACGGGAAGGGGTGGGGGCCCACCACCGATCCGATGATGTAGTGGGTGTGCTCCACGCTGCTCGCCCAGTCGCGCAGGGCCTCGTTGACGGCCTCCTTGAGCGTGCGGCTGCCGGCCAGCACGGGCACCACCTCGGCGCCCAGCAGGCGCATCCGCACCACGTTGGGGGCCTGCCGGTGCATGTCCTCCTCCCCCATGTACACCACGCACGGGAGGCCGAGCAGCGCGCAGGCGGTCGCGGCCGCCACCCCGTGCTGACCCGCCCCCGTCTCGGCGATGATGCGGGTCTTTCCGAGGCGCTTGGCGACCAGGGCCTGACCCAGGGCGTTGTTGATCTTGTGCGCGCCCGTGTGCGCCAGGTCCTCGCGCTTGAGCCAGATGCGGTACCCCAGCTCGGCGGAGAGACGAGCGGCGTAGGTGATCGGGGTGGGGCGCCCGACGAAGTCCCGAAGCAACGTGGCCAGCTCCTCGCGGAAGCCGGGGTCGTCGCGCAGCGATCGCCATGCCTCGTCGAGCTCGTCGAGCGCCGGGATCAGGACCTCGGGGACGTACCGTCCACCGTAGGTGCCGAACCGGCCCCGCCCGTCGGGGACGACGGGCTGCTGGACCACGCTCATATCTGGCTCTCCTCTCCCAGCAATCCTCGGAGCGTGGCCCGAGGGTCGGCCGCGCGCATCAGCGTCTCACCCACCAGGATGGCAGATGCCCCGGCCTCCACCGCCGCCGCGACGTCCTCCCGGGTTGCGATCCCGCTCTCCATGACGCGGACACGGTCGGCCGGCACGCGGGCGAGGCGTGTCCGGGCCGCGGCAGGATCCACCTCCAGGGTCTCGAGGTCGCGGGCGTTCACCCCGATGACCTGGGCGTCGGTGGCGAGGGCCGTCTCCAGGTCGGCGTCCGAATGGACCTCCAGGAGCACCCCCAGACCCAGGTCGCTCGCCGTGGCCAGCAGGGCAGCCAGCTCCGCCGGCGTGACAGCGGCGGTGATCAGCAGCACCGCGTCGGCGCCCGCGGCCCGCGACTCGATCAGCTGGGAGGGATGCACCAGGAAATCCTTGCGGAGCACAGGGATCTGCACGACCCCGCGGGCCGCTCGGAGGTCCCCGATCGTGCCGTCGAAATGACGGGTCTCGGTGAGCACCGAGATCGCCGCGGCGCCCGCGTCGGCGTACGCGCGCGCGCGTTCGGCCGGGTCCGCGTCGGCGATCGAGCCGGCCGTCGGGGAGGCCCGCTTGACCTCCGCGATCACCGCCAGCCGGTGCGCCCGCAGGGCGCCCGGGAAGTCGCGGGGCGGCGGCATGGCCATCGCCCGGGCCAGCAGGGCGCCGTCATCGAGCGGTCGGCGGTCGAGGTCGCGACGAACCTCGGTCACGAGATCGGTGAGGAAGCCCATGGGGAGACTGCAGTGTAGCGTCGGGCCACCAACGAACCCGTTGACGGCCCGAGGTCAGGCCTCGGCGGCCTCGCGCAGCAACGCCGGCAGATCCAGCCCCTCCAGCGCGGCACGCCCGACGATGGCACCTTCCGCCCCGGCGGTTCGCACCGCATGGAGGTGGGTGGGCGTCGCGATCCCGCCCGCCGCCAGCACCCTGCGGCCACCGGCGATCACCTCGGGCAGCTCCTGCAGATCCGGTCCGGCGAGGGATCCCACCCGCCGTACACCGGTGACGAGGAACCGCTGCACGTCGGTCTGCAGCAGCCACTCCAGCGTGGTGGCGAGCGAGAGATCGACGCGCCGGCGTCCGCGCGCCCGGATCCGTGGACCGACCATCTCCAATCCGATCACCAGTCGGGAACCCAGCCGATCGGCGAGGCCGGCGACCAGGTCACGGTCCTGGAGCGCCGCTGATCCCACCACGACCCGGTCGGCGCCGGTGCCGAGGAGGGTGTGGAGCTCGGCCTCGGTGGCAGCGCCGCCGGCCACCTGCACGGGAACGCCGAGCGCCACCACCGCTCCGATCATCTGGAGGTTCGTGGCCGCTCCCCCGAAGGCGAGGTCCATGTCGACGACGTGCAGTCGCGGCACGCCGGCCGCGACGAACGCGGCCGCGGCCGCCAGCGGATCTCCGCCGAACGCATCCACGGCGACCGGGCCGTCCGCCGTGAGACGGGCAAGGCGACCGGCACTGAGGTCGATCGCGGGGATGATCTCGAACGTCACGGCCCCACCCTACGAGACGCCTGCTCGCGTTCCGCCGCCGAGCTTGGGCGGCCGGGGTGTCTACGGTGCGGCGGCGGTCAGACTCTCCTGCTCGAGCCGCGCGGCCTCCATGCCCAGCAACGCGCGGACCTCCCCCAACACGGACCCCGAGGGGTTCACCCGGAAGTGGCCCACGTCGAGCGGGGTGACCCCGGTGGACGAGAGGAAGCGCACGCGAACTGCGGCGGGGCCGGGGTGCGCAGCCAGCAGCTCCCGCAGACGGGTGATGACGGCGTTCGTGCATGCCTCCGCGGGCAGATCCACCACGAGCGCGTCCGCGCCTGCAGGCGGTGGGCCGTCGATGCCAAGATCGGGGTCGCGTACCTCGGTCGAGCGGATCTGGAGGTCTCGACCGCGCAGGTCGATACGCCCGGTGACCAGCACGATCCGATCGGTCTCGATCAGGCCCGGCACCGCCTCGTATACGCTGGGGAACGCCAGGACGTCCACGCCCGCCGACAGGCCCTCCAGGCGGAACTGCGCGTAGGGCTCGCCGCGCTTCGTGTACTTGCGGCTCACGCTGCCGATGATGCCCCCGATCGTGACGAGGTCGCCGTCACCCAGGTTCACCAGGTCGCTCACGTCGTGGGTCGACTGCGCACCGAGCACCTCTCGCACCGCCAGCAGGGGGTGGTCGGTCACGAACTGGCCCAGCATCTCCTTCTCCAGCCGCAGCAGCGTGCGCTTGTCGAACTCCGCCCCCTGCAGCACCGACTCGTCGACCGCCCCGGGGCCCTCGCCACCACCGTCGCCGAACAACGAGAACTGCCCGGCCGCCTCCGCCTTGCGGTCGGCGGCGATCGGCGCCGAGACCCGCTCCTGGTTCTCCAGCAGCGCCCGACGCGCGTAGCCGAGCGAATCGAACGCACCGGCCAGGATCAACGCCTCCAGCACCCGCTTGGACAGCACCGAGGGTTCGACCTTGCGGCAGAAGTCCGCGAAGGAGGTGAAGGCGCCCCGGGCGGCACCGGCATCGAGGATCTGCTGGACCGCGCCCTGGCCGACGTTGCGCACCGCCGACAGCCCGTAGCGGATGGCGGGCTCCTCGCCGGGAGCCGGTGCGAAGTCCATCTGCGATTCGTTCACGTCGGGCGGGAGCACCCGAAGACCCATGCCCCGGCAGGCGTACAGGTAGAAGGGCTTCGCGTCCTTGTCGTCCTTCACGCTGGTGAGGACCGCCGACATGTACTCCACCGGGTGGTGCGCCATCAGGTACGCGGTCTGGTACGCCACGAGCCCGTAGGCGCACGCATGTGAGGCGTTGAAGCCGTAGTCGGCGAAGGGCACGATCATCTCGAACAGATCGGCCGCCAGCTGCTGTTGATAGCCCTTCTGGACGGCGCCGGCGATGAACTTCTCCTTGAACGGCATCAGGACCTCGAGCTTCTTCTTGCCCATGGCCTTTCGCAGCGTGTCCGCCTGTCCCATGGAGAATCCGCCGATCGTCACTGCCGTCTGCATCACCTGCTCCTGGTACACCATCACGCCGTACGTGCTGCGCAGGATCGGCTCGAGATCGGCGTGGGGGTAGGTGACCTTCCGCCGGCCGTGCTTGCGCTCGGCGTACTCGATGTGCATGCCCGCGTTGAGCGGGCCCGGGCGGTACAGGGCGACGAGCGCCATCAGGTCCTCGAACCGGTCGGGAGCGAGCGTCTTGATCAGGTTGCGCATGCCGGCCGACTCCATCTGGAACACGCCGGTGGTCTCAGCGCGCTGCAACATGGCGTAGGTGAGCGCGTCGTCCAGGGCCACGTGGTCGATGTCGAGCTCCACATCACGGCGGCGCAGATGGCCCAGGGTGTCCTCGATCACCGAGAGGTTGCGCAGGCCCAGGAAGTCCATCTTCAGGAGACCGAGCTCCTCGACGCCGTGCATGTCGAACTGCGTGACGATGCGCTTGGAGTCGTCGCGAGAGTCCTTCGCCAATTTCAACGGGAGGTAGTTCACCAACGGCTGGTCGCCGATGACGACGCCGGCGGCGTGCACGGAGTCCTCGCGTCGCAGACCTTCGAGCGCACGCGCTGTGTCGACGATCTCCTTCGCCTCCGGCTCCTTGGCGTAGGCATCCCGCAGATCGGGTGAGAGCTCGAGCGCCGTCTCGATGTTGTAGTCCCGACCCATCACCGGCGGCGGGTACATCTTGCACAGACGATCGCCGACGACCGGTGGGAACCCCAGGACGCGTGCGGCGTCGCGGATCCCCTGCTTGCCCTTGATCGTCTGGAACGTGATGATCTGCGCGACGTGATCGGCGCCGTAGCGCTCGGTGGCGTACCGGATCACCTCGTCGCGACGCCGCTCGTCGAAGTCCATGTCGATGTCGGGCATCTGCACCCGCTCGGGGTTCAGGAACCGTTCGAAGAGCAGCCCGTATCGCAGCGGGTCCAGATCGGTGATGCGCAGCGCGTACGAGACTACCGAGCCTGCAGCGCTGCCTCGGCCGGGCCCGACCCGGATGCCGTGTTCGCGCGCGTGGCGGATCAGATCCCAGACGATCAGGAAGTAGCCGGCGAAGCCCATGGAGATGATGACCGAGAGCTCGTGCTCGATCCGATCGCGGACCTCCTGCGGTAGGTCGTCCCCGTACCGTGCGCGAGCCCCATCGTCGACCAGCCGCCGCAGGTAGGACTCCAGCGCGATCCCTCCGGGCGTCTCGAATCGCGGGAGGTGGTATCGCTGATCAGCCGGGGCGCGGTCGCCGTACACCAGATCCAGCTCCACCCGCTCGGCGATCCGAAGCGTCTCATCGCACGCCTCCGGCACCTCGTGGAAGAGCGCCCGCATCTCCTCGGCGCTCTTGAGATAGAACTCCTCGGTGTCGAACCGCAGGCGCTTCTGATCCGTCTGCAGCTTCTTCTGCTGGATGCACAGCAGGACATCGTGGGGCTTGGCGTCCTCCTTCAACGTGTAATGCAGGTCGTTGGTCGCCACGATCGGCATCCCGAGCTGGCGGCCGAGCTCGATCTGGCGACGAAGGATCGCGTGCTGGTCGGGCAACCCGTGATCCTGGAGCTCCACGAAGGTGTTCTCCGCCCCGAAGATGTCCCGGTAGCGACCCGCCGCCTCGCGGGCCCTCTGCTCCTGCCCCCGCAACAGGGCCACCGAGACCTCGCTGGACAGGCAGCCTGTCAGACACGTCAGCCCCTCCGCGTGCTCGGCCATCAGCTGCTTGTCCATGCGCGGCCGGTGGTAGAAGCCCTCCAGGTGCGCGGCCGTGACGAGCTTCAGGAGGTTGCGGTAGCCCGTCTCGTTGTGGGCGAGCAGTGTCAGGTGGTGATACTTCTGCTCGTCCTCACCGGGGTTGCGATCGAACCGCGAGCCGGGCGCCACGTAGGCCTCCACGCCGATGATCGGCTTGACGCCGGCAGCTCGGCCAGCCTCGAAGAACCGCAGCGCCCCGAACATGGACCCGTGGTCGGTGACGGCCACCGCCGGCATCCCGTGGTGCTGCGCCATGGAGAAGATAGTGGGTGCCCCGGGGTTGGAGGCCGGTGCGTCGATTCGGGCGGCGCCGTCGAGTAGCGAGTACTCGGAGTGGACGTGGAGGTGGACGAAGCTCGGGTCCGTCAACTGCTCGGGCCTCCCGTCGAGGGCGTTTTCCCCAGCTGTGCAGAACTACAGATGTGTGATTCGCGCGAAGGCTCAACCTAGCACGGCTGCCAGGGCCGTCAACGCCGCAGGTCGTGGCGGGCACGCTCGAGCGCGTCGGCCAGATCCTCGGGCAGCGCCTCCTCGATCTCGATGCGTTCGCCCGTCCAGGGGTGCGCGAAGCTGATCCGCCAGGAGTGCAGGAAGGGTCTGTCCAGGCCCAGCGCGGCCGTGTCGTGCCCGTTGCCCCCGTACCGGCCGTCGCCCAGGATCGGGTGTCCGATCGCGCGCAGGTGAACCCGGATCTGATGCGTGCGTCCGGTCTGCGGTGCCGCCTCCACCAAGGTGGCGTGGCTCATCCGCTCCCGCACGTCGAACGCCGTCTGGGCCGCACGGCCCATCTCGGTGTGCACCACGACCCGCGGCCCCCGCCGGTCCAGCGGGGCATCGACCGTGAACGTGTCGTGCTGGAGCGACCCCCGCACCAGCGCGAGGTACCGCCGATCGACCTCGTGCCGCCGCAACATCGCCTGCAACGCCGCGTGGGTGCGATCGTCGCAGGCCACGATCATCAGCCCGGAGGTCCCCAGATCCAGGCGGTGCACGATGCCATGACGGAGGCGGCCGCCCTGTGTGGACAGGGGCACGCCCATACCGAGCAGTCGGTTGACCAGCGTGCCCGTCCTCCGGTTCTCCGTGGGATGGGTGACCAGCCCCGCCGGCTTCGCCACCACCAGGAGATGCTCGTCCCGGTAGCGGATCGGCACGCCGCCCGGCTCGGCAGGAACCTCGAGCTCGGTGGTGATGTCGGCCCGCACGATCTCCCCGCCCGCGAGCCGGAATGACTTGGGACGCGCCCGTGCGTCCACCGTGACCTTGCCGGCCTCGATGGCACGCTGGACGTCGGCGCGCGGCACCGCGAGCGCCTCGGCCGTGACGGCGTCGAGCCGTCCGGCCACCGCCGTGAACTCAGGGGCCATCGGACTCCCCCGCCGGCTCATCTCTCGACGCGCGCAGCCCGGTCCACGCCAGCAGGAGGGCTCCGACCACGATGGCGCTGTCCGCCACGTTGAACACCGGCCAGGGCCCCACATCGATGAAGTCGATCACGTGCCCGTGGAGATCGGGCCCTCGCAGGATCCGGTCGGTGAGGTTGCCGAGCGCACCGCCCAGGACGCACCCGAGCGCGACCGCTGTCACCAGGCTGGTATGGCGGAACGCGGTGAGCACGATCACGGTCGACACCACGATCGTCGCGCCGACGAACACCCAGGGTGCGCCGCCGCCGATGCTGAATGCTCCACCGGGATTGGTGGTGAACGCCAGCCGCACGCCGGGGAGCACCTGGATCGGGGGCCGGCCCTCCAGCGCCTGCACGGCCATAACCTTGGTGACGCGATCGAGAAGGTACACCGTAGCGGCGGCGGCGAAAAGCCGGGCCGCACTCTGCGCGCCCCGTGTCACGGCGTTACCGGCGAGACTGTGCCTGGGCGTCCTTGATGCACAGGTCGACGTAGGGAAGCGCCTTCACCCGCGCCTTCTCGATCGGCTTGCCGCATCGATCGCAGATCCCGTAGGTGCCAGCGTCCATCCGCTGCAGCGCCCGTTCGATCTTCGCGAGCAGATCGCGGATGTTGTTCTCGATCGACAGATCCCGCTCGCGCTCGAAGGTGGCCGTTCCCGCGTCGGCGGTCTCGTCGTCGAAGGCGACCTCGCCGGTCATCTCCGATTGTGAGGCGGCGAAGGTGTTCTCCTCGAGGGTGGAGAGCTGCGATTCGAGCTCGGCCCTCTCGGTGAGGAGCCGTTCCCGCAGGTCGTCGGCCTCCTTCTTCGGCATGGAGGACTTCGCTCTGGGCGCCTTGGTGGGCTTGGTGGTGGCCATGGTCGAGGGAGGGTAGCACCGGGTCCGGAGCGGTACCACTTCCGCGCCGGCGCAGCTACCCGCGCGCGATGCTCGTGTAGGATGACGCGCACAGGCGTCGACGGGAACAGCGCCGCGGCGATCGCCTCGTGAAAGCGAGCCGGGGACGGTGCGAGCCCGGTGACGAGGTCGCTCGCGGAGATCCTCCCCGAGCCGCTGCCCGAACGCGACCGGATCGGTGGGCGCGGGAGATGCAGCCGGGTCCGCCCGTCATCGCGGGAGGCCGCCGAGGCGGCCGTGAGTGGCCGCGGATCGCGAGGTCCGCGGCAAGCGGGGTGGTACCGCGGGGCCCGACGCCTCGTCCCGGCACGGGACGAGGCGTTTCGCGTGGAGGGAGCAGCGATGGGGTTCCAGCCGGTTGATCCGAAGGTGAGCTTCCCCGAGCTCGAGGCGGGGATCCTCGCGTTCTGGAAGGACGCCGACGTGTTCGCGCGCTCCCTGGCCCAGCGCGCCGACGCGCCGCGCTGGATCTTCTACGAGGGGCCGCCGACCGCGAACGGTCGCCCCGGGGTCCACCACGTGGAGGCCAGGACCTTCAAGGACATCTACCCGCGCTACAAGGCCATGACCGGCCACCTGGTGCCCAGGAAGGGCGGCTGGGACTGCCATGGCCTGCCCGTGGAGCTCGAGGTGGAGAAGGAGATCGGCACCACCGGCAAGCGCGACATCGAGGCGTTCGGCGTGGAGGCGTTCAACCGCAGGTGCCGTGAGTCGGTGACGCGGTACGTGGACGACTGGCGACGTCTCACCGAGCGGATCGGTTTCTGGATCGATCTGGACGACGCCTACTGGACCATGAACACCGAGTACATCGAGTCCGTGTGGTGGTCCTTGCAGCAGCTCCACGGCCGCGGCCTCCTGTTGGAGGACGACCGGGTGACCGCGTACTGCCCACGGTGCGGCACGGCGCTGTCCGACGCCGAGGTGGCCCAGGGCTACGAGACCGTCCGGGATCCGAGCGTCTTCGTGATCTTCGAGGTCGTCGAGGCCGACGACCCCGACCTCATGGGCGCCTCCCTGTTGGTGTGGACAACCACCCCGTGGACGCTGCCGGCCAACACGGGCGCGGCTGTCGATCCCGGCGCCTCCTACGTGGTGGCCGAGCGCGACGGGGACCGGCTGATCCTGGCGGCGTCGCTGGCCGAGCGTGTCCTCGGTGAGGGATGGACGCTCCGCCGCACGCTGAGCGGTGATGGGCTCGTGGGTCTGCGCTACCGCCCGCCCTTCCCCAACGTGGAGGGGGCGCACCGCGTGGTGGCCGGCGACTTCGTCACGATGGACGACGGGACCGGCATCGTGCACCTGGCTCCGGCGTTCGGGCCCGAGGATCTCGCGGTCGGCCGGCGAGAGGGATGGCCGGTCTTCAAACCGGTGGGCGACGACGGCTGCTTCACCGATGCGGCGCCCGACTTCGTCCGAGGCCTGTTCGTGAAGGACGCCGACCCCCTGATCGTCGAGGATCTCCGTGCGCGCGGCCTCCTCTTGCGCGAGGAGACCTACGAGCACAACTACCCGTTCTGCTGGCGCTGCCGGACGCCGCTGCTCTACTACGCGCGCACCACCTGGTACATCCGCACGACCGCCGTGAAGGATCGCCTGCTGGGGGAGAACCGATCCGTCGCGTGGTTCCCCTCGGGGATCCGGGACGGCCGGTTCGGCAACTGGCTCGAGAACAACGTCGACTGGGCCCTCAGCCGCGAACGCTATTGGGGGACGCCGCTGCCGATCTGGCGCTGCGCGGCCGGGCACCAGACCGCGGTTGGGTCGCTGCGCGAGCTCGGCGAGCTCGCCGGGCGCGACGTGAGCGCCCTCGACCCCCATCGCCCCTTCATCGACGAGATCACCTTCACCTGCGGGACGTGCGGCGAGATCGCCACGAGGGTCCCCGAGGTGATCGACACGTGGTACGACGCCGGCGCGATGCCGTTCGCCCAGTGGGGCTACCACCCCGACCTCGGTCGGGGCCAGGAGGAGTTCGAGCGTTCGTTCCCCGCCGATTTCATCTCCGAGGCGATCGACCAGACGCGCGGGTGGTTCTACACCCTGATGGCGGAGGGCGTCCTGCACTTCGACCAGGGGCCGTACCGCGCGTGCGTGTGCCTCGGCCACATCATGGCGGCCGACGGTCGCAAGATGTCCAAGTCGATCGGCAACATCTTCGATCCGTGGGAGGCGCTCGATCGGCAGGGGGCCGACGCGCTGCGCTGGTTCATGATCACCAACGGCTCCCCCTGGGCGCCGCGGCGGATCGGGCACGAGGTCCTGGACGAGGTGCTGCGGCAGTTCCTGCTCACCTTGTGGAACGTCTACTCCTTCTTCGTCACCTACGCCAACGCCGAGGGGTTCGACCCCGGCGAGCCCGCCCCTGCGCTCGCGGACCGTCCGGTCCTCGACCGGTGGCTGCTATCACAGCTGTCCCGAACGGTGGCCACGGCGCGCGAGGGGCTCGAGAGCTACGACGCCACCGGCGCGGGTCACGCGATCCAGGCATTCGTGGACGATCTGTCGAACTGGTACGTGCGGCGCGCACGCCGGCGATTCTGGAACCCCGCCGGCGACGCGGGGACCGACGCCGGCGCGGCCTTCCACACCCTGCACGCCTGCCTCGTCACCCTCGCTACCCTGCTGGCGCCGTTCACGCCGTTCATCGCCGAGGAGCTGTGGCGGAACCTCGCCGCCGGCCGTGAGGGACGACCGGACTCCGTACACCTGGCCGACTATCCACTCCCCGACCAGGCGGCGAGGGACACACCCCTCGATGCAGCGATGGAGGGTGCCCGCGCGATCGTGGCGCTCGGCCGCACGATCCGGGTCGAGACCAGGACGAAGGTGCGGCAACCCCTCACCGAGGCGGTCGTGCACTATCCGGGCGATCACGACGCCCTCCGTCCCCTGCTCGATCTGGTGGCCGAGGAGTTGAACGTCAGGGCCGTGGCGTTCGCGGAGTCGGCCAACCGGTTCGGGCGCTGGCATGCCAGACCCAAGTTCAAGGTGCTGGGCCCCAGACTCGGGGGCAGGGTCAAGGAGGTGGCGGCGGCGCTGGCCGGCGACGATGGCGCGCTGGCAACGGCCCTCGCGGCAGGGGATCCGGTGACGGTGACGACATCCTCGGGCGAGGTCGGCCTCTCCCCCGACGACGTCGACCTCACGCAGGAGGTCCTGGAGGGGTGGGGGGTTGCGAGCGACGCCGGTGTCACCGTGGCCCTCGATCTGGACGTGACGCCCGCCCTTCGTCAGGAGGCGACCGCGCGGGAGATCATCCGAGCGGTGCAGGAGGCGCGGAAGGGCGCCGGCCTCGATGTGAGCGACCGCATCGTCCTTGGCGTGGAGACGTCGGATGCGGTGGCCGAGGCGTTGCGCGCGCATGCGGCCGCGATCACGAGCGAGACGCTCGCGGTGGAGCTGCACGAGGAGGCGGGGTCGGACGCGGTCCACGCCGTGGAGATCGACGGGACGCCGGTCCGGGTGAGCGTGCGAAGGGCCTGACGAGCGGCCGGACGTGCGGAGTGCTGCGTCGGCTCAGTCCTCACCCCAGAACAGGTCGCGCAGGGAGCGGTCGCCCACCTCAGGGCCGTCCTCGGTTCCTTCCTGACGGCCAAGGGCAGCGGGCTCGGGATCGTCGACCCGCACCGGCTCCTGCGGCTCGTCGGTGGAGGGTGCCATCGGCACAGGCGGCGGCGCGGGGATCGGCGTGTCCGCAGGCGGCGTCGCGGGCGGAGCGGCCTGGGGGGTGTGCTCGGGCGCGGCAATCTGGGAGGCAGCGCCGGCCGATCTGGCCCGCGCATCCTTCACCATCCCCTTGACCGCCTCCGCATGCCCCTGCACCAACCCGGCGAGACCCTGCAGGAACGCTCGCTCCCGCAGGAGGAACGCGGAGATCTGCGCCCGATCCGCATCGCTGGCGCCCGCGCCGTGGGCGGCTGCGCCCGCCACCGCCGCCGCCGTCTGCGCATCGCGCACGGTCTGTGCCGCCTCCTCACGAGCCCGACGGATGATCTCGTCCGCCTGCCGGGAGACCTCGTCCAGGTCGGGGGCGCCCATCATGGCGCCGCTGCCGGCCTGCTCCTTCAGACGGCGGTTCTCCTCCACCAGGGCGGTCATGGAGGTGGTGATCTCGTCGAGGAACTCATCCACGTCGCGCATCTTGTAGCCGCCACCCACGCGGGTGACGCCGAACTCCTTCTGCTGGACATCCATCGCCGTGAGCCGCGGCGTGACGGTCGGAGTGGCCAGGGTGTCCTCGGGTTCGATCCTCTTCCTCATGGCTTCCTCCCGGTCGTTAGGCTAGCTGCAGATGGCGCCGCGGAGCACCCACAGGATCACGAACGCGACGGCAAGCGACAGGTCGATGCCCGCGCCACCCGCCCGCACGGGCGGGACCAGGCGGCGCAGCGGGTCGAGGACGGGGCGCGTCACGTCGTCCAACAGATCCAACGCCGCGCGCCCCGGACCCGAGCTCGGCATCCGGACCCCCACCATCTGCAGGAACGAGGTGACGAACAGGGCCAGCAGCACCACGGAGTAGGCGGTGAGCGCGAAGCAGACGAGGCGCAGGAACGGGTTCACCGTGGCGGATTCCATCGAGCGGCAAGGCTAGCAGCCCCCACGACGGCCCCGAGCCGCGCCCGGTGGTCAGAACTGGTTGTAGAACGCACCCCCGGCGATCCGCTCACGATCCTCGGCGGAGACCTCGACATCGGCCGGCGACAGGAGGTAGACGCGGTTCGCGATCATCTCGATCTTGCCGTCGAGCCCGTAGACCAGCCCTGAGGCGAAGTCCACCAGCCGCCTCGCGATCGTGTCGTCGGTGCTCTGGAGGTTCATGATGACGGCGGTGCCGTTCTTGAACCGGTCGGCGACCTCGCGCGCCTCGTTGAATCGCTTCGGCTCCGACTTGTGGATCG
>JBDUEF010000053.1:0-14024 GCA_040002535.1 Actinomycetota bacterium | reverse complement strand
CTGATCCGGGACGTGCCCGACTTCCCGCAGGCGGGCATCGTCTTCAAGGACATCACCCCCGTCCTGGCCGATCCGATCGCGTTCTCCACCTTGATCGACCTGATCGTGGTCCACTTCGGCCGGGGCAACGTGGACAAGGTCGTGGGGATCGAGGCCCGGGGCTTCATCCTGGCCTCGCCGGTGGCCTACCACTTCGGGGCCGGGTTCGTCCCGGTGCGAAAGCAGGGGAAGCTGCCCTCGGCGACGCTCGCCAAGGAGTACGAGCTGGAGTACGGCACGGCCACCCTCGAGATCCACCGCGACGCGGTGCGTCCCGGCGAGCGTGTGCTCATCGTGGACGACGTCCTGGCCACCGGTGGCACGGCCAGTGCCACGGTCTCGCTGGTGGAGCAGATCGGTGGCACGGTGTGTGGGATCGCCTGCCTGATCGAGCTCGGTTTCCTCAAGGGCCGCCAGCAGCTGGACGGCCACGAGCTGTTCACCCTGATCCAGTACTGATCGGGTCGGCACCAGCCTCAGGTCCAGCGCGCATCATGCCCGTAGACTTCAGGCCAGGAGGCGAGCGTGGACAGTCGCGAACAGACCCGGGCCGAGCGCCGTGGCGGACTGCTCTCTCGTCTGCGTTCGGGTGACCCGCAGACCGCGCGAGAGTCCTTCGACGCGCTGGTCCGCAACGTCCGCAGCTACAACGCGAAGGCCGATCTCAAGCAGCTGCAGCGGGCCTACGCGCTGGCGGAGGCGTCGCACGAGGGTCAGAAGCGGATGTCGGGCGAGGACTTCGTCGAGCACCCACTGGCCGTCGCCACGATCCTGGCCGACCTTCGCCTGGACACGACCAGCCTGGTGGCGGCGCTCCTGCACGACACGGTGGAGGACACAGAGGTCTCCCTCGACCAGCTCGAGGAGGAGTTCGGGGCCGAGGTGACGCGCATCGTCGACGGCCTCACCAAGCTCGACGCCCTGACCTTCCACAGCCGTGAGGAGGAGCAGGCGGAGAACGTCCGCAAGATGATCGTCGCCATGGCCGGCGACATCCGGGTGCTGCTGATCAAGCTGGCCGACCGGCTCCACAACATGCGAACGCTCAGCGCGCTCGCGCCGGAGAAGATGAGCCAGATCGCCACCGAGACCCTCGAGATCTACGCGCCCCTCGCCCATCGCCTCGGCGTGCAGGAGATGAAGTGGGAGCTCGAGGATCTCTCCTTCAAGACGCTGCATCCCGGCCCGTACCGGGAGATCGCCTCGCTGGTGGAGAAGCGCCGCGACGAGCGGCAGGAGCTGATCGATGAGGTGCTGGCGGCGACGCGCGGCAAGCTCAAGGAGCTCGGTGTGAAAGCCGAGGTGGAGGGCCGGCCGAAGCACCTCTACTCGATCTACGAGAAGATGGTGATCCGCGGCAAGGAGTTCAACGAGATCTACGATCTCGTGGGCGTGCGGATCATGGTCGAGAGCCTGCGCGACACCTACGCAGCTCTCGGCGCGGTGCATTCCCTGTGGAAGCCGGTGCCCGGCAGGTTCAAGGACTACGTGGCGATGCCCAAGTCCAACATGTACCAGTCGTTGCACACCACGGTGGTGGGTCCGGGTGGCACGCCGTTGGAGATCCAGATCCGCACCCGCGCCATGCACCGCACGGCCCAGTTCGGCATCGCGGCGCACTGGCGCTACAAGGAGGGGCCCAAGCAGGCGCGCGAGGCGGCCGACATCGCGTGGCTCGGCCAGATGATGGAGTGGCTGAAGGACATGGCCGACCCCCGTGAGTTCATGGAGGGACTGAAGATCGATCTCTACGGCGGCCAGGTCTTCGTGTTCACCCCCAAAGGGGACGTCGTCAACCTGCCGGCGGGGGCGACCCCGGTCGACTTCGCGTACTCGATCCACACCGACGTCGGTCACCGCACGGTCGGCGCGAAGGTGAGCGGCAAGCTGGTGCCACTCGACTACGAGCTTCGTACCGGCGACAGCGTGGAGGTGCTGACCTCGCGCGCGCAAGGGGAGGGTCCGAGCCAGGACTGGTTGAAGTTCGTGAAGACGCCGCGCGCGCGCAACAAGATCCGCCAGTGGTTCAGTCGCGGGCGCCGCGGGGACGCGATGGAGCACGGACGCGACGCGTTGCAGCGACTGATGCGCAAGCAGAACGTGCCCTTCAAGCGCTTGGCGACCGAGGAGGCACTCAGCCAGGTGGCGGCCGATCTGAAGGTGCCCACCCTCGAAGCCCTGTACGTGGCGGTGGGGGAGGGCCACGTCTCTCCGCAGTCGGTGATGGCGCGCCTTTCGCGACTGGTGACGGGGACCGACGAGCACGACGTCACCGAGGTGCCACTGGCCCGGCCGGTCACGCTGCGGCGTGACGACGTGGCGCAGGGCGTCGTCGTACGCGGCGCGACGGACCTGTGGGTCAGGCTGGGTCGGTGCTGCACACCCGTTCCCGGCGACGAGATCCTGGGCTTCGTGACGCGGGGCCAGGGTGTGAGCGTGCACCGCGTCGACTGCCCGAACGCGACCTCGCTGCGGCGCCAGCCCGAGCGCCTGATCGAGGTCAGCTGGGCCGAGGGCAAGTCCACCACCTTCGTGGTGGCGATCCAGGTGGAGGCGCTCGACCGGATCCGCCTGCTGTCGGACGTGGCCACGGTGCTGAGCGATTCGCATGTGAACATCCTGTCGGCAACCTCGGCGACGGCCCGCGACCGGATCACGCGCCTGCGGTTCACGTTCGAGCTGGCCGACATCGCCCACCTGTCCAACCTGCTGGGCGTCGTGAAGCGGGTCGACGGCGTCTTCGACGCCTACCGGATCCTCTCCAGCTAGATGCGGATCGTCCTGCAGCGGGTGGCCCGCGCCGCCGTCTCGGTCGAGGGCGAACGCGTCGCGGCGATCGGACGAGGCTTGCTGTTGCTGGTGGGGATCGGCGCGCAGGACGCCGAGGACGAGGTGGAGCGCCTGGCCCAGAAGATCGCCGGCCTTCGCGTGTTCGCCGACGCCGAGGGAAAGATGAACCTCGCGCTGGGCGACGTGGCCGGCGAGGTCCTGGTGGTCTCGCAGTTCACCCTGTACGGCGATCTCGGCAAGGGCAGGCGTCCGTCGTGGACCGGCGCCGCCGACCCCGATGGAGCGGCGCTCCGCGTGGAGGCGTTCGCGCAGGCGCTGGAGGCCAGGGGTCTGCAGGTCGGGCGAGGCGTGTTCGGCGCCCATATGGAGGTCGACCTCGTCAACGACGGTCCGGTCACCCTCGTGCTCGACGGCGCCGACCTGTAGCTCCGGCGGCGAGGCCCGGTCCGGCCGCTACGATAGGCCTCCTGATGTGGCGGGACGTCTTCGACCGGAACCCCTACGGCACGAACTGCTGGCTGCTGGCCGCCGACGGGAGCGACGAGGCCCTCGTGGTCGATCCGGGCTTCGAGCCGGCGACCGTCCACGCGCTGCTGGAGGCGGCCGGGAAGCGCCCCGCCGGCGTCCTGCTCACGCACGCCCACGTCGATCACGCCGCCGCGGCCGGCGACTTCTGCGGCGACGACGTGCTGCTCTACGTCCACCCCGCCGATGCCGTGGCCTTCTCGGATCCCGCTGCCTGGGGCGCGGGGTTCGCCAACCCGCTCGCTCCCGTCAAGGACCTGCGCACGGTCGAAGACGGCGACGTCCTGTCCCTGGCCGGGTTCCGGATCGAGGTCGCGCACACACCCGGGCACACACCCGGCCACTGCATCTTCCGGACCGACGCCGATCTGGTGCTCTCCGGCGACCTGGTGTTCGCCGGGGCGATCGGGCGCTCGGACTTCCCCAACTCCTCGCCCGCCGACATGGAGGGGAGCCTCCGGCGGTTCCTGGAGCTGCCGGACGACCTCGAGGTCCTGCCGGGCCATGGGGCCACCACCACGGTGGCCGCCGAGCGTGCGACCAATCCGTTCCTGGCGGATCTCCGCTGATGGATCTGGTCCCGCCTCGGGGCACCGTGGACCTGCTGGCTCCGCGGTCCGAGGCGATGCTCGCCCTGTACGAGGAGGCGCATCGCGCGGCCCGCCTCTTCGGCTTCCGGTACGTGGAGACGCCGACGTTCGAGCACACGGAGCTGTTCGCGCGCACGTCGGGGGAGACATCCGACGTCGTCACGAAGGAGATGTACACGTTCCAGGACAAGGGCGGACGGTCGCTCACGCTGCGGCCCGAGCAGACCGCCGGCGTCGTGCGCGCCTACCTCGAGCACGAACACGATCTGCCGGTCCCGTTCAAGGCCTACTACGTGGGGACGCAGTTCCGCTATGGACGCCCGCAGGCGGGCCGTCCGCGGGAGTTCCGCCAGTGGGGAGCGGAAGCCATCGCGATGGCGAGCCCGGCGGCCGACGCTGAGGTGATCTCGCTCGCCGACGCGTACCTGCGCGGCCGAGGCCTGCGGCGCACGACGTTGCACCTGAACTCGATCGGCGATCCCGTCTGCCGGCCGGCGTACCGGGAGCTGTTGATCGCGCACCTGGAACCGCACGTGGACGAGCTGGACGAGGACTGCCGTCTCCGCCTGCACGCCAACCCCCTGCGGATCCTCGACTGCAAGGTGGACGGCTCGAAGCCCTTCGTGCTGGACGCGCCCGCGATCGCCGACCACCTGTGCGACGCGTGCGCCGAGCACTTCGCCGCGGTCTGCGCAGCGCTCGATGGAGCGGGTGTCGCCTACGTGCACGACCCGCGGCTGGTCCGCGGGCTCGACTATTACACGCGCACCGCGTTCGAGTTCGCGTCGGCGGCGCTGTCGCCCGGACAGGCGACGGTCTGCGGCGGGGGACGCTACGACGGCCTCGCGGAGGAGCTCGGCGGTCCGCCCACCCCGGGGGTCGGCTTCGCGCTCGGTCTGGACCGCGTGCTGCTCGCGATGGAGGGGGAGGGCTTGCCGGTGCCGGATGCCCGCGGACCCACCTGCTTCGTGGTCGCCATCGGCGACACCGGCGTGAACGCCGCCGCCGGTCTGGTGGCGGACCTGCGGGCCGCCGGCGTGGCCACGGCGACCGCGTACGAGGCGCGCCCCCTGAAGGCGCAGCTGAAGATGGCCGACCGGGCGGGCGCGGCGTTCGTGGCGATCCTCGGGGACCGGGAGATGGCCGACGACGCGATCACGCTGCGCCGGCTCGTCGACGGGGTGCAGAAGACGGTGCCGCGGGTGGATGTGGTGTCATGGCTCACCCGGCTCGACGGATGGACGGAGTGACCGTGCCCGAACCCGAACCCGAACCCAGTGCGATGCGGACCGCGATGCGCTCCCACGCCTGCGGCGAGCTCCGGGCCCCGCACGCCGGGGACGAGGTGGCGCTGTGCGGCTGGGTCGCGCACCGCCGTGACCACGGGGGCGTGACCTTCATCGACCTGCGCGATCGGGAGGGCGCCGTGCAGATCGTGTTCCAGCCCGGCGAGGCGCCCGAGGCGCACGCCGCCGCGCAGGGCCTGGGCGCAGAGGATGTCGTTCGGGTGACCGGCCTGGTGCGCGCGCGTCCGGAGGGCATGCGCAACCCGGCGCTGGACACGGGTGACGTGGAGGTGGTGGCCGCTGCGCTGGAGGTGCTGACGGAGGCGAAGACACCGCCCTTCCCGATCCAGGACTACACCGAGGCCAACGAGATGCTGCGGCTGAAGTACCGCTACCTGGACCTGCGGCGTCCGGAGATGACCCGGCGCATGCGGCTGCGGCACCAAGTCAGCCACATCACGCGGGACTACCTCGACGAACGGGGGTTCGTGGAGATCGAGACGCCGCTGCTCACGCGCAGCACACCCGAGGGCGCTCGCGACTTCCTGGTGCCGTCGCGCCTCACCCACGGCTCCTTCTACGCCCTGCCGCAGTCGCCGCAGCAGCTCAAGCAGCTCCTGATGGTTGCCGGACAGGACCGCTACTACCAGATCGTCCGGTGCTTCCGGGACGAAGATCTCCGTGCCGATCGGCAGTTCGAGTTCACGCAGCTCGACATCGAGATGTCCTTCATCACCGAAGAGGACGTGCTGGGTTTGATCGAACCGCTCATGGCGCGGCTGCTGCGGGAGCTGCGCGGCGTCGAGGTCCAGACCCCCTTCCCGCGCATGACCTACGCGGACATGATGGAACGCTACGGCTCCGACAAGCCCGACCTGCGCTACGGGATGGAGCTGGTCGACCTCGGCGAGGTGTTCGCCGCCACCGGCTTCAACGCCTTCGCATCGGTGCTGGCCGACGGCGGTCGCATCAAGGCGATCTGCGTGCCGGGCGGTGGGGATCTGTCCCGCAAGGAGCTCGACGCCCTGATCCAGGACACGAAGGGCCGGGGGGCGGCGGGCCTGGTCTGGATGGTGCTCGAGGAGCAGGGCGTGCGCTCGCCGGTCGGCAAGCATCTCGCGCCCGAGGAGGTCGCCGGCGTCCTGGAGGTGACGCGGGCCAACCCCGGTGACCTGCTGTTGCTGGTCGCCGACCGGGCCGATCGGGTGGCGGTGGCGCTCGACGGGCTGCGTCGTGCCATGGCGGTCCGGTTCGATCTGATCGCGTCTGACACCTGGGCCTTCTGCTGGATGGTGGAGCCGCCGCTGTTCGAGTGGAGCGAGGAGGAGGGGAGGTGGAGCTCCGTCCATCACCTGTTCACCGCTCCCTCGGGCGAGGACCTGGACCCGAGGACCGCCACCGCCCGGGCCTACGATCTGGTGCTGAACGGCTTCGAGCTCGGTGGCGGCAGCATCCGCATCCACCGGCCGGAGGTGCAGCGCCGGGTGTGCGAGGTGCTGGGTATCGCCGACGCCGAGGTCGAGGAGAAGTTCGGTCACATGCTGGAGGCGTTCGGCTACGGCGCGCCGCCCCACGGCGGGGTCGCCTTCGGCTGGGACCGCGTGGTGATGCTGCTGGCCGATCAGGAGGCCATCACAGAGGTGATCGCCTTCCCGAAGACGCAGTCGGGAGCCGACCCCCTCACCGGCGCCCCGGCCTCCGTCTCGCAGGCGCAGCTCCGGGATCTGGGACTGCGCGTCGTCGAACCGCCGAAGGAGGCATGACACCCATGGCCGAGCTGACGCCTGAGGATCTGGAACTGCTGCGCGGCAAGAACTACGCGCACTTCGTGACGCTGAACCCCGACGGCTCGCCCCACGCCGCGCCGCTGTGGATCGACGCCGACGACGAGGGCAACGTGCTGGTGAACACCGCGGTGGGTCGCAGAAAGGACCGCAACGTGCGGCGCGATCCTCGCGTGGTCGTCTCGCTCCATCAGCAGAGCGACCCGTACCGCTGGCTCTCGGTGCAGGGCAAAGTCACGGAGTTCGTCGGGGAGCCCGAGGCCCTGGCGCATATCGGGGCGCTCGCGCGGCGCTACGACGACCGGGACTGGGCCGCGGTCGAGGGCCAGCAGCGCGTGATGTACCGGATCCGGCCCGATCACGTGACCCGCAGCGAGACGTAGCCTCGTGGTGGAGGCGCCGCTCGCCGCTCGGATGCGTCCGCGGTCCTTCGGGGAGTTCGCGGGCCAGGGTCAACTGGTGGGAGCGGGGAAGGTCCTGTCCACCCTCGTGGAGGGCGGGCACCTGCCCTCGATCGTGCTGTGGGGCCCGGCCGGGTCCGGCAAGACCACCCTGGCGTACCTGCTGGCCGCGGCCGTCGGCGCGCAGGTGCACCCGCTCTCGGCGGTCTCCTCGGGCGTCGCCGACGCGCGGAAGGTGATGGAGGCCGCGCGCGGAGGCCCCGGCCTGTTCCGCACGGTCCTGTTCGTCGATGAGGTGCACCGCTGGTCGAAGAACCAGCAGGACGTCCTCCTGCCGGCCGTCGAGGAGGGCACGATCACGCTGATCGGCGCCACCACGGAGAACCCGTACTTCTCGCTGAACACGCCGCTGCTGTCGCGGTGCCTGTTGCTGCGACTGGAGCCGTTGACGGGACAGGAGATCCATGCGCTGTTGGTGCGGGCGCTGGCAGATCCCGAACGCGGCCTCGGGGCGCTCGGTGTGGTGGCCACCGACGAGGCGCTCGCCCACCTGGTGGAGATCGCTGGCGGCGACGCCCGGATGGCGCTCACGGGACTGGAGGCGGCGGCGCTCGCGGCGGCCGCGGCGGGCTCGAAGGAGCTCAGCCGCGATCTGGCCGCCGACGCCGTCCAGCGACGGGCCGTCGTGTACGACCGTCAGGGGGACGCCCACTACGACGTCATCTCGGCGTTCATCAAGTCGATCCGTGGGTCCGATCCCGACGCGGCCCTCTTCTGGCTCGCTCGCATGATCGAGGCGGGCGAGGACCCTCGGTTCATCGTGCGGCGCATGATCGTGCACGCCTCCGAGGACATCGGCCTGGCCGACCCGCGTGCGTTGCAGATCGCCGTGGCGGCCGCCCAGGCACTGGAGCACGTGGGCCTGCCCGAGGCTCGCCTGAACCTCGCGGAGGCGGCGATCTATCTGGCGCGCGCTCCCAAGTCCAACAGCGTGGTCACGGCGATGGCGGCGGCCATGGAGGACGCGGCGTCCGCCGACCCCGTGCCCGTCCACCTGCGGGACGCGAGCTACCCGGGCGCAGCGCGGCTGGGACACGGTGCGGGGTACCGGTATCCGCACGACCACCCCGGCCATCGGGTCGAGCAGGAGTACCGCCCGGCCCGGTTCTCGGGGAAGAGCTACTACGAGCCCTCCGGGGAGGGGGAGGAGTCCTAGGGGTCGCGCTGGGTATGCTACGCACCCACCCTCGATCGAAGGAGAGCTGCCCAATGCTCATCGCCACCGGCGGCGACGTCGCGCTCATCATCCTGGCGGCCTTCTGGGCCCTGCTGGTCGGCTTCCTCTGCTACGTGCTGGTCGCCACGGTGTCGGTCCTGCAGAGCACCAAGGTCCTGGTCGACACGATGAGGGAGGAGACCGTCCCGCTGCTCCGCGAGGTGAAGACCTCCGTGGAGCGCACGAACCGTGAGCTCGATCGGGTCGACGGGATGCTGGAGAGCGCCGGGGCGGTCATGGGCAAGGTGGAGAAGATCTCCGGCTTGGTGGAGCAGGCGGTGGCGAGTCCGCTCGTGAAGGTGCTCAGCGTGGGGGCGGGCTTGAAGATGGCGGCCTCGCGCGTCGCCGGTGGCAGGGGGAAGCAGGCGAGCACCTAGCGTGCGCCGCCCCTTCTGGATCGCTCTGGGTGTGGGCGCCGGCGCCGCAGGCGCGCTCGCCACGTCACGCTGGGCTCGGCGGCAGGCCCGCAAGGTGGCGCCCGCCACCATCGCCCGCGAAGCCAAGGGAGGCCTGGTGGACCTGGGCAAGCTGGTCTCCGAGTCCATCGCCGAGGGGCGCCGCGCCATGGCCGAACGCGAACAGGAGCTGCGAACGGAGATGCTGGGGGAGACCGGACACGTGGTCCCGACCGCACCCGACGTGCCGCCGTCGCCGCCGGCCGCCTCGTCGCCCTAGACTTCGTCGATGGACGGCGATCGGATCCGCCAGACCTTCCTCTCGTTCTTCGAGGAGCGGGACCATCGACGTGTGCCCTCGTCGTCGTTGATCCCTCCCCCCGAGTCGGGCCTGCTGCTGACGAACGCGGGCATGAACCAGTTCATCCCGTACTTCTTGGGGCAGGCGGAACCGCCGTTCCCGCGCGCGACCACGGTGCAGAAGTGCTTCCGCGCCAACGACATCGAGAACGTCGGCCGCACGGCCCGGCATCTCACGATGTTCGAGATGCTCGGCAACTTCTCCTTCGGCGACTACTTCAAGGCCGATGCGATCCCCTGGGCGCACGAGCTGATCACGCAGGGATACGGGATCGATCATGACCGGCTGTGGGTGACGGTGTACGAGGGGGACGCCGACGCCGCGTCGATCTGGATCGATGCGGCCGGGATCTCGCCAGATCGGGTCGTCCGCCGGGGCAGGATCGACGAGAACGGCGAGCTGGCG
This sequence comes from Actinomycetota bacterium, assembly GCA_040002535.1. Lineage (GTDB taxonomy): Bacteria > Actinomycetota > UBA4738 > UBA4738 > HRBIN12 > JALYMB01. The sequence goes on along the minus strand of JBDUEF010000053.1, from coordinate 4,172 downwards.
AACTACTGGCACACGCACGCGGTCGGACCCGGCGGCCCCTGCTCGGAGATCTTCGTCGATCGCGGCGCACGGTACGGACCCGACGGCGGCCCCGATGTCGACGAGGAACGCTTCATGGAGATCTGGAACCTGGTGTTCATCCAGGATCAGGTCGACGCGGCCCTGGAGGTCGTCGCCGAGCTGCCGGCCAGGAACATCGACACCGGGGCGTCCCTGGAACGGGTGGCGACGGTGCTGCAGGGTGCCGATAGCTACTTCGAGACCGACCTGGTCCGGCCGTTCCTGGAGGCCGCCGAGTCGCTCTCCGGCCGCACGCACGGCCGGGACGCCCGCGACGACGTCTCCCTGAAGGTGATCGCCGAGCACGGGCGCGCCACCACCTTCCTGATCGCCGACGGCGTGCAACCCTCGAACGAGGGCCGCGGCTACATCCTGCGCCGCATGCTCAGGCGCGCGGTCTCGCACGCGCGCCGCCTGGGCATCGACGAGCCCGTGCTGCCCTCCCTGGTCGACCTCACGGTCGAGCGCTTCGGCCACGTCTATCCCGAGCTCCGCGAGAACCACGCGTTCGCGCTGCAGGTCGCCGCCTCCGAGGAGGAGCGGTTCTCGGCAACCCTGCGCCAGGGCATGACCCTGTTCGAAGGGGCGAAGCAGGGTTCGGTGGCGGGTCGCGTCTCCGGCGAGGACGCATTCAAGCTGTCCGACACCTTCGGCTTCCCGCTCCAGCTCACCGAGGAGCTGGCGGCCGAGGCGGGCCTGCAGGTGGACACCGATCGCTTCGGGGAGCTCCTGGAGGCCCAGCGGCGCCGGGCACGCGACGCCGCGAAGAAGGTGGCGATCGGCATCGATGCGGGGGCGGTGCCGCCCACCACGTTCGTGGGCTACACAGATCTGGACGCGCAGGCGCAGATCGTGACGCTGCTCGACGAGGAGAGCCGCGAGCTGCCGGTCGCGGAGGAGGGTCAGCTGGTCCGGTTCTTCCTCGACGTCACGCCCTTCTACGCCGAGGGCGGCGGCCAGATCGGCGATCAGGGTCTCGTGCGGACGTCGACCGGCCTCGTGCGGGTCACCGATACCCAGCCGGCCGGCACGCACGCCGTGATGCACCTGGGCGTCGTGGGATCGGGGGAGATCCGCCCCGGCCAGGAGGCTCACGCGCAGGTCGATCCCGAGCGCCGAGAGGCGACGGCACGTGCCCACACCTGCACCCACGTGGTCCACTGGACGATGAAGCACCTGCTGGGGGAGCATGCCCGCCAGGCCGGATCGCTGGTGGCGCCCGGACGCCTGCGATTCGACTTCCCCCATCCCTCGGCGCTCCCACGCGAGCTGCTGGAGGAGGCCGAGCTGGAGGCGAACCGCCGGCTGGCGCGCGACGACACCGTGCGGATCTACGAGACCACCATGGACGAGGCCAAGGCGCAGGGCGCCGTGGCCCTGTTCGGGGAGAAGTACGGCGACCTCGTGCGGGTGGTCGAGGTCGGGGACTACTCGCGCGAGCTGTGCGGCGGCACCCATGTGGTGCGCACGGGCAATGTCGCCGTCGTCCGCATCCTGCACGAGGGCTCGATCGGCGCAGGGATGCGGCGGGTGGAGGCGCTGGTGGGTCCGGACGCGCTGCGCGAGATCAACGCCGAGCGGACGCTCCTGGACGGGCTGGTATCGGCGCTCGGCTCGAAGGACCCGCAGGCCGCCACCGATCACGCTCGGCGGTTGGTGGAGAAGGTCAAGCGCCTGGAGAGCGAGCTCGGCAGGTTGCGCAGGGATGACCGCGACTCCCTAGTGGCCTCGCTCGCCCAGAGCGCCACGCACGTGGCCGGCGTGGACCTGATCGTCGCGGAGGTCCCGGGGGAGGATCCCGCCGGCCTGCGGGAGCTGGCGGTTGCGCTCCGCTCCCGGCTGGAGGGGACGGGACCCGCGGCCGTGGTGGTGGGCAACGGCGAGGGCGGCAAGGCGATGCTGGTGGCCGCCGTGACCGCCTCGGCGATCGAGGCGGGGGTCACCGCGCCGGCGCTGCTCGCGCGCGCGGCCACCATGATCGGCGGGGGGGCGGGCGGCAAGGACAACCTGGCGAACGCGGGGGGCAGGCGCTCGGAGGCGGTGGGGGACGCCCTCGGCGACATCCGGGCGCGACTGCACGAGCTGGCCGCCCCGGTGGGCTAGCGTGGGCTCGGTCCCCTTGGGAGCGGGCGCGGGTCGGGTGCTGGGCCTCGACCTCGGGGACGCCCGGATCGGGGTGGCCATCTCCGATCCCGAGCGCCGGCTGGCGATGCCCCTGGGCACCATCCGCGTCGGGCAGCCGCCCGGTGAGCTCAGGGCGATCGTCGCGCTCGTCGCGGAGCATGAGGTGTCGCGCGTGGTGCTGGGCCACCCCCGCTCGATGTCGGGGGCCCGCGGCCCGAGTGCCCGCCATGCGGAGGCCTTCGCCGAGGCCCTGCGCGCCATCGTCACGGTGCCCGTGGATCTGCACGACGAGCGACTGACGACGGTGGAGGCGGAGCGGACGCTCCGCGACGCGGGGCTGCGCGGCCGCGAGCGGCGGGCGGTGGTGGATCGCACGGCAGCCGCGGTCATCCTGCAGGGTTGGCTGGACGCGAACCGCGACGGTTGAGCCTCGATCCGCACCGGCCGGTATGCTCCCGTCCCGTATGCCGGATGCTCCTGACACGACACGCGACGCCGGGATCCCCGACACCGCCGCGCCCCGTCGGGCATCACGGCACGAAGAGCATCGCCGAGGCCACCGGGTGGCGGTGGCCGTCCTGCTCCTGATCTTCATCCTGTTGGCGGCAGGCGTCGTCGCCGCGGCGCGGCACTATGCGTGGTGCACCGCGGCCGGGCAGACCCACGACCCGGTCCACTTCGAGGTGCCGAAGGGCGCAACGGGCGACGATGTCGCCGACCGGCTCGCGGCGTCGGATGTGACGCGGTGCGGCGGGATCGTCGGCAACGTGCTGATGGCCCGGAGCGGCCGAGCCTCCGAGATCCGGGCGGGGACCTTCGACCTCACCACCGGTATGACCCTGGACGCAGCACTGGACGTGCTGACGGCGGTGCCCGCGGCGGTGCCGACGCTGGAGACGACCATCCCTGAGGGCTACCGGCTGACCCAGATCGCCGAGCGGGTCGGGACGGATCTGCATCTGCCGGCGGCACGGTTCCTCGATCTGGCCCAGAGCGGGGACCTCACCCTGCCGCCCTACCTCCCAAAGGGCACCTCGACGGCCGAGGGATTGCTGTTCCCGAAGACCTACGAGTTCGTCGAGGCCGACCTCACACCGCAGCTGGTGGCCGATCGGATGTTGGAGCAGTTCGCGACCGAGGCGCAAGGGTTGGATCTGGTCGCCGGCGCGAAGGCCCTGGGCTACACGCCGTACCAGGTCGTCGTGATCGCCTCCATGGTCGAACGCGAGGCCGGGGTGCAGGCAGACCGGGACAAGATCGCCGCGGTGATCTACAACCGGCTGAACGCGGGCATGACACTCGGCATCGACGCCACGCTGCTGTACGACGACCCCACACCCGACGGGCAGCTGAGTGCCTCGGATCTGAAGGTCGACAGCCCCTACAACACGCGGATCAACGGGGGGCTGCCGCCCACGCCGATCGCCAGCCCGGGCGCGGCCTCGCTGGCGGCGGCGCTGCACCCCGCCGACGTGCCCTTCCTCTACTACGTGTTGTGCGGCGCGGACGGCCATCACGTCTTCAGCGTGGGCTACGACGAGTTCCTTGCCAACGTGGATCGCTGCCTTGGCTGAGGAACGGGTGCGCACCCGCGTCCACGGGGGGAGTCACACCCTCGGCGTGATCGGCTGGCCTGTGGCGCACAGCCTCTCGCCCACGATCCACAACTCGGCGTTCATCGCAATGGGCATGGATTGGGTGTACGTGCCGATGCCAGTGCTGCCTGCGGACCTGCCGGCGGCCCTGGCCGGGCTCGGGCCGCTCGGCTTCTCGGGAGCCAACGTCACGATGCCCCACAAGACGCAGGCTGCGGAGCTGGCGGACTCCCTCTCGGAGGACGCCGAGCGCCTGCGCAGCGTGAACACGCTGGTGACGGGGACAGAGGGACTGGCCGGTCACAACACCGACGCGCCGGGCTTCGAGCGGTTCCTGCGACGCGACGCGGGATTCGATCCGACGGGACGATCGGCGCTGCTCTTCGGCGGCGG
>JBDUEF010000052.1:0-14071 GCA_040002535.1 Actinomycetota bacterium | reverse complement strand
TGGAGAAGTTCTCCCCGTGGCAGAAGCTGTACTCGGGGTGCTCGGAGACCTCGAACCTCGGCGTGATCCATGTCACCGGCGGCAGGACACCGGCCTGGATGTCCTGCACGACCCGGTCGACCGGCTGGATGTGGTGCTGCCACCGCTTGGGGTTCTCGCGGTAGCGGCGGATGGCCGAGTAGGCGCTCCAGATGTACCCCTTCTGCTGCTCGGAGGCCGCGTAGTACGACCACGGGATGTGCGCGTCGTTCAGCAGATCGCCCTCGGTCTGGAAGTCGAAGCAGGGAGGCACCCACCGGATGTTCCCCTCGCTGTCGTAGACCTCCACGAGCTGCTCGCCGGGGGCGTCACAGCCGAAGGTGTTGGAGCCGTGCGTGAGGCTCGGCTTGCGTCGGGGGTTGTCGTGGGCGCCACCGGAGGTCGCGGCGATCGCGTACAGGTGGTTGGGGAACGACGGCCCCTGCGCGCTGGCGAAGAAGTTATCGAACAGCACGTTGTGCGAGGCCCAGTGCCAGTAGTTGGGCAGCTGGTCCCGATGCAGCTGTGTGTACGCCCACCGGTCGGCCGACTCGCTCTGGTTGAACCCGTCCATGGCGCCACCGTCCCACGCCGCCAGCGCGCACTCGTAACAGTGCGGGATGTCGTCGTAGGTCGCCCCGTCGGTGCCCTTGACCAGGGGGCGCTGCACGCCGTGGTCCATGCCCACGCGGGTGCCGTTGGCACCCGGGAACGTGCCGAACAGGTTGTCGAAGGTCCGGTTCTCCTTGAGCAGGAAGATCACGTGCTTGATCGGCCACCGGGTCGCGAACGCGCTGGCGTCGACCGGATCGGGGCCAGGTCCCCCGCCGGTCTCAGCCGCGGCCTGGGTTGGCGAGGCGACACTCGCCGAGACGGACGGCCGCGTCAGCGTCTGGTCAGACGTGCACGCCGCCGCCACCAGGGCGGCGATCGCCAGAGCGAGCAGCGCGCGGCGTATGGGGTGCGGCGCGGAGTACCGGTCGCTCGCGGGCCGGCCGTCGGGGCGCGGGGTCATGCGGACGACCCTGCCCGCCCGGCCAGGAACGCGCGAAGGCCCGTCGCGAGCGGCGGCATCGGTTCGATGCCCATGTGCTCCAGATACACGCTGGACAGCGCCGAGCGCGCCGGCCGCGGCGCGGGGAGTCCGAGATCCGCGGCCTGCTGCGCCGCGACGCTGCCCGGTAGCGAGCCCATCTCCTTGATCCGCAGCAACACGTCGTACCAGCAGGCCGGTTCCGGGCCTGCGACGTGATAGGTGCCCCACCGGGCGGTGAGCAGCACCGGGAGCAGACGCGCTGCCAGATCGCGCACGTAGGTGGGGCTGCCGGTGCGGTCGCGCAGCCCGCCGGCGGTCTCGCCCCGCGCCAGCCGGTCGACAGCGGCGCTCAGGTAGTCGGTGCCGCCGCCGAACAGGTACCCGGTGCGCACCACGATGTGCTCGGGCAGCAGCGTGCGGACGTGCTCCTCCCCCGCGAGCTTCGCGCGCCCGTACACCGACAGCGGCGCGGGCCGGTCGGTCTCGTCGTAGGGCGCTTCCTTCGTGCCGTCGAAGACGTAGTCGGTGGAGACGTGCAGGAGGGACGCACCGCACGAACGCGCGGCCAGCGCGAGATTCTGTGGACCCACGGCGTTGTCGCGCACGGCGCGCGCGGGGTCCGACTCGCAGGCATCGACCTGCGTGAAAGACGCGAGGTTCAGCACGGCGTGGGGCCCGCGGGACGGCACCGTCGCCATGACGGCGTGGTGGTCGCCGATGTCGAGCTCGCCGTGGGTGAACGCGTGCACGTCGTGATGCGCCGGCACCTGTGCCAGGAACGCGCGCGCCAGGCCGCCGCCCGCGCCGGTGACGACCAGTCTCACGCGCCGGCCTCCGGCGCGCGCGGCGCCGTCACCACGTCCACCTCGTGTGCATCCCTGATCCACGTCCGGTGATCGCGGTACCACGCCACCGTGTGCTCGAGGCCCTCGTCGAACGGCACCTCCGGGATCCAACCCAGAGAAAGGAGACGCTGCGCCCCCACGCCGTAGCGGAGGTCGTGTCCGGGCCGGTCCGGGACGAAGGTGATCAACTCCGCCGGCGCGCCGGCCAGCTCGCAGATCCGCCGGGCCAGATCGAGGTTGGCCAGCTCGTGGCCGGCGCCGATGTTGTAGACGACGCCGGGCTCGCCGCGCTCCACCACCGCGATCGCCGCCCGCACCCAGTCCTCCACGAACAGGAACTCACGGCGCTGCGAGCCGTCTCCGTAGACGGGCACGGGCCTGCCGTCGAGCGCGTTCAGCGCGTAGGTGGGCACCACGCGCTCGATCTGACGGGGGCCGTACGCGTTCGTGCCGCGCGCGACGGTGATGGGCGAACCGTACGTGGCGTGATAGGCCAGGCAGAGGAGATCGGCGGCGGCCTTGCTGGCCGCGTACGGGCTCCGCGGGTGCATCGCATGGTCCTCGTCGAACACGCCTCCGTCGGGATCGCCGGGCCCGTACACCTCATCGGTGGAGACCATCAGCATCCGCGTGCCGTGCCGGCGAACCGCGTCCAGCACCACCTGCGTGCCCAGCACGTTGGTCGCCACGAACCCGGCGGGATCGTCGATGCTGCGGTCGACGTGCGACTGCGCGGCGGCATGCACCACGCGGTCGGCGGCGGCGACCAGCGGTCCCACGGTGGCCGCGTCGCGCACGTCGCCGCGCACGAACGTCAGGCGCGCGTCGCCGTCGTGCTGCTCCAGGTTCGCGAGGCTGCCGCCGGCGCTCAGCCGGTCCAGCACTGCGACGTGCGTGTCCGGCTCCGCCAGAAGCGCGTCGACGAGGTGGGACCCGATGAAGCCCGCGCCGCCGGTGACCAGCACGTGCCGCTGCATCGCGCGAGTCTACCCACGCGCCGTGTCGCGGGCTCGGTGGAGGGTGGCGGTGGTCGCCCGGGCGGTGGCCTCCCACGTGAAGGCGGCGACCCGAGCCACGCCGGCCGCCGCCAGGTTGTCCAGCAGATCGCGATCCTGGAGCATCCGCTCGAGGGCGGCGGCGATCGCGTCGGTGTCGTCGGGGTCGACCAGCTCGGCGGCGTCGCCGGCCACCTCCGGCAGGGACGACACGTTCGAGGTGAGCACCGGCAGTCCCGCCGCGAACGCCTCCATCACCGGGAACCCGAAGCCCTCGTACCTCGAGGGGTAGACCATCAGTGTCGCGCCCGTCATCAGCGCCACCTTGTCGGAATGGCTCACATACCCCGTGCGGATCACGCGTGCGCGAACCGCCGCCGGCAGTGCCGCGATGGCGTCGTCGAGCTGCTCGGCCGCCTGCGGGAGCCAGCGCACCGGCCCGCCCGCGATCACCAATGAGACTTCATCGAGTCCTCGCACTCGCCCGAAGGCTCGCACGAGCCGCTCCAGGTTCTTCCTCGGCTCGATCCCGCCGACGAACAGGACGTAGGGACCGCCGATGTCGAACCGGCGCCGCACGTCGGCGACGACGGGCTCGGGAGCGGGCCGGAACGCGTGGGCGTCCACGCCGTGGTGGATCACGTCGATGCGATCGGGATCCACCCCGTAGAGATCGCGCAGATCGTCCCGGGCGCTCACCGACGGGACGATCATGCGGGCCGCCCTCGCCAGCCAGGCCTCGAACCGATGCAGCCAGCCAGCGGTCATGTGCGGCGCCGTCTCGGGGAAGGTGCGGAACGCCAGGTCGTGCACGACCAGCACGACTGCGGAGCACTCGGTGGCGGGCGGGAGGAAGTTCGTGGCCAGCAGCGCGTCCAGCTCGAGGAACCGCTCGATCCGCGGCTCGCCCAGACGATCCGACAACGAGGCGAAGACGCGCCGTGGGATCCGGGTCGCCTTCTCCTGCAGACCCGGCACGCCAGGGAAGAGGGGACGCGGCCGCAGCAGCCCCCTCGGCGACAGGTACCACGCCGTGATCTGGTCGGCCAGATCGGCGGCCGGCAACGCGCGCAGGAGGTGGGCGGTGTAGTAGCCAACACCGGTCTTGCGCGCCTCCAGCGCCGGCCTCGCGTCGACGACGACCCTCATTGGGGGCTCAGGCTAGTCGACTTCGATGCGCGACTGATCGCCGACGATCAGCCGGTGCGTTCCGTCGCCGCCCGAGTGGCGGACCTCCGCGCCGCGGCCGAGGATCGAGCCGGTGAGTCCCCCGACGCCCTCGATCGTGCAGCCCTCCATCACGATCGAGTCCTCGATGCTCGACCCGATCACGTGACACCCGCGCTCCAGCGAGACGCTGGGTCCGACCCTGGACCCGTCGACGATCGAGTCCGGTCCGATCACGACCGGACCGATCACCGTGCTGCCGGTGACCTTCGCGCCACGCGAGACCACCACCGCTCCCTCCAACACAGATGCCGCATCGACCTCCCCGTCCACGGCGCCCTCGCGCAACGACAGCATCATGCGGTTGGCCTCCAGCAGGTCCTCGGGCTTGCCGGTGTCCTTCCACCAGCCGCTCACGCGCTCGGCGCGAACGGTGCGGCCGTGGTCCACGAGCCATTGGATCGCGTCGGTGATCTCGTACTCCCCCCGAGGGCTGGGCTCCAGCGAGTCGCAGGCCTGCAGGATCGAATCGCGGAACAGGTACACCCCCACCAGCGCCAGGTCGCTCACGAACTCCGTCGGCTTCTCCACCAGACGCACGACACGTCCCTCCTCGACCACCACCACCCCGAATCGCTCCGGCTCAGGCACCTGCGCCAGGAAGATCTGCGCGTCGGGACCGGTGCGCTCGAACTCGCGCACGAAGCGGGTGAGACCCTCGGGCAGGACGTTGTCGCCCAGGTACATCAGGAAGGGTGCCCCCGCGACGAAGTCGCGCGCGGTCATGACCGCGTGCGCGAGGCCAAGCGGCGCTTCCTGCGGGATGTAGGTCACCGTGAGGCCCCAGGGTGACCCGTCACCCACCGCCGCGCGCACCTCATCGGCGGACGAGCCCACCACGATCCCCACCTCGGTGATGCCGGTCGCACGGATGGCCTCCAGGGCGTGGAACAGGATGGGCCGCCCCGCGATCGGGATGAGCTGCTTGGCGTTGGTGTGGGTGATGGGCCGCAGGCGGGAGCCCTCACCGCCCGCCAGGACCAGAGCTCGCATCAGGGCACGATACAGGTGGACGCGCTCGGCCCGCTCCCCGGCTCCTGCGGCGCGTAGCCCGCCGACACGAACAGCGCCACGTCGCCACCGGCGAGGGCTCCCCGCGGCGTCTCCTCGAGCCGCAGCCCGGGGAAGTAGCTCCCCACCACCTGGGCCTCCACCTCGTGGCCGGGCTCGTACGCGATCGCGCTTCCCTTGACGTCGGCGCCGAAGGTGGCGTAGTCCACGATCCCGGCGGCCACGACGAACCCCGCGTCCGAGAGGACCTGCTCCGCCTGGGTCGCCGCGCCGCCGGACCCGTGATCGACGACCGGCACCGAGATGGTGGCGGCCGATGGTGCCACACCGTCGAGCTGGGTGCCGACGTCGGGAAGGGGGCTGCCCCTGCGCAGCGCGGCGAAGAGCTGCTCGGCGGAGGGATCTAGGTGCACGACCGACAGCGGGATGCTCGACCAGGAGGGCTGCTCGAACCCCGGCGTGCCGGGCACCGACCGGAACTCCGCGGCGCCGGTGCTCATGCCTCGCAGCTGCCCCACCAGGTAGATCAGATCCGCCGGCGTGAGCTGGCTGTCCCGCTTCAGGTTCGCCAGCACCGGATGCACCAGGGACGGCGCCTTCAGCAGCTCGCTCGGCTGCAGCAACCGGTTGATGACCGCGTGCAGGAACTCCTGCTGACGGTTGATCCGGGCGAAGTCCGGGACGGCGTCGCAGGACAGGTGGCGGGTTCGCACGTACGCGAGCGCCTGATCGCCGGCCAACCGCTGGCAGCCCGGCTTTACGTGCAGGCCGGTGTACGGATCGGCGATGTAGCCAGGTTCCTTGTAGTACACGTCCCCATTCGGGCCCGCCACCCAGCCGGGCGTATTCACGTTCTCGCCCGGGATGCACATCTCCACGCCGCCCAGCGTGTCGACGATGCCCTGGAACCCGGCCAGATCTACGTACACGAAGTGGTTGATGCGCAGTCCGGTCATCTCGTGGATCGTCTTGGCCACCAGCTCGGGGCCGCCGCCGTCCACGCCGCCCTGGAACGCTGCGTTGATCTTGTCCTCGCCCACGCCGGGGATGTGCACCCACAGGTCGCGCGGGAACGACAGGATCGTCGCCTTCTGCTGCGCCGGGTCGGAGTGGACCAGCATGATGGTGTCCGAGCGGTTCGACCCGCCGATGTCGGCGTTGGTGCCGAACTGGGCCTGCTCCTCGGGGGTGAGCCCGGCCCGCGAGTCGCTGCCGAGGATCAGGTAGTTGCAGACATCGTTCACGCACGGCCCCGTGGGGGCGTCACCGTCCGGGGACGCGGTGGGATCCGGGTAGAAGTCGGTCTTCACCCCGACGACCTGCACCGCCTGGTAGCTCGCGAAGCTGATCCCGCCCGCCACGCCCACGATCAGCGACAGGGTGGCGGCGATCGCCAGCAGCACGCGGACGGTGCGGCCGTGCGCGGCGGCGCTCGGCTCGGTGGGCTCCGTCATGCCTGCCAGCCTAGCCGGAGCGCCGGCCCGGGAGTGCCGGCAGGCGTTGCGTTCCTGTGGTGGAGGTGTGGCGGCTGCCGGGTGGGATAATCGTAGGCCGACGACGAGAGGATCCATGAGCGACCAACCGACCGTGCTCGTGGCCGACGCCCACGAGAGCGCCGACCGCATCGCCGAGGAGCTCACCCGCGAGGGGATGGGCGTGGAGCGCGTGGACAGCCTGGAGGCCTGCCTGGCCCGGCTGGAGACCGGCGGGATCGACGTCCTGCTCCTGGCCCTGGACGGCATGCCCGACCCCGACGCTTTCACCGCCCTGCGGCACCACCCCTCGGATCTGCCCGTGGTGGTCATCACCGAGCCCGGCGAGCAGGAGCGAGCCGAGACCGCCGTGCGTGCAGGGGCGGAGGACCGCATCACCAGGGGCGAGCTCCCCGACAGCATGGTGCCGCGCCTGCTCCGCCACGCCGTGGAACGGCACCGACTCCGTCGCGAGCTCCGGGCGCTGGATATCGTCGACGAGCTCACGGGCCTGCCGAACCTGCGCGGCTTCGCCCCCATCGCCGAGCACCACATGCGCATGGCCGACCGGACCGGCGGCCCGGTGGTCTTCGTGTTCGTCCGGGTGTCGGACGCCGCCGACGTCGTGGAGATGGCAGAGGTCCTCCGCCGGGCGGTCCGGGATGCCGACGTCCCCGCCCACGTGGCGGAGGACACCTTCTGCGTCCTGCTCACGGGGAACGCCCGCGGCGCGGAGGCCGCCGTGCTCTCCCGGCTGATCGAGGCGATCGCCGTCGCCAACGCCCGCGCCGACCGGACGACCTCGCTCTCCCTGGATGTCGGGTCGTCGCTGTACGACCCCGAGCACCCCCTTCCGCTGGAGGACATGCTCACCGAGGCCTCGCGGCGGATGTCGGCAGCCTCCGAGACGTAGATGATGACGCTGCCGATCCGACGGCCGGGCCCGTGCGAATCACCGGCACACACGAGCGAGAGGGGCGTCGACCATCCAGGCACTCGCAGACCGGGACATCGCACGCGACGGGGGCACCTCGATGTCGTCCCTTGACCTCTCCGAGGCCCGGGACCGCGATCTCATGATCCGGATCGGCACGGGCGACGAAGAGGCGTTCCGCGGCCTGTTTGGCCGCTATGGCCCCTCGGCGAAGGCGCTGGCCCTGCGGGTCGTGCGCCAGACGCACCTGGCCGAGGAGATCGTGCAGGAGGCCTTCCTGGCGCTGTGGAAGAACCCCGCCGGCTACGACCAGGGCCGCGGATCGGTGAAGTCCTGGTTGATGGGCATGGTTCATCACCGAGCGGTCGACCTGGTCCGCCGGGAGGAGGCGCACCGCCGGCGGGCCGAGCGATCGATCCCCACGGCGATGGAGATGGAGCCCGACCTCGCCGAGCAGGTCGTGGTGGAGCTGCACGCGCCCGAGGAGGGTCGCGTCGTGCGGTCGGCCCTCGTCGGGCTGCCGTCGGAGCAGCGGCAGGTGATCGAGCTGATGTACTTCGGCGGCAGGTCCCAGTCGCAGATCGCGACCGAGCTGGGACTGCCGCTCGGCACCGTGAAGTCGCGCACCCTGTTGGGGATGCGGCGACTGCGCGACGCCCTGGCCGGGATGGAGCGATGAGCGACCGCGACCACACCATGATCGAGGAGCTGCTGAGCGTGGACGCGCTCGGCGGTCTCGACGAGGCCGACCGCGCGCTGCTGGACCGCGAGCGGGCGACCCACGGCGACTGCGAGGAGTGCGCACGCGCGGAGACCGAGCTCGCGGAGGTCGCGGGCCGGCTCGGCCTGGCACTGGACCCGGTGCCGATCAGCCCGACCATGGCCGATGAGATCCTGCGCGCCGCCGGCACGGAGGTGTCCCCCGAGCTCGTGGTGGTGCCCGACCCCGGCGAGGCTCCGGTCGCGGCCGACGTCACCTCGACGGATCTGGCGGAGCGCCGCGACCGCCGGGGCGGCGGCGCATGGCGCAGCCTGGTGGCGGTGGCCGCGGCGGTCGCCCTGTTCGCCGGCGGCTGGTTCGTGCGCGACGCCGTGACGGGTGAGCGCCAGCTCGCGCAGGTGCGACTCGTGCACTTCACCGGTGGGGCGGGCACGATGGCCATGGCGTACCGGCCTGGCGAGACCGGCGCGGTGCTCTTCGGCTCCGACCTGCCCGATCCGGGTGCGGGCCACGTCTACGAGGTCTGGATGATCCAGGGCGAACGCGCGCCCGTCTCGGGCGGCTGCCTCACCCCGAAGGACGGCGCGATCCTCACATCGCTGCCCGGGACCATCGGCGCGACCGACACCATGGCCGTCACGGTGGAGTCCGCCTCGTGCCCGAGCGCGCCGACGACCGATCCGATCCTCACGGCCTCCCTGGCCTGAGGGTTCCCGCCGCCGCTCAGGCGCCGAGCATCTGGCGCAGCACCATCTGCAGGATGCCGCCGCCCGCCATGTACTCGACCTCGGCCGGGCCGTCCACGCGCAGACGTGCGGAGAACGCCGTGACGGCGCCGTCCTCGGAGGTCGCCTCCACGGTGACGTCCTGGCCGGGCGTGATGCCGGCATCCAGGCCCTGCACCGCGAAGGTCTCGCCGCCGGTGAGGCCGAGCGAGGTCGCCGACTCCCCCGGCGCGAACTGCAACGGCAGCACGCCCATGCCCACCAGGTTCGAGCGGTGGATCCGCTCGTAGCTCTCGGCCAGCACGAACCGCACGCCCAGCAGGCTCGGGCCCTTCGCGGCCCAGTCGCGGCTGGAGCCGCTGCCGTACTCCCTGCCCGCCAGCACCGCCAGCGGGACGCCCTCGGTGCGGTAGCGCTGGGCGGCGTCGAACACGCTCAGCACCTCCCCGCTGGGCAGGTGCGTGGTCCACGGGCCCTCGCTGCCGGGTGCGAGCTGGTTCCGCAGCCGCACGTTGGCGAAGGTGCCTCGCATCATCACGTGGTGGTCGCCGCGGCGGGCGCCGTAGGAGTTGAAGTCCGCCGGCGGCACCCCGTGGCTCTGCAGGTACAGGCCGGCCGGCGAGTCCTTCTTGATGGAGCCGGCGGGCGAGATGTGATCGGTGGTGATGGAGTCGCCCACCATCACCAGCACGCGGGCGCCCTCCACGTCGTGGATCGGTACCGGGGCGCCCATGTCCTCGAAGAACGGTGGCTCCTGGACGTAGGTCGACGAGTCGTCCCAGGCGTAGGTGGGGCCGGTCGGGGTCGGCAGCTGCCGCCAGCGCTCGTCGCCGTCCCAGATCCTCCCGTACTCGTGCTCGAATTGCTGACTGGTGATGGCCGAACCCAGGACGTCGCGAACCTCCTCGGAGCTCGGCCACAGATCGCGGAGGAAGACCGGGCCGTCGGCACCGTCGCCGAGGGGATCGGTGGTGAGATCCAGGTCGATCCGCCCCGCCAGCGCGTAGGCGACGCACAGGGGCGGGGAGGCGAGATAGGACGCACGGACCTGCGGGTGCACGCGGCCCTCGAAGTTGCGGTTGCCCGACAGCACGGCCACCACGTTCAGATCGCCCTCGTCCACCGCGGCGGCGACCTCGGGGATCAGCGGGCCGGAGTTGCCGATGCACGTGGTGCACCCGTAGCCCACCAACGCGAAGCCCAGTGTGTCGAGGTAGCCGCTCAGGCCCGCCCGGTCCAGGTAGTCGGTCACCACCCGTGATCCGGGGGCGAGCGAGGTCTTCACCCACGGCTTGGTCGTGAGGCCGGCCTCCACCGCCCGCCTCGCCAGCAGGCCGGCGGCCACCATCACCGAGGGGTTCGAGGTGTTGGTGCAGGACGTGATGGCGGCGATCACCACCGAGCCATGGTGGACGGAGTCGGTGTCCACCCGCACCGCCGCCGCCGCCGCCGCCAGGTCGTCGCTGGTCTCACCCGGAAGGGACTCCTGACGCGGCGAACCCCCTTCGGCCACGAACCGGCCAACCTCCGTTCCCTTCGGGTCCGGCTGGCCGTCGTTGAAGGCGGCGACGAACGAGCCCCAGACCTGGGGCAGCGAGACCCGGTCCTGCGGCCGCTTCGGCCCCGCCAGCGAGGGCTCCACGCCCGACAGATCCAGCTCCAGCACCTCGGAGAAGGCGGGGTCGTCGTCGCCATCGCGGCGGAACAGCCCCTGCTCCTTCGTGAAGCGCTCCACCAGGTCCGCCCGATCCCCGCGGCCGGTGAACGCCAGGTACGCGAGCGTCTGGTCGTCCACCGGGAAGTACGACGACGTGGCGCCGTACTCCGGGCACATGTTGGACAGCGTCGCGCGGTCGGCGACGCTAAGCGATGACAGCCCGTCGCCGAAGAACTCCACGAACGTGCCGACGACCCCGTGTGCGCGCAGCATCTGCGTGAGCGTCAGCACGAGGTCGGTGGCGGTCGTGCCGGCCGGCAGCGCACCAATCGTCCGCACGCCCAGTACGACCGGCTGCGGCAGGAACATGGGCTGGCCCAGCATGGCGGCCTCGGCTTCGATGCCGCCGACGCCCCAGCCCAGGACGCCGAGGCCGTTGATCATGGTGGTGTGCGAGTCGGTCCCCACCACCGTGTCGGGGAACGCGACGCCGCCCCGCACACTCACGACCTGGCCGAGATGCTCCAGGTTCACCTGATGGACGATGCCGGCGCCGGGCGGCACCACGCGCAGCCCCTCGAACGCCTGCTGGGCCCAGCGCAGGAGCGCGTACCGCTCCCCGTTGCGGTGGTACTCCCGGTCGATGTTGGCCTCGTAGGCCTCCGGCGTGCGGAACAGGTCCACCTGGACCGAGTGGTCGATCACCAGGTCCACCGGCACCAGGGGGTTGACGCTCGCAGGGTCGCCACCGGCCCGCGCCACCGCCGAGCGCATCGCCGCCAGATCCACCACGGCCGGCACGCCGGTGAAGTCCTGCATCAGGACGCGTCCCGGCATGAACGCGATGTCGCGCGCGGGGCCGGGCCACGCGGCCAGGGCCTGCACGTCGTCGTCGGTGACGTCGCGGGTGCCCGCCCGGCACAGCAGGTTCTCCAGCAGGATCTTCACGGTATGCGGCAGGCCGTGCACGCCGCCGAGCCCCTGCTCCGCGAGCCACGGCACGCGGTACATGCCGAGCGGGCCCTCGGCGGTGGTGATCTCCGCGAACGATCCGGCAAGATCTGAGGCGCCCATCACCCCATCCTGCCAGACCGGGCAGAGACCGGGCGCGCTACGGGCGACGCGCCGCGCGAACGGCGTTGACGGCCTCCCGATGCGCCTGCCTCGCCGTCCGCCGGAGCTGCGCCTCGTGCTGGCGGCGGCGCTCGTCGTCGCTCTCGGCCAGGAGCGGCGGCACCGGGCGCGGGCGCCCGTCGTCGTCGACGGCGACGAACACCAGGTACGCGCTGCTGGCGTGCACGCGCTCGCCGGTCACGGGGTTCTCGGCGTCCACGCGCACGCCGCACTCCAGCGAGGTCGTGCCGACGTCGTTCACCATGGCGCGGACCGTCACGACGTCGCCGATGTGCACCGGCTCGATGAACGACATCTCGTCGAGGGAGACCGTCACGCACAGGCCGCGGGCGTGCCGGATCGCGGCCAGCGCCGCCGCGGTGTCGACCAGCCGCATGATGACGCCCCCGTGCACGTTGCCGGCGATGTTCGCGTCGGTGACCTCCATCATCTGGGAGATCGTCACCGCCGACGCCGAGGCGGGTTTGGGCGCCTGGACCGGGTCGTCGCTCACGCGGGCATCGTAGCCTACGGTCGCCGTGCGACCCTCCCCGAACCCCCTCGCCGCCCTGTCGCTGGTGCTGCTGGCCGCCTGCAACGGCGGCGAGGTCCCGTCGGCATCAGGGACGTCGCCGGCGACGATCACGCCCAGCCCGAGCGCGTCGGCCTCGCCGTCCCCTTCTCCAAGCCTCTCCCCCTCCCCGACGGCGGCCCCCACCGTCCTGCCGCCCGGCGTGCCGGCCACCTACCCCCACGACGACGACCAGGCCGAGCTGCCGTACGACGGCCTGGTGCCGGCCGGCGCCGAGGTCACCGGTACGTGGTTCCCCGACCGCGAGACCGTCATCGTCACGTGGGGCGCCGGCGACGACCCGTTCCTGCGCGAGCAGGGCCTCGTCGTGTGGCGCCGAACCGGCTCGCGCCCGCCGTGGGTGGCCACCTACGCGGTCCGCGATCCGAAGAAGGCCGGGATCCTCGGAATCCAGGTCGTCACCGGCGACGCCACGGGCGACGGCCGGCCCGACGCCCTCGCGTTCGAGAACGCCGGCGGCAGCGGCGCCTGCGGCACCTGGAGCGTCATCGCGCTCTCGCCCGAAGGCGACGGACCCAGCTACACGAAGGACCTGTGCGACGGGACGGTCGAGATCTCGGCGGACCCCGTCGGCATCCGTCTGGTCGAGTCGGTCTACGCCCCCGAGGACCCACACTGCTGCCCGAGCAGCATCCGCACCTCGACGCTGCAGTGGACCGGGACGCGCTGGCGCGTCACGTCCCGCGAGGTCCGGGTCCTCTAAGCGGGCGCCGGGTCGATCTCGGCCTCTCGCGTTCGGCGCAGGAACGGACCAGCAACGGGATCGTCGTAGACGGCGGCCGCCGGGCGATCCCCGCGATGCCGGAGCCGGTGGAGGAAAGCAGGCGGGCGACGGCGAGCCGCCGAACAGCCGCGCGTCCCCGCTCCCCCTCCATCTCCGCACCCTACCGGGACGGCCAAGGGGGCGAGTAGTCCGTTACGGACTAGTGTGAACCCGGCCGACCGCCGGCGTGTCGGGAGCCCGGGCTACACTCCGCGCCATGGCGCGGATCTTCGTGGAGGGCTGGTCACCGGAGTACGGCTCGCCGATGGACCAGGACGAGGCGCTGGCGCCGGCGGAGGGCTCGGTGGATACGGCCGTGGAGGTGGTCGACTGGGCGCCGCTGGAGGGCGTGGACGACGGCTACACGCGGATCGCCTTCGTCGACGGGGTTCGGCGGGTGGACGCCCGGCTGACGCTGGACGACGCCGAGCAGGGGCCGGTGCCCGGCATCTGCGGCACGTTCGCCGTCGGCGCCACCGTGTGGGATCGCTCGGCGCGGCGGTCGGAGGTGGAGCGCGTGCAGGTGCAGCGGTGGGCGGTCCTGGCGGGCGGGCGTCCCGAGCTGCTGCCGACGGTGGACCTGGAGCCGTCGTACGCCACCACCACGACGGCGTCGCACGATCCGTACGCGCCCGTCATGGAGCTGCATACGCGGATGCGGCGCGCCGAGGGCGAGACGGCCTCGAGCCTGGCCGAGCAGGACTGCTTCGTCGTCGCCGACGGGCCGCTGAACGACCTGCGCGCCGGTCCCGCCGTCGGCTACATCAAGAGCCACCGCGTCACCTACCTGCCGCCGGCCTGTAACGCGGTCGTCGGCGCGCTGGCGCCCGGGCAGCGGACGCCGCTGTTCACCATCGCCGATTACAAGCGGTACTCGTGGTACGTGCGGCTGGCCACCCTGGCGGGTGGCCACTCGTGGACGGGGATCGTGCGGTGCGAGGCCAGCGGGCAGCTCCCCCAGG
>JBDUEF010000051.1:0-14680 GCA_040002535.1 Actinomycetota bacterium | reverse complement strand
GCCGCCGACGCGCCCGCGCAGCGCCGTCGCTTCGTCGTCGGTGTCGGGATCGCCCTGGCCGTGCCCGTCTCCTTCTTCCCGGGCGTGCTTCCTGCGGTCGCGGTGATGGTGCTCGTTCGGCTCGCGGTGGCGCCGGCCCGACTCCGCGGCGCCGGTCTCACGCTGGCCGGGCTCGCCGCCGGGGCTCTGCTGGTGCTGCCCTTCCTGCCATCGCTCGTCGCTGCCGACGGCGGCGCGCTCGGGTCCAGGATCGGCACGCTCGACGTCCACAGGATCGGGCGATCGGCGCTGGGCCCGGGTCCGGGGACCGGCGTCGTCGCCTGGTTCCTGCCCCTCGCCGCGCTCTTCGGCCTCAGCCTCGCCTCGAACGACCTCCGCGGCCGCGCCCTTCGTGCGACGCTCGCCGCCCTGGTGGGGCTCGGGCTGGCGTGGGCCTCGGCCGGCGCGTACCTGCCGGTGGGGCTCTCGAACCCCGTCGCCTACGTGGGTCTCGCGGCCGCCTCCGAGGCGATGCTCGTCGGGTACGGCCTGGCCTCGTTGGCAGGCGGTGTCGGCAGGGAGTCGTTCGGCTGGCGTCAGTTCGGGGCCGCTGGCCTCGCCGTGGTCCTCGTCGCCGGTGTGATGTTCCAGGCCGCGGTCAGCATGGTGGGAGGCTGGGCCTGGGGTGGGCCGGAGGCGATCCCTGCGGCCTGGGCGGTCGTTGCCAACCGCACGGAGGGTGATTTCCGCGTCCTCTGGCTCGGCGACGACCAGGGCCTCGCCTTCCCCGCTCCGGGGGGCGACCCCGCGGGCATCTTCGAGGCCGGGGTGAACTCCGTTCGATTCAATCTCACCGATCGGAGAGGAAGCACGATCCTCGACACGGGCCGCTCGCTCTCCGGACCGGGCGTGGTGTATCTCGAGGACGCGCTCACACGCCTGCTCTCAGGCCAGACGCGGTACGCCGGGGCGCTCCTGGGCCCGCTCGGCGTGCGGTTCGTGGTGGCGCGGGTGGGGGATCTGCCCGCCGGCACGGCGGCCGCGCTGCGGGCGCAGATCGACCTCGACGAGATCCTTACCGGCGGGCTGGTGATCTTCCGCAACACGCACGCGCTCCCGCTCGCGGCCCTCACCGCCGACCCCGCCACGATGGCGCTCGCGGCGGGCACGAACATGGACGCGATCCAACGATTGGACGCCACCAGCGCGACGTCCGCAGCGGTCGTCGCGGGGGGCTGGTCCGCCACCGCCACCGCCCCGGCGGACCTTCTCGTTGCGTCCGAGCGACTGTCGGGATTCCGAGCGGCCGACACGACTGGCGCCGTCCTCGACATCGCAAAATCCTTCGGATGGGGGATGCGAGTGGCGGCCCCCCACGGCGATGTACAGGTCCGGTATCAGGACCAGTGGCAACGGACCGCGACGGTATGGGTGCTGGCGGTGCTGTGGATCGCGGCTCTGTGGATCACGCGCAAACCGGGATCGTCACGATGAGAGCTCGCGGCAGATCGCTGATGGCCGTCGTGCTCGTGCCGGTCACCATCGCGGCGGGGTTGGCGCTCGACCGCGCCGATCCGAGACCTCGGGCCGACCTTCCCTCGCAGGAGACGTCCAGCGGTGCCTGGTACTGCCCCCACGGCGGTGGCTCCGGGTGGAAGACGACGCTGTACATCGCGAATCCAGGGCAGACGGCGGTGCGGGTGCGGGTGACCGGGCTGGGGCAGACCCGTCCCGATGCCCCGGAGTCCTACGACGTCGATCCCGGCACCGAGCTTCAGATTCCCGCGGCCTCCGACGCCGCCGCGGCCTCCTCGTTCGTGGAGTACTTCGGCGGGTGGGTGGCGGCGGGCTGGGTGACGGTCGCCGGCGGCAGTCAGACGGGCGCGGCGGCAGAGCCGTGCGCGCCCGAGGCGGGGACCCGGTGGCTCGCCCCCGACGGCTCGACCCAGCAGGGCGAGGAGACCGATGTCATCGTCATGAATCCCTTCGACGTCGACGCCGTGATCGACGTGGCCGTCCTGTCGGAGCGACCGGCGCCGATCCGTGACTCCGCGTTCGCGAACCTGCGCGTGCCGCCGCATCGGAGCCTCGTCCTTCATCTGAACCAGGTCTCGCTCGATCAGCAGGCGGCCGGCGCCGAGGTGGTGGCTCGCACGGGACGGGTGGCGGTGGCGTCCCTCGGGATCTCGCGTGATGGAGGGATCCGCGGTGTGATCGGCGTGCCGGCGCCCGCGGATCGGGTGTTGCTGGCGGGCACGGGCGACCTGGGGCAGTCCACGGTCGTCGCGATGGCCATCGCCGAGACTGAGACGAGGTTCGGCGCGACCTTGCTGTCCGAGGGAGAGCCCGCGGGCGTTGAGGGTCTCACCGACGTGACGCAGGCTGGGCAGTCTGCTCACGCCTATCAGCTCCTCACCCGGGGCCCCTCGCTCCTGGACGTGCAGGTCGAACAGGGCGCGGCGCCGATCGCGGTCGTTCGTCGAACGCGGGGGGAGGGCGGCGACGCAGGCGCGACGGGCGGGACGCCCGTGCCAGCGGCTGCCTGGCTCATCACGCCCACGGTCGCCGGGGAGCCGAGCCATCCCGGGATGGTGCTGGGCAATCCGGGTGCGTCGCCGGTCGATGTGACGCTCCGTCTCCTCGGTCGAGCCGGCGACGAGTCCCAGATCGTCGTCAGCGTGTCGCCTGCGTCCGCCGTCGCGGTGCCCGCGACCTTCCTCGAACAGGATCCGACCGCCACCGTGCTTGCCGTGGCGGCCCACGGTTCCTTCGTGGCGACGGGTGCCTCATCGTCGATGGGTGCCAACGGGATCGCCTCGTACGCCGTGGCGGCGGGGATCGCGGTCCCAGCGGGCGTCCTGCAGCAGCAGTAACAGGCAGACCTCGGCGGTTCTCGTCGGGCGCGCCCGGGTATGATTGGGTGGCGGTGTCCTTCGGGCACCCCAGACGGATGCTCCTACCGCCCAGAGGAGCCGCCCAGAGGAGCCCAATTGTCCAGAGGTCGACACGCCAGAGGCATCGTCAACGGGCTCCTGCCCGTGGTGGTGATCGTGCTGACGGTTCTCGTCGTCCTCGGCGGCGGTGCCACGTACGCGGCGTACCGGTATGACGAGATGGGCGGGGACCGCATCCTGCCCGGCATCGACATCGATGGGGTCGGCGTCGGTCGGATGACCCGAGACGAGGCGATCGCCGCCGTGACGG
The DNA here is from genome assembly GCA_040002535.1 of Actinomycetota bacterium. GTDB lineage: Bacteria > Actinomycetota > UBA4738 > UBA4738 > HRBIN12 > JALYMB01. Next base: position 11,497 of record JBDUEF010000051.1, on the reverse strand, counting down.
CGACGGCATCTCTCCGCCTCGGAAGCTCGTTGACGGTCGAGGCCGCCGGAACGTCGTGGACGGCCACGCCGCAGGACCTCGGGGTAAGCGCCGATGTCGCCGGAGCCGTTGATCGTGCGCTGGAGGTCTCGCGCTCGCTGGGTCTGGTGTCGCGGGTGTACCACCGCCTCGCCGACGAGCCCGTGGGGGGGTCGTTCGAGGTGGAGTGGACCTACAGCCCGAGCCGTGTGACCACGTTCGTGGAGGGGATCGCCTCGGAGGTCGCCCGGGCTCCCCGCGACGCCGCCGTATCGCTGGACGGTACCCAGGTTCGTTTCACCCATGCCAAGGCCGGCCGTGCGCTGAAGGGTGGCCATGCGACCGAGGACATACTCGCCGCCCTGCGGCATGCCTCCACCGAGCCGGTGCGCCTCGCCGTGAAGGCCGTGGCTCCCACGATCGCCGATGACGAGGTGGGGACCACCATCGTCATCGACAAGACCACCAATGAGCTCACCCTCTACAAAGGCTTCCAGCGCGACCGCGTGTACCGGGTGGCCACCGCGATGGCGCCGTACGAGACGCCCAGCGGCACGTGGACGATCGTCGACAAGGCCGAGAACCCCACATGGACGAATCCCGCGCCCGACACCTGGGGGGCCGACCTGCCGCTCACGATCCCGCCGGGCCCGGGCAATCCGCTCGGCACCCGAGCCCTCTACCTCAACGCGCCGGGCATCAGGATCCACGGCACCTACGACGCCGCCTCGATCGGAACCCACGCCTCGCACGGCTGCATCCGGATGAACATCACCGACGTCGAGGAGATATACCCCCTGGTCCCGATCGGCGCCAAGGTCCTGATCTTCTAGACGGCGCTCGGCACTCTTTGTCACTGGTTCAGATCTCCCCCTTGCGCGCTCGGGCCTGTCCGGCGTACGATGCGCGGGTACTCCGCGGCGACGAAGAAGGGGCAACCTGGACGCGCCACCGCGGAGTACGCTTTTTCTCGGTTCCAACCCCTCGAGTTACTTGTGAATGACATGCGTGTGATCTAGCCTGCCGCCATGCGAGCCTGCGCGAAGATGCGGTGTGGTGCCGAGCCCGTCGCGACCCTTGCCCTCCGGTACACCGCCAGGGAGGTGCTGATCGGCGAGCTGACCTCCCACCGGGATCCGAACCTGCTCGACCTGTGCCGCGATCATGTGGACCGCATGACGCCACCTCTGGGCTGGACGGTTCGCGACGGTCGCTCCATGGCGTCGTCGTCGTCTTCTTCGTAGCCACCTCTGGGGGGTTGCGCGCGTCAGACGGCGAAGGTCGTCGGCCGAACGGCCGGTCTTCGATAACGCGCGGGGGATGCGGGCTCGCCCGGCGGACCGCAGGGAGCACCCCTCGATCGGTCAGGTGAATTGGGAGCTCCGTGCTATGGTCGGCGAAGGGACGAAGACGGAGTATGTCAGCCATGTCGAACTTCCCCAGCTGCCCGAACTGCACCTCCACGGACCTCATCACGATCGCCATGACCGTCAGCGGCCGCGATCTCGCGTTCACGACGTGCCACGACTGCGAGACGAAGTGGTGGCACCGCGACGGCGAGAGCGTGCCGCTACAGTCGGTGATCGGCATGGTCGTCGAGAAGGCGTGACGCCGACGCCGGTTCAGTAGGATGCGGTGACGTGTCACCGGATCTGGACCGCATCTTCAAGGCGTACGACGTCCGAGGCGTCGTGCCCGACGAGCTCGACGTCGAGACGGCTCGCCGGATCGGCGGCGCGTTCGCGTCCTGGAGCGGGGCCTCCCGCCTCCTCATCGGGCGCGATTGCCGCCTCTCCTCGCCGGAGCTGGCCGGCGCTCTCGCCGAGGGCGCCACGGCCGCCGGCGCCGACGTGACCGACATCGGTCTAGCCTCCACCGACCTGCTGTACTTCGCATCCGGCTCGCTCGACCTGCCGGGGATCATGCTCACCGCCAGCCACAACCCTCCTGCCTATAACGGGATGAAGTTCTGCCTGGCCGGTGCCAGGCCGGTGGGGCAGGATACGGGGCTCGCCGATATCCGCGACCTGGCTGGGGGCCCGGCGGTCCCGCCCTCGGGCTCGCCCGGCGCCGTGGACCACCGGGACCTGCTCGACGCCTACGTGGAGCACGTGCTGTCCTTCGTCGACGTCGAGGGGATGCGTCCGCTCACGGTGGTGATCGACACCGCGAACGGGATGGGCGGGCTGGTGGCGCCGGCCGTCCTCGCTCGACTGCCGGTCACGCTGCACCATCTCTACCCCGAGCTGGACGGGACCTTTCCCAACCATCCGGCCGACCCGATCGACCCCGCGAATCAGGTGGACCTGAAGGCGGCGGTCCTCGAGCACGGGGCCGATATCGGCCTGGCGTTCGACGGCGATGCCGACCGGGTGTTCCTGGTCGACGAGCTCGCCCAGGGTGTGTCCGGATCGCTGGTCACCGCCCTGGTCGCCTCTGCGCTCCTGCGGACCTCGCCGGGGGCACCGGTCGTCTACAACCTCATCTGCTCGTGGGCCGTTCCCGAGGTCATCAAGGAGGAGGGCGGCCGGCCGGTGCGCACCCGGGTGGGCCATTCGTTCATCAAGCAGGTGATGGCCGAGACCGGGGCCGTGTTCGGCGGCGAGCACTCCGGTCACTACTACTTCCGCGACAACTACTTCGCCGATTCAGGACTGATCGCCGCCGTCCTCGCTCTGGGGGAGCTCTCGTCCTCCGGCCTGCCGCTCTCGGCTCTCCTCTCGCCGTTCCGACGGTACGCGGCTTCGGGAGAGATCAACTCCGTCGTGGATGACCCCTCCGGGCGCATGGAGGCGATCGCCGAACGGTTCGCCGAGGGACGCCAGGATCGCACCGACGGCCTGACGGTAGAGTTCGCCGACTGGTGGGCGAACGTCCGAGCTTCCAACACCGAGCCCCTCCTTCGCCTGAACGTCGAGGCGCGCACGCAGGCGCTGTTGGAGGAGCGGACCGAAGAGCTGCTCTCGCTGATCCGCGGCGAAAGGGGAACGACATGACGATCGACGCCGAGCTGCTGGAGATCTTGGTCTGCCCGAACGATCGGGCCGACGTGGAGTACCTCGAGGCCGAGCAGGTCATCGTCTGCTCAGGTTGCGGCTATCGCTACCCGGTGCGGGACGGTATCCCCGTGATGCTGCTCGACGAGGCAGAGAAACCGAGCTCCTCGAAGTGACGGATCTGGACGACCTGCAGGCCCTGCGCGGCGGTGACCCCGGCGGGATGCTCGAGACCGTCGCCGCCCTGCCCTCGCACTGCGCAGAGGGCTACTCGGCCGGACGCGCGGTCGCCGATCTTCCCTCGGTCGATGACGTGACCGCCATCACCTTCTGCGGCATGGGCGGCTCGGCCGTGGCCGGCGACGTCCTGCGGGCCCTGTACCGCGATCGGCTCGGCGTTCCCTTCGACGTGAACCGAGGGCCGGTCCTGCCGGCGTACTGCGGACCGCACACATTGGTGATCGCCTCGTCCTATTCGGGGGAGACGGCGGAGACGCTCGAGTGCTTCCGTGAGGCCGTGTCGCGAGGGTGCCGGGTCATCGCGCTCGCGTCCGGGGGCTCCATGGCCTCGGAGGCGCTCGCCGCCGGCTGCGCCGTCGTGTCCTCCCCGCCCGGGTTCATGCCGCGGGCGGCCCTCGGCCACGTCGCCTTCGGCGCGATCGGCGCCCTGGAGGCCGTCGGTCTGATCCCACGTTCGGCCGCCGACGTCGAGGCGACGGTGACCGAGCTGACGGCGTTCGCCGCGCGATTGAGCCCTGAGGTGCCTCGCTCGTCCAACGAGGCGAAGGAGCTGGCGTGGCAGATCGGCGACCGAGTCCCGGTCATCTGGGGCGCGGAGGGTCTCGGGGCGGTGGCCGCCGCTCGCTGGAAGACCCAGTTCAATGAGAACGCGAAGATCGCTGCCTGGTCATCGTCCCTGCCCGAGCTCGATCACAACGAGGTCGTGGGGTGGGCTCCCCCCGCCGGCGACCCCTTCATGGTGATCGCCCTGCGCCACGACGGCGAGCACCCCGACGTGTCCGCACGGTTCCCACCGTCGTTGGACATCGCCCGAGAGGCGGGGGCGGTGACGGCCGAGGAATGGGCGGCCGGACGCACCGCCCTCACCCGCCTCTTCTCGCTGATCCTCAAGGGCGACTTCACCAGCACGTACCTGGGCGTGCTCCGGGGCGCGGATCCGTCGCCGATCGCCGCGATCGTCCGGCTCAAGGCGGCGCTCGCCCAGGCGGATCGGTGACGTCCTCCCCGAGCCCGGGTGACGGCGTGGCCGCCGGGATCGTGGCCGCCGTCCGGGCGACCACCGACGTGGAGCCCGTTGCCGGGATCGTGTTGGGCTCCGGCCTCGGTGAGACCATCCGCGTCGCGAAGGAGGCGGCCGGTGCCAGCGAGGGAGTGGAGTTCGTCTATTCCGAGCTCCCGGGCTTCCCCGCCCCCACGGTGCACGGGCACGCAGGCAAGCTGTGGATCGGCGATCTCGGTGGGCGCCCCTTGGCGATCTTCCAGGGCCGCATCCACCTCTACGAGGGCCACGGCATGCCACTGGCCACCATCACCTCGCAGGTGTCCGCGGGACTCGGCGCGCGCGTGATGGCCCTGACGACCGCCGTCGGCGCGATCGATGCGTCGCTGCGGGGTGGCTCGCTCGCGGTGATCCGGGACCACATCAACACCATGGGAACGAACCCCCTGCTCGGGTGGCGGATGCCCGACGGCTCGCCGGCGTTCGTGTCGGTGGGCGACGTGTACGACGCGGATCTTGCCGGTGCGGCCATCGCCGCCGCCCGGTCGCGCGCCCCGGATCCCGCCACCGTGACCGAGGGCGTGTACGCGGCGGTCTCGGGCCCCGCGTACGAGACACCGGCGGAGACCGAGCTCCTCCGTCGGGCCGGCGGTACCGTCGTGGGGATGAGCATGGCGCCCGAGGCGGTCGCGGCACGAGCGCTGGGGATGCGCGTCCTTGGACTGAGCTTCGTGACGAACGCGGCGGGCGCGCCCGTCAGCCACGAGGAGGTGCTGGCGGCCTCGGCCGCCGCCGCCGGCACGATCGGCCTGGTGCTTGCCGACATGATCGAGCGATTCTGACGAAGGGTGGATGCGATGAGATGTGACGTCAGCGACCTGGGGCAGGCCCGCAAGGGACGGGAGCGGATCGAGTGGGCCGCCGGTGAGATGCCGGTGCTTGCGCTGATCCGCGAGCGCTTCGAGAAGGAGCGCCCGCTGGAGGGCATCCGCATCGGCGCCTGTCTGCACGTGACGACCGAGACGGCGAACCTGATGGAGACGTTGGCGGCGGGCGGTGCCGAGGTCGCATTGTGCGCGTCGAATCCACTGTCCACGCAGGACGACGTGGCGGCGGCTCTGTGTGAGGAGAGCGGCATCGCGACGTTCGCGATCAAGGGCGAGGACACCGAGACGTTCTTCCGGCACATCGACGCGGTGCTGGACACGCATCCGCAGATCACCATGGACGACGGCGCCGACATGGTCAGCGTGCTGCACAAGAAGCGCGCCGATCAGATCCCGGAGATCATAGGAGGGACCGAGGAGACCACCACCGGCGTGATCCGACTGCGCGCGATGGCCCAGGACGGGGCACTCAAGTACCCGATCGTGTCGGTGAACGATGCGGATACCAAGCACCTGTTCGACAACCGGTTCGGGACCGGGCAGTCCACGATCGACGCGATCATGCGCTCGACGAACCGACTGCTGGCGGGCCGCATGATCGTGGTGTGCGGGTACGGGATGTGCGGCCGCGGCGTGGCGTCGCGGGCCCGCGGGATGGGGGCGCACGTCGTGGTGACCGAGGTCGATCCCACCTTCGCCCTTGAGGCGCTGATGGAGGGATACCGGGTGATGCCGCTGCGAGAGGCGGCGCGGATCGGGGACATCTTCGTGACGGTGACCGGCGACACCAGCGTCATCCGCCGCGAACACATGGACCTGATGAAGGACGGGGCGATCCTGGCCAACTCCGGGCACTTCGACGTGGAGATCGACACGCACGCGCTGGCCGATATGGCCACCGGCACCAGGCGCATCCGGGAGTTCGTGGACGAGTACACCATGCGCGACGGCCGCAGGCTGCATCTGCTGGGGGAGGGGCGGCTCGTGAACCTCTCCGCTGCCGAGGGGCATCCCGCCGCCGTGATGGACATGTCGTTCGCGAACCAGGCGCTGGCGGCCGAGTGGGTGGTGAAGGAGCGCGACACGTTGGAGCCGCGTGTGTACGAGGTTCCTGTTCAGATCGACAAGGACGTTGCGCGTCTCAAGCTGCGCGCCATGGGCGTGGAGATCGACACGCTCACCGAGGAGCAGGAGCTTTACCTCCACTCCTGGGAGCAGGGGACGTAGATGGCGGGTGTCCAGGCCCTGGTGGCGATCCGCGCGCACTTCGAGAAGTTCCCGGCGACCGTGAAGGGAGCGTTCGTGCTCCGCAGCGCCGACCGCGATCCGCACCAGGTCATCATCAGGGGCGCACGGGTCACTGAGCTGGCGGGCGGAGGAGCGCAGCCGATCGAGCTGGCGGAGGCGATCCTCGACGTTGCCCCGAAGCTGGATTTCTTCGTGCCGTTCGAATTTCCGGTCACGGAACTGGCGGCCGGCTGGTACTGCCTGGAGACAGATGTGGACGTTGACGGCGTGTCCCAGGTGGTGCGCCCCGAGCGCCGCTTCGCGATGCCGTGGCCCCGGGCGACCGTCCGACGCGGCACCGTGCCGGTCGGCGAGCAGGTCGACATCGATGGTGGTCCGAGCGTGCTGGTCGATCACCTGGAGTGCGCGGGCGACTCCATGACGGTGCACTTCACCGCCGATCCTCCCCAGCCGGTGGGGTGGCGGTTGCAGGCCGACGCGGCGCCGCTCGCGGTGCTGGACACCCAGCTCGACGAACAGACGGGACGGGGAAGGACCACCACCTACCCCCTGATGAAGGCCCAGAGCGCCCTGACGATCGAGCTCTCGCACGCGCACGGCAGGACGACGGCGGACATCGTCCTACCCTGACCGGCGGAGAGCTCCCGGGTGTGTCGGTACCGCCGGGTAGCGTCGCGGCGTGTTCAGGCAGGCACTGGACGTGGTGTTCCCGCGCAGGTGCGCGGGCTGTGGCGCCGGCCCGTGGCCGTTCTGCACGATCTGCGCCGGCGCGCTCATCGCGCTCGAGCCCCCGTGGTGTGACAGGTGCGGTCGACCGACCGAGCAGACGGTCGCCTCATGCCGTGATTGCCCGCCCGCCTCGATCGACCTGGTTCGTTCGGCGTTCCTGTTCGACGGACCGGCCCGCCGTGCGATCCTTCGGCTGAAGTTCTCCGGTTGGCGATCGGTTGCCGACGCCCTCGCCGGTGCCATCGTCGCGGCCGCACCCCTGCCCGCGGATGCCGTGACGTGGGTCCCCCTGGGGCGCACGCGGTTGGCCTCGCGGGGCTACGACCAGGCCAAGATGCTCGCGCGCTCGCTGGCCGCGCGCACCGGCGCGCCCGTGCTCCCGCTGATTCGGCGCGCGGCCGACACCGGTCCGCAAGCACGCCGAGCCGGTAGCGAGCGCCGGGGAGCACTGGAGGGGGCGTTCCGACCGTCCGGTCGGCAGGTGCCGGCGAGGGTCCTGCTGGTGGACGACGTCCTCACGACGGGCGCCACCGCCGATGTCTGCGCGCGGGTGCTCCGCGAGGCGGGCGCCCACCAGGTGATCCTCGCCACCGCCGCGCGGGCGTTCTCGGGGCCACTTCCCGCTCGTTATACTCCCCGGAAGGGCCCTCGCCCGGGTCTGTGGTTGCCCGGGGACGTTCTCCGGTAGTCGATGCCAGTCGCAGGCGAAACGACCCACGTAAGGCGGCAGTTGGCCGCTGAGCATGGTGCGGTTTAGAGGTAAGCCCTGCCTCGGCCCTCGCGGTCCGGGAGAGGGCGGGAGTCGGTTCCTCCGGGGTCCGGCGAGCGCCCCCGCAGGCGGGTGTGGGGTCAAAGACCAGGTCAGCCGGGCGGGGGCCCATCTCCCGGGTGATCGAGGGGACCATGAGAAGCTCGCAGATGGAGTTCGTCTTCAAGGGCCGCGGCATCCGCGTCACCGACCAGATCCGGGAGGCCGCCGAGCACAAGCTCGCCCGCCTCGCACGGATGGAGCCCAGGGCCACACGGATAGAGATAGAGATCACGGTGGCGGGGAACCCGCGCCTGGCGGGCAGTCACCGCGTGGAGGCCGTCCTGCGCGTCCCTCGCACTACCTTCCGTGCCCAGGGACGGGGGCTCGACGTCCCCACGGCCCTCGATCAGCTCGCCGATCGCCTGGAGCGGCAGGTCAGGGACCATCACAGCCGGCGGCGCCCCCGGCCGCCCGGGAAGGGGAATGGTCTAGAATCCGCTCACGCCTAGCCCGTTCGGGGCCGATACATCGGGGGGGCCCGAACGGGCCAGCCCGCAGGGGGGAAGACACGTGACGGACAAGAACGAGGCGCCGAGCAGCTCCGAGCGACTGCGCGTCATGGTGGTGGACGACCATGCGCTGTTCCGCCGGGGGCTCGAGATGGTTCTCCAACAGGAGGGTGATCTCGAGTTGGTGGGAGAGGCTTCCGACGGGGCCGAGGCCGTGGAACGCGCGACCGAGCTCATGCCCGACGTGATCCTGATGGACGTCCGCATGCCGCGTCGCTCCGGTATCGAAGCCGCCGGACAGATCAAGGATCTCCTTCCGCACGCGAAGATCCTCATGCTCACGATCAGCGACGAGGAGGCCGATCTCTACGACGCGATCAAGGCCGGCGCCTCCGGCTACCTCCTGAAAGAGATCCCGATCGAGGAGGTCGCCGACGCTATCCGCTCGGTGTGGGCGGGACAGTCGCGGATCTCCCCGTCCATGGCCTCGAAGCTGCTCACGGAGTTCGCCGCCATGTCCAAGGCGAGCGACGAACGTCCCCAGATGCCCGCGCCGAAGCTGACGGACCGCGAGATGGAGGTGCTGAAGCTCGTCGCCCAGGGCCTGAACAATCGCGACATCGCCAAGGAGCTGTTCATCTCCGAGAACACGGTGAAGAACCACATCCGCAACATCCTCGAGAAGCTGCATCTCCACTCGCGCATGGAGGCGGTCGTGTACGCAGTGCGCGAGAAGCTGCTCGAGATCACGTAGCGGCGTGAAGCATTGCGCCCCGGCGGTAGGCTGCCGGCCATGAACGGGGAGCCCGGCCGTCGCACCGTCGCGCGACAGATCGTGGAGTGCCTCCGGAACGAGGGTGTCGAGTACGTCTTCGGTCTGCCGGGCGAGGAGAACATCTCCCTGATCGACGCGCTGGCCGATTCGCCGATTCGCTTCATCACCACGCGCGACGAACGTGGCGCCGCCTTCATGGCCGACACCTACGGGGCGCTCACCGGCAAGGCCGGGGTGTGTCTGGCCACGCTCGGGCCGGGGGCGATCAACCTGATGTTGGGCATCGCGAACGCGCAGCTGGACTCCCACCCTTTGGTGGCGATCGTGGCGCAGGCGGGCCTCGGCCGGATCTACAAGGAGTCGCATCAGTTCGTCGATCTCGTTAGCCTGTACCGGCCGATCACCAAATGGGGCGACATGGTCACGGTGGCGGCCGCCGCGCCGGAGATGCTCCGCAAGGCCTTCAAGCAGGCCCAAACCGAGCGTCCCGGCGCCACCTTCATCGTGCTGCCCGAGGACGTGGCGGAGCTGGAGGCCGAGGGCGAGCCGCTCCCCGTCAATGTCCCGGTGGATCCCGCGCCGAGCGAGGCGCAGGTGATCCGGGCCGCGCACGTCCTGGAGGAGGCGACGCAGGCCGTGGTGCTGGCCGGCCCAGGCGTCGGGCGTGACGGTGCCTCCGACGCCCTCATCGGGTTCAGCGAACGCCTGGGCCTGCCGGTCGCCACCACGTTCCTGGGCAAGGGGGTGTTCCCCGACGACCATCCGAACGCGCTGGGCACGATCGGCTTCATGGTGAAGGACTACGCGAACTTCGGGTTCGATATGGCCGACGCCGTCGTGGCCGTGGGCTACGACCTGGTGGAGTACCCGCCCAGCCGTTGGAATCCACTACGGGACAAGCAGATCATCCATGTCCATCGAACGGTGGCCGAGGTGGACGCCCACTACACGCTGGCGGTGGGACTGCAGGCGGGCATCGGCGAGGCGCTGGACGCGATCGCGGCGGCCACCCGCCCGCGCGAGCTCCACGGCCCAACGAGGCCGGCGCACGCCCGGGTGCGCGGCGAGCTGGACCGCGGGGCCGCCGACGACGCCTTCCCTCTGAAGCCCCAGCGCATCGTGTCCGACATCCGCAGGGCCATGGACGCTCAGGACATCGTCTTGGCCGACACCGGCGCGGTGAAGATGTGGATGGCCCGGTTGTACCCGACCTACCGAGCGTCCACGTGCATCGTCTCCAACGGCCTGGCAACGATGGCCTTCGCCCTGCCCGGCGCCTTCGCGGCGAAGCTGATCGATCCGGGTCGCAGGGTGCTGGCCGCCATGGGGGACGGGGCCTTCCTGATGAGCGCGGCGGAGATCGAGACCGCGGTGCGGGAAGGGGTCCACATCACGATCCTGGTCTGGGTCGACGGCGGCTACGGCCTGATCAGGTGGAAGGAGGAGCTGACGCTCGGCAGAACCGCCGCCGTGAGCTTCGGCAACCCGGACTTCGTGCGATTCGCGGAGAGCTTCGGAGCCAAGGGCTACGCGATCGAGGCTGCCCACGAGCTGCTTCCGACGCTGCGGCATGCCCTCGACGATGAGGCCGTGAGCGTGATCGCATGCCCGGTCGACTACGCCGAGAACGCGAAGCTCGTGGAGGCCCTCGGGGCGCTCACCGACCCGATCGGGTGAGGGCCCGCCGGCGCCGCGTGGGGTCCGCCCTGCCCGATCCCGTCAAGCCTGCACCGGGCAGCCGATAGAATCGAAACTCACACCGACCGTCCGCGAAGGGAAACCCCGTTGGTCTTCGAGAAGCTCGGCACCCTGGGCGAGGGGCGCAAGCGCAGGGGATTCGAACAGATGGCCCAGCTCGTGGGCACCTATGAGTCCGAGGTCGAGGACCTGTCGGATGCGGAGCTCGCGCACCGGACCGTGGAGTTCAGGGAGCGGTTGGCGAACGGTGAGGGCCTCGACGATCTCCTCCCTGAGGCCTTCGCCACGGTGCGGGAGGGCGCCCGGCGCACGATCGGCCAGCGCCACTTCGACGTCCAGCTGATGGGCGGGGTGGCCCTGCATCGCGGCAATATCGCCGAGATGAAGACCGGCGAGGGCAAGACCCTGGTCTCCACCCTGCCGGGGTACCTGAACGCCCTCGAGGGACGAGGCGTGCATCTGGTGACGGTGAACGACTACCTGGCCAAGCGCGACTCGGAATGGATGGGTGGCGTGTACCGGTTCCTCGGTCTGCGGGTCGGGCTGATCCAATCCGACATGGCGCCCGCGCAACGCAGGCCCGCCTACGCCGCCGATATCACCTACGGCACCAACAACGAGTTCGGCTTCGACTACCTGCGCGACA
>JBDUEF010000050.1:0-14731 GCA_040002535.1 Actinomycetota bacterium | reverse complement strand
AGCATCGCCCACAGGATGCGGCGGTGGACCGGCTTCAGGCCGTCGCGGACGTCGGGCAGGGCGCGGCCGACGATGACCGACATGGCGTAGTCCAGGTAGGAGCGCTGGATCTCCTCCTCGAGCTCCACCGGTTCGATGTTGCCCGCGAACAGGCCTTCCTGCGGCATCTCTCGCGTTCAGCTCCCTCTAGACGTCCAGGTTCTGGACGTACTTGGCGTTCTGTTCGATGAATGCCTTGCGTGAGGGGACGTCCTCGCCCATCAGCACCGTGAACAGCCGGTCGGCGGCGACGGCGTCGTCCAGGGTCACCTGCAACAGCGTGCGGTGCTCGGGGTCCATGGTGGTGTTCCACAGCTGGATCGCGTCCATCTCGCCGAGGCCCTTGAACCGTTGCGGCGAGTCGACCTTCTTGCCGTTCAGGTTCTTGCGGTACTCGTCCCACTGGCGCTCGGTGTAGAAGTACCGCTCCTGCTTACCCTCCTTGAACAGGTACAGCGGGGGCTGCGCCAGGTACACGTAGCCCGCATCGATCATGGCCGGCATGTTCCGGAAGAAGAAGGTGAGCAGCAGGGTACGGATGTGCGCGCCGTCGACGTCGGCGTCGGCCATCAGCACCACGCGGTGGTACCGCGCCTTCGCAAGGTCGAACTCGTCGCCGATGCCGGTGCCGATGGCGGTGATCAACGCCTGGATCTCGAGGTTCTCCAGGGCCTTGTGCAGCCGGGCCTTCTCGACGTTCAGGATCTTGCCGCGGATCGGCAGGATCGCCTGGGTGGCACGGTCGCGCGCGTTCTTCGCGCTGCCGCCCGCGCTGTCGCCCTCGACGATGTACAGCTCACAGCTGGCCGGGTCGCTGAGCTGGCAGTCCGCGAGCTTGCCGGGCAGTGAGCCGGATTCCAGGAACGACTTGCGCCGGGTGAGATCGCGCGCCTGCCGAGCGGCCAGCCGGGCCTTCGCGGCGCCGGAGGCCTTCGAGAAGATCCGCTTCGCGTCCCCGGGGTGCTCCTCGAGCCAGGTGGAGAGCTGCGCGTTCATGGTGGTCTCGACCAGCGAGCGCATGCTGGCATTGCCGAGCTTGGTCTTGGTCTGCCCCTCGAACTGCGGGTCGCGGAGCTTCACGGAGATGATGGCGACCAGGCCCTCCCGCACGTCCTCGCCGATCAGGTTCTCGTCCTTCTCCTTCAGGACACCCTTCGCGCGGGCCCACCGGTTCAGCACGTTGGTGAGGGCCTTCTTCAGCCCCTCTTCGTGCATGCCGCCCTCGTGGGTGTTGATGGTGTTGGCGAACGAGTAGAACGACTCGGTGTAGCCGTTGTTCCACTGCAGGGCGACCTCGACCTCGCCGTCGTCGCCCTTGGTCTCGATGGGGATGATCCGGTGCACGGTCTCCTTGCCCTGGGCGAGGTACTTCACGAAGTCCACTAGACCGCCGGAGGCCTTGAAGGTCTCCTTGTGCGCCGGCTCCTCCCGCTCGTCGGTGAGGGTGATCTCCGCGCCCTTGTTCAGGAACGCGAGCTCGCGCATCCGTTCCGCCAGGGTCTCCCGCTTGAACTCCAGGGTCTCGACGAAGATCTCGGGATCGGGCCAGAACGTCACCGTGGTCCCGGTCTTGGTGGTCGCCTTCCCCTTCTTCAACGGGGACAGCCGTGTGCCGCGCGCATAGGACTGGGTCCAGGTGGCGCCCTCGCGCTGGACCTGCACGTCGAGGCGCTGGGAGAGCGCGTTCACCACGGAGACCCCCACGCCGTGCAGCCCGCCCGAGATGGCGTAGCCGCCGCCGCCGAACTTCCCGCCGGCGTGCAGGACGGTCAGCACCACCTCGACGGCGGGGCGACGATCCTTGGCGCCGGGGATGGGCTTCACGGGGATCCCCCGGCCGTTGTCGGTGACGGTGACGGAGTTGTCGGTGTGGATCGTGACGGTGATCTTGTCGGCGAACCCGGCCATGGCCTCGTCGATCGCGTTGTCCACGACCTCGTACACGAGGTGGTGCAGGCCCCTGGCGCTGGTGGTGCCGATGTACATCCCGGGCCGCTTGCGGACCGGTTCGAGACCCTCCAGGACCTGGATGTTGCTGGAGTCGTAGCCGTCCTGCTTCTTCGCCTTGGCCGTTGCCAAACGTCCTCCGATCGGGGCCGCACGAGACTCCGCGCACGATGCGGGGAGCCCGGTGCGGCGATGCCGCCCGCGCATCCGTATTCTACCAACCGGGAGTGACGTTCGACCCACTTTGCCCATGCGGAATCAGGCCACTGACCTGCGGTTTTAGGGATCGATCACGGCTCGATCGCAGCGCCGCTCCGGGACCCGTCAATGGGGTTTCACGACGACGTGGACGCGCACCACTTGACCGCCACCCAGGGCGTCGTCGGCGTGGCGCCGGATCTCGTCGTTGAGGAACCTCGCCTGTGCCCCCCAGGGCCCGTTCGTGGCCTCCACGGTGAGGACACCGCCCTCCAATGAGGCCGGCGCGGTCTCGGCCGCCAGGCGTTCGCCGACCACCTGCGGCCACATGGCGGCCAATCGTCCGATCGGCAGGCCGCGGGAGAACAGGTCCTCCGTGAGCAGGCCCTCCACGATCTCGCCGATCGCGGTGGACTCGGGACTCCGCGGGTCCCTGCGCTGCTGCCATCCCTTCGAGTGCGGCACGCTAGGGCCCCTGTGCACCGCGCACGTCGGCTCGGGGCGTCACGGCGCCGGCCCGCACGTCCCAGATCGCCTCGGCTCGCGGAGGAACGTCGGCCTCATCGGCGACAGAGACCAGCACCTGTCCTCCGCGGTTCGCGAGGTGGTTGCCGACCTGATCTCGGCGGCGGGGGTCCAGGGCGCTGAAGGGATCGTCGACCAGCAGCACGGGTGGCTCCCCGATCGCCTCCTCCACGGCGCTGGCCAGGCCGAGGCGCAGCGTCAGCGCGGCCGCCCATGCCTCGCCGTGACTCGCGAAGCTGCGCGCCCCCAGATCGCGCACCGCCAGCGACAGATCGTCCCGGTGCGGGCCCACGAGGGTGGTCCGCCGCTGGAGCTCGTCGCCGCGCCGCTCGACGATCCGGTCGCGGTACACCGCCTCCACCGCATCCGAGGCGGGATCGCCCGTCACGTTCGGCGCGTACGTGCACGCGAGCTCGTAGCCCGCCAGCCAGGTGAACGCGGAGGAGGCGTGCGGCGCCAGAGCTGCCACGGCCTCAGCCCGCGCCCGGGTGACGGCGGCGCCGGCCGTCACCAGCTCCTCGTCCCACGCCTCGATGCCCGGCGGCGTGCCCGGCCGGTCCCACTCCTTCAGGAGGCGGTTCCGCTGGCGGAGTGCGCGATCGTAGGCGGTGAGCAACGACTCCTTCAGAGGCCACAGCGCCACGACCGCCTCGTCCATGAACCGTCGCCGGTGGCCGGGCTCACCACGCACCACGTCCAGGTCGTCGGGACCGAAGAAGACGGCGCGCACCTGTCGGCGGAGATCCCGCTTGCGCCGGACCGGGTTGCGGTTCACCTGCACGCGGCTCGCACCCTGATGCGGGATCTCCACCTCCACCTGGATCTTGCCGTCCCGGGTCATCACCTCGCCGCGTGTGTAGGCGGCACCGGAGCCGTCCCGAACCAGAGGCAGGTTCAGCGAGGCACGCGGTGACGAGAGGGAGAACAGGAAGTACATCCCCTCCATCAGGTTCGTCTTGCCCTCGCCGTTGGGTCCGACCACCGCGATCAGTCCCTCCGGGATCCCGTCGATGCGGGTGAGGACGTGATTCCGGAAGTCGCGGAGCTCCACCCAGCTGAGATACATGGTCTTGCGAAGAACCTGCGGCGCAGGACTTCTCCGCCTCAGCTGACCGGAGCCGGCAGCCGAACCGGCATCACGAGATAGGTGAAGTCGTCGCCGTCGCCGCGGACCACGCCCGGCTTCAGCCCGTCGCGCACGTCGAGGCGCACGCTCTCGCCGGTCGCCGCCGTGAGCCCATCGGCCAGGTACTGGGGGTTGAACGCGATGGTGAGGTCCTCGCCCTCGTAGCGAGCCTCGACGGTCTCCACCGCCTGCCCCAGGTCGGGACTGCTGGACGAGAGCTTCACGCCGAGGGCATTGAACTCCAGCCGCACCGGCGTGGTGTCCCGAGCCAGCAGCCCCACTCGCCGAACGGCGTCCAGGAGCTGCTGACGGGAGACGACCAGCCGGCTCTCGTGCACCTCCGGCAGCAGCTGGCGATAGTTGGGGAACTCCCCCTCGATCAGACGCGACGTCAAGGTGAGACCGCCGATCTGGAAGGAGACCTGTGACCCGTCCACGAACAGCGCCACACTGCCCTTCTCATCCGCGGCGGCCGCGCGGCCGGCCTCCGTGAGCGCCCGTTCCGGCACGATGGCTCGAGCCTCCGAGTCGGCGCTCGCCACGAGCTCTCGGATCGACAGGCGGTACGAGTCGGTCGCCACCAGGACCACACCCTCGCGGCTGACCTCCAACAGCACGCCGGTCAAGACGGGGCGCGCCTCGTCTCGACTGGCGGCGCGCCCGACCTGCGACACGGCCTCGGCGAATCGTCCGGCCTCCACGTCGATCCGGACGCCGCTGGGCTCCTGCATCGCCGGGAAGTCCTCGGCCGGCAACAGGCGCAGGCTGCCCTCGTAGGCGGCGCACCGGAGCCTCGCCTGGCTCTGGTCGGTCTCGAACTCGACCGGTGCGTCGGACAACGACTTCACCGTGTCCCCCATCAGCCTCGCAGGCACCAATGCGATGCCGGGCTCGCTGACCTGCACGTCGATGGAGAGCCTGGCGGAGACCTCGAGATCGGTGGTCATGAGCGTCAGCATCCCGCCCTCGACGGCCTCCATGCGGACGCCGGTGAGCGCCGGGATCCCCGGACGAGACGACACACCCCTCTGAACGGTCTGGAGCGCCTCGCTGAGCGCGTCGCGGTCGCAGCGGAACTTCACCGTGCCCACCCCCTGTCGTTGAAGGTCTTTCTCATATCCCAGTAGTAGTAGTGCCTGTGGAAAGGTGCACAACAGCCTCTTCGCCGAGCGTACCGGGTCCGAAGGACATGGGGATCGTCGGTGGATGAACGCGTGTTGCACCCCAGCCGAGCGCGATGGCACGCAAGCAACGCACACGCGTGGCACGCGTTGTCCCCATGATCACGAAGTCCCCCGGACGCGCCCGCGGATGATGCGCGTGAGGTCCTGGACCTGTCGGAAGGTGGCATCGCGAGCGCGCATGTCGGCCTCAACCTTCTTGATGCCGTGGAGGGCGGTCGTGTGGTCCCGGTTGAAGAGCTCACCGATCTTGATCAACGACAGGCCGGTGTTCTCGCGGATCAGGTACATGGCGATGTGCCTGGCCTGGGTGAGCGGTCGGGACCGGCTCTTGGACACCAGGTCGGCCGTCGACAGCGTGAAGTAGTTCGCGGTCTCCTCCATGATGAGCTGCGGCGGGATCTCGTTCTCGGTCTGTGGCAAGAGATCTTGGAGCGCGCGCTCCGTGAGCTCGATGTCGATCTGCTGGCCGGTGAGCTCGCTCCACGCCACCACGCGGACGAGCGCCCCCTCCAGCTCACGCACGCTCTGGTCGAACTTGGAGGCGACGTACTCCACCACGTCGGGCGGCACCCGGATATCGTCGCGTTCGGCCTTCAGCTGCAGGATCGCGATCCGCGTCTCGAGGTCGGGTGGCTGCACGTCCACACACAGGCCCCAGCGGAAGCGGCTGACCAGACGGTCCTCCAGTCCGGACAGCTCGTGCGGCGGACGGTCGGAGGCGATCACGATCTGACGACCCGCGCCGTGCAGGTGGTTGAACGTGTGGAAGAACTCGGTCTGGGTCTCCTCCCGCTTGGCCAGGAACTGGATGTCGTCGACGAGCAGCACATCGACCTCGCGGTAACGCTGGCGGAACGTGTCGCCCTGGCGTTCACGGACCGCCTTGATGAACTCGGTCACGAACTGCTCGGAGGTCACGTACTTCACCCGGATGCCGGCGTTGAGTCGATACACGTGGTGGCCGACAGCGATCAGGAGGTGGGTCTTGCCCAAGCCCACGCCCCCGTAGATGAACAGGGGGTTGTAGGCCTTCGACGGGGACGCCTCCGCGACGGCCATGGCCGCCGCGTGCGCGAAGCGGTTGGAGGGGCCGGGCACGAAGGCGTCGAAGGTGTACGCCGGGAAAGGAAGCCCGGGTGCGCCGAGCGCCCGCTGCGCCGCGGTGGGTGCCGGCGCGGCGTGCGGGCCGTCGCCCCCGGTCCGGTGGACGAGCTCGGTGGGAGCCGGCCGCGGGGGCGCATGCTCCGTCAGGTCGATCGTCGACCGCAGGTCTTCGTCGACCTCGAGCCGAACGGTGACCGGGTGGCCCGCCGCCTCAGACGCCGCGTCGCTGATCAGGTCAAGATGGTTGCGCGCCAACCGATCTCGGACGTACTCGGAGGGGGCGTAGAGCTCGAGCACGTCCTCCTCGAGGGCGGCGGGCCGTACCTCCGCGAACCACATGGCGACGGTGCTCTCTGGAAGTTGCGCGCGAGCCCGCTCAACGGCGTGTGACCAGGCATGTTGGGCGTCGTGCTCGGAGGATGCGATGGCCATGATCTATCCACAGAACCTTTCCACAACGGTGGAAAACCCTTCGGGGGAAGGACGGACGGCTCATCCGCCGGGGGCGGGGGGCGCCGGGGGGGAAGCCGGGCCGGACTATAGCACCGGGGTTTTCCCCATCCCCTTCCGTGCGTGGGGTCTTGACGCTCTTTCTGTTGTCAAGCCCTTTGTCCAGCGTCGATGTCGGCCCGTATACTGACCGCGTGCCGGCCGGTGGCCGGCGTTCCCTTCGAAAGGCTCGTCGATGTCCAAGCGTACGTTCCAGCCCAACACCCGACGGCGCGCCAAGACGCACGGGTTCCGCCATCGGATGAGAACCCGTGCGGGACGGACGATCCTGGCCCGACGGCGCTCGAAGGGCCGCGCTCGGCTCTCGGGATAGCTTGCTCTCCGTGCGCTCGCGCCAGGTGCGGACGGTGCTGGATGGTGGGAAACCCCTGCACGGGAGGCGGATGGTAATGTTTGTCGCGCCCGGGTCCGGGGACACTGCCGTCGTGGCCGCGCGCCGGATCGGCGGCGCCGTCCAGCGCAACCGAGCCCGGCGTATCCTTCGCGCGGCCTGGCAGCAGGCCGCGCCGCAGACCGATGACACGGACGTGGTCCTGGTGGCCCGAGAGGCCATCGTGGCCGCAACGATGCAGGACCTGGTGGCCGAGATGATCGAATTGTTGCAGCACGCGGGGTTCACCCGCCCGTGAGCCGGGTCCTATCCATGTCCCGGACGCTCGATGCGCCGTGCCGGCGAGATGGGTCGTGCCGTGTCCCCGGCGACGGGCGCCTCCCGACGATGGCCGCCGGCACACGCTCCGCCCTCCAGCGCGCGGCGGACCGGAACCCCCTCCGCGGGGTCGCGACCGCCCCTGATCGGGGCGCAACGTATGATAGCGCCATACCTCTCCCCCGGACGACGCCATGACCCATCTCATCGCCGCCCTTCCCTGGTCTCCCCTGTTCCAGGGCCTGCTCAATGGCATCGGCTGGGTCCTGGCCAAGATCTACGACCTCGTGCCCAACTATGGGGCGGCCATCATCCTGCTCACGATCCTGATCCGGGTCGTGCTCCTCCCACTGGGCGTCAAGCAGATCAAGTCGATGCAGGCGATGCAGGCGATCCAACCCAAGGTCAAGGAGATCCAGAAGAAGTACAAGAGCAACAAGCAGAAGATCAATGAAGAGACGATGAAGCTGTACGCCGAGACCGGCGTGAATCCGCTGGGCTCCATCCTGCCGGTCCTCTTGCAATTCCCGATCCTCATATCCATGTATGCGGTCATCCGCCCACCGCAGGTGATCCCGATGCCCACCGACGGGACCCCCACCTCCTACGAGATCCACAACAACCATCTCCCCGTGGATTCGGCGCTCTTCCACAACGTGGTGAGCCACCAGGGCACCGACTTCCTGCTGATGAACCTGCAATGCTCGGCCTCGCAGGCCGGCACCTCCGTGATCCTGAGGGATAGCCAGAAGGAACCCATACAGGCAGATAAGCCGCTCGTCGTCGACGGGCGAACCCTAGAGGGAGTGAGCTCGCAGGGCTCCCTGGATTGTGGCAGCGGCGTCCCGGTGAAGGTCCCCTACTTCCTGATGGTCGCGTTCATGATCGCCACGACGTTCTACCAGCAACGCCAGATGACCAAGGCGGCACCCCCCGGAGCGCAGACCGGTCAGCAGCAGACGATCTTGAAGATCATGCCGGTGATGTTCGGGTTCTTCGCGTTCACCTTCCCCGCCGGCCTCGTCGTGTACTGGATCACCTCGAACCTGTGGCAGATCGGTCAACAGGCGGCCCTCCTTCGCGCCGGACACATAGGGCCCGATGCGCTGGAGCGCCGGCAGCAGGAGATGGCGACCCGGCCCGCGAAGACCGGCGGCATGTTCTCGGGCATGGTCGCGCGGGCAGAGGAGGAACGCAGGCGACGCGACGCCCAGGGGGCAAACGGTGCGGGCCGACCGGTCAAGTCTTCCCCGAAGACGCCGCAGCAGCGCAGCGGTAAGGGGAGCGGAACGACGGGGAGGAAGCCGCCTCCCGGCGGGGGACGCCCAAGTGCCGCCCGGGGCGGGCCTCCGAAGAAGCCGCGGCCCAAGCGACCGGGAGGTGACGGCGATGGCGCGTGAGGGAGAATTTCGAGGGCCCACCGTGGAGGATGCTGTCGAGGCCGCCTGCGCGGACCTCGGCGTCACGGAGCAGGAGGTCCAAGTGGAGGTCCTCCAGGGGGCCAGGTCGGGGATCCTCGGTGTGGGGGCCCAGGAAGCGATCGTGCGGGTCACCGTCGCCGCCAGCGGAGACCGTGGGGTTCCCGCCGTTGATATGGACGCTCTCGAGGAACAGGCGGATACCGCCGCCGACTTCGTCGAGGAGCTTCTGGCCAAGATGGGGATCGACGCGACGGCGGAGCCGGCTCTCGTCAACGGCCGGATGTACGTCGACATCGTGGGCGAGGACGAGGACGACATGGCGCTGCTGATTGGACGACACGGCGCTACGCTCGAGGCGATCCAGGAACTCACTCGGATGGCGGTCGGACGCCGGCTCGACGAGCGGTGCCGGATCATGGTGGATGTGGAGGATTACCGGAAGCGGCGGGAGGAGAGGCTGGTGGAGCGGGCGGAACAGGTGGCGCGCCAGGTCCTGGAGACCGGAACCGAAGCCACCCTCGAGCCGATGAACCCGTACGAGCGGAAGCTCGTGCACGATGCCGTTGCCGATCTCGGGGGATTGGAGACGACCTCCCAGGGAGAAGAGCCGGGTCGGTGTGTCGTCATCCGGCGCCGCTGAGGACCGTCCCTCCGACGCCGCGGGCGTTCGGCGATGAACGGTGTTTCACGTGAAACATGAGGGTTTGAGCACCGCCGCGCAACTCCTCGGGGTCCCGCTCGACCCGCAGCAGGCGGATCGCCTGGCTGCGTACGAAGGGTTCGTCCGTGACCGAGGCCCCGCCCTCGGGCTGGTGGCACAGGGCGATATTCCTCGCCTCCGGGAGCGGCACATCCTGGATTCCCTCCGGGCCGCGCCCGTCCTCTCCGAGGCAAGCCGGGATGCCGTGGATCTGGGATCGGGAGCCGGTCTTCCGGGCATCCCCCTCGCGATCGCTCTGCCCGACCTCAGGATCATCGTCACCGAGCCACGCCGACAGCGGGTCGCCTTCCTGGAGCTCGTCGTGCAGGAGCTGGGCCTCCTCAACGTCACTGTGCATGCTGGCCGCGCAGAGCACCTGCCAGGTCGGTGGGATGCGTGTCTGGCCAGAGCGTTCCGCGGCGCCGAAGCCTCGTGGCGCGTCGCTGAGGCACTGCTCCGGCCCGGGGGTCGCCTGGTGTACTACGCGGGAGCCCGCTTCGATGCGACCCATGACTTGCCTGCAGGCGTGACCGGAACGATCATGCCCACTTCTGGCCTTGCGAAGTCGGGTCCGCTCGTTATCATGACCCGGCAGTGACAAAGTCCGGCCCTGACGCCGCCGCTCGTTCCGGTCCGTCCCCCGCCCCTCAGGGTGGTTCGACGTCCCCGGCAGCCGCACCGAGACCCACGGGGGGCCCCGTGCGGCCATCTGGCATGCGAGTCATCGCGATCGCCAACCAGAAAGGGGGGGTCGGCAAGTCGACCACAGCGGTCAGCCTGGGCGCCGCGTTGGCGGAGGCGGGTCGACGGGTGTTGGTGCTCGATCTGGACCCCCAGGGGAACGCGTCAACCGGTATGGGCATCCGCCATGACGCCCGCGAAGTGAGCGTCTATGACGTGGTGGTGGGAGAGGCCTCGATCGCGGACGCGGTGGTCCAGACGCCCGTCCCCAACCTGTGGGCCATCCCCTCCACGATCGATCTCGCCGGCGCAGAGATCGAGCTCGTCAGCCAGTTCTCCCGAGAACTTCGCCTGCGCAAGGCACTGGAGCCGCTCCGCGAGGCCACGTCATACGACTACGTGTTGCTGGATTGTCCCCCGTCGCTCGGTCTCCTGACGATCAATGCCTTGGCGGCCGCTCTCGAGCTGATCGTGCCGATCCAGTGCGAGTACTACGCCCTCGAAGGGCTCGGGCAGCTGCTGCGGAACGTCACGCTCGTACAGAAGAACATCAACCCGAACCTGCAGCTCACCGGCATCGTCATGACGATGTTCGACCCCAGGACCAAGCTCTCCGAACAGGTGGTTGCCGAGGTGAAGCGCTACTTCGGCGATCGTGTGTACGACGTCATCATCCCACGCACCGTCCGTCTGTCCGAGGCGCCCGGGTTCGGGCAGCCGATCACGGTCTACGACCCGAGGTCCAAGGGGGCAGACAGCTATCGTCGTCTGGCGAGGGAGGTCGACCAGAAGGCGCCACCGACCGCCCCGATGCCGTCGATGGATAACCTGCCGAAGGTGGTGATCACCTCCCCGACGGAGACGGAGACGGAGATGGAGGCCAAGTCGGAGCCAGAGCCCAAGTCGGAGCCTGAGCCCGCGGCCGCGCCTGAGCCCGCGGCCGCGCCTGAGCCCGCGGCCGCGCCATCGGCCGGAACTGTGGCATCCACCACCGGCGCCTCAGCGTCGGCACCGGGATCGGCCGCCCCGGCCTCGCCGACACCGGCCCCTCTTGTGAAAGCCCCCTCGCCTTCCCGGGCCCCGACCACTCGCTCCGGGTCTCTTGGATCGACGCCGCCGCCGACCACCCGCGTCTCCACGCCCGCTCCCACCACGCCCCGTGCCGCCGTGAAGCCGGATCGTGCACGCGCGACGGAGCCGTCCTCCGATCGATCGGTCCCCAGGGACGACGAAGCCGTCGATTGGCTGGGAGACCTTGCCCTCCAGGCGGAGACGGAGTCGCCGGTCTCGAGCACCGAGGTCCTTGCGCAGGCGGCCGCACAGGCGGGATCCGTGATCGCTCCGGAGGATGAGACGTGGGAGGACGATTCTGCCACACGCACGGGAACCGGAGGCGGGGCCGGCGTCACCGCGGAAACGCCCTCCTCGGCGTCGGCGGATCGGCACGTCGTGGTGATCGACGACGACATCGATATCCCGGTGACACCCCCGCACGCGCCGCCTCCGCAGGAGGAGCCACGGACGGCCGGCGCGCGCGTGGGGGCGACGCTGGAGGATGAGGGACCTGCGAAGAAGCGCTGGCGGCTGTTCCGCAAGGGAGGCGAGTAGATGGCGAAGCGAGGTGGGTTGGGCCGGGGTCTGTCCGCACTGATCCCAGGAGCTGTGGAGGAGGGGGGTATCGGGCTCCTGGAGATCCCCGTGCAGGGCGTGAGCCCGAACCCCAAGCAGCCCCGGACGCACTTCGACGAGGAGACCATCGATTCCCTGGCCGCCTCGATCCGCGAGGTGGGCATCCTGCAACCCATCGTGGTGCGCAAGGTGCCGGGCGGCTACGAGTTGATCGCGGGGGAGCGGCGATTGCGAGCCGCTCGGAAGGCGGGCCTGGCGACGGTCCCGGCGGTCGTGCGCGACTCCGGCGACTCCGATACCCTCCGCGAAGCCATCATCGAGAACATCCACCGGGAGGATCTGGGCCCGATCGAGCTGGCCGAGGCGTTCCGGTCCCTGCTCGATGATCTCGGTCTCAAACAGGAGACCCTGGCAGAGCGCATCGGTGTGTCGCGGTCACACATCGCGAACACGATACGGCTGCTGCAGCTCTCCCCCGAGGTCCAGCAGCTGCTGGTCGACGGGAAGATCCAGTCGGGTCACGCGCGAACCCTGCTCGGGTTGCCCGATCAGGAGGCCCAGGCCGCGCTCGCTCTACGGGCCGCCGCGGAGGGTTTGTCCGTTCGCGAGGTCGAGGAGCTGGTTCGCCTGTTCGTCGACGGGCCTCCCCCGGCAGCCGCGCCCACGGCGGCGAAGCAGGCGGGCGACGCTGCCACCCGCAACGCCGGGATGGCCGAGATCGAGGAGATCCTCTCCGAGCAACTCGCGACCCGCGTGCAGATCGAGGTCCACAAGAAGCGGGGACGTGTCGTCATCGAGTTCGGCAGCGCCGACGACCTCGAGCGGATCGTCTCGGAGATCATCGGGTCGGGGCCCGGCCTCGCCCCCAACTGAACCTACCGGGTGAGTGCGGAACGTATGATGCTGTCACACACATCGCCCACGGTCCGCCCCGTCGCCTGCGTGGCCATGGGCACGAGCGAGGTCTCCGTCATGCCGGGCGCGACGTTCACTTCTAGGACCCAGGGTTGCCCGTGTGCATCCACGATGACATCCACCCGGGTGACGTCACGGAGACGGAGGATCTCGGCGGCGCGGATCGCATCGGCGGTGCAGGCGGCGGCCACATCCTGGCTCAGACGAGCGGGCGCGAAGTACTCCGTCGCACCGGCCGTGTACCGGGCGGCGTAGTCGTACACCCCCTCCTTGGGCACGATCTCGACCAGCGGGAGGGGTTCCCACGGGGTGCCCGTCAACCCGATCGCGACCTCCGTCCCCTCGATCCTCGTCTCCACGACCGCCGCACCGCTGAACGACAGGGCCGCCATCACGGCCGCGGGGAGATCGGAGGACCGCTCGACGAACCCCACGCCCATCGCCGAGCCCCCCCTGCTCGGCTTCACCACACACGGCAGACCGACCCGATCGAGGACCGCCGCGAGACTGGAGCCCGCCCCCAGGTCGCGCAGCGCTCGGTCCTCGACGACGGCCCATGCGGGGGTGCGCACGCCCCCGTGTGTGAGCGCCTCCTTCGCGAGCACCTTGTCGAACGCGACCTCGCAGTCGAAGGGCCCGGTGCCCGTGTAGGCGATCCCGAGGAGCTCCAGCAGCCGCTGCACGGTGCCATCCTCACCTTCCTTGCCGTGCAACGAGAGATAGCAGATGTCGGGCGCCGCCTCGGCCAACGTCTCCACCAAGGGCACCTCCCCCGGATCCACCACCACCACGTCATGGCCGTTCGACTGCAACGCCAGCTGGATGAGGTGTCCCGAACGTAACGACACCTCGCGTTCGGGCGATCTGCCGCCGGCGAGCACCGCGACCTTCATCGAGCCTGCAGCGATCGGTATCGCCGCCCCTGCTCTCGCACCAGGACCCCCAACCGGGCGATGCCCTCGCGGATCCGTTCCTGCGTCGGGTAGCAGAAGGCCAACCGCATCTGGGCCGAACCGCGGTCGTCGGGATAGAACGCCGTCCCAGGGACGTAGGCCACCCTGCGGTCCACCGCCGCCGCCAGCATGGCCTGCGTGTCGACGTAGCCGGGCAGGGTCGCCCACACGTAGAACCCTCCGGAGGGCCGCGTCCAGGCGGCATCCTCGGGGAAGTGCTCGGCCATCGCCTCCAGCATCGCGTCTCGGCGGGTTCGATACACGTCCACCAGCGACGAGAGGTTCGCTCGCCATCGGTCGCCGGCGAGGTAGCGCTCCGTCACCGCCATCGTGAAGGAGGAGCCGCAGAGGTCGGCGGCCTCCTTCGCGCGGATCAGCCGCTGCGTGACGCTCTGCTCACCCAGGGCCCAGCCCACGCGAACGCCCGGCGCGAACACCTTCGAGACGGTGCCGAGGTAGATCACGTTCTCGGGGTCGAGGGACCGCAAGCAGGGGAGCGGGTCGCCCTCGAAGCGAAGCATGCCGTAGGGGTTGTCCTCCACGATCGGGACGCTGGCCTCGCGGCATAGTGCGATCAGCCGTTGGCGGCGGCTGTATGACATCGTCACTCCGGTGGGATTGCCAAAGTTCGGCACCGTGTAGATGAACTTCGGCCGGGAGCCGCGCACGAGGAGCTCTTCCAGTTGCTCGACCACCATGCCGTCATCGTCGAGGTCCACTTGCAGGAATCGGGGCTGGTAGGCGCTGAAGGCGCTCAGCGCCCCCACGTAGGCGGGCGCCTCCACCACGATCTCGTCGCCCGGGTCGATGAAGATCTTGCCGATCAGGTCGAGTGCCTGCTGCGCGCCCGCGGTGATCACCATGTCGTCGGGGTCCGCCTGGACGCCCTCGGCCGCCATGAGCTGCAGGAGGCCCTCCCGCAGATCCCGGCTGCCCTGGCCGTCGCCGTACTGGAGCGCCATGGCGCCCTGTTCCGTGAATGCCTGCGCCACGACGTCCAGCACGTCCTGCTGGGGCAGCGCCTCCACGAAGGGCATCCCGCCGGCCAGAGAGATCACGTCCGGACGAGCCGCCACCGCGAACAATGCGCGAACCTCGGATGCCGACATGCCTGCGGTGCGCTGGGCGTACAGATGGACGAAACGGTCGA
>JBDUEF010000049.1:0-14916 GCA_040002535.1 Actinomycetota bacterium | reverse complement strand
TGGTGGATCCGTGCCCGCCCTGCTCCACCATCGCCACGATCACGTGCTGGTCGCCCGGGGGGCCCGCGATCGCCGCGAACCAGGACGTGTCCTGACCCTGATCGAAGCCGGGCCGCTCGGCGGTGCCCGTCTTGCCCATCACCGGCACCTGCGCGAAGGGGAAGCCCGCGAACGCCGAGTACCCCGTGCCGCCGTTCGACCGCACGACCTCCTCCAACCCCTGCTGGATCACGCCCAGCTCCTGGGGCGAGTACGGGAGGCGCCGGCATCGCTGGTCGCCGATCTGCCGGACGGGCGCGCCGTCGACGGTCTGGATCTGGTCGGCCAGGCGCGGCGGGCACAGCCGTCCGCCGTTGACGATAGCGGCGTAGGCCGTGGCGAGCTGCAGGGGGCTCACCAACACGTAGCCCTGGCCGATCGACATCAGGATGTCGTCCCCGGGCAGCCAGCCGTACGGGAAGGCCTTGTCGTCCTGCTGATGCTGCTCCTCCTTCCACGCGGCCGTCGGGATGAACCCGCCGTTCTGGCTCGGGAGGTCGATCCCTGGCTCGTGACCGAATCCGAACCCCCGCAGGTCACGCTGGAGCGGCTCGTTGCCGGCGCCGAGCTGGTTGGCCTTCCACCGATCGTAGAAGTCCCCGCCCCACTGGTAGAAGACCGTGTCGCAGGAGACCTTCAGGGCCTCCGGGATCGACATGAGACCCTGGTCGTAACTCGCCCAGTTGTTGAACGGGTTCTCGGGGTCGAGGCGGTAAGCCCAGCTCGACGGACAGTCGGTGTAGGACCCCGGGGACGTGACACCGTTCTCGAGGGCGGCCAGGGCGACGAAGGGCTTGAAGGTGGACCCGGGCGCGTAGGAGGCCTGCGTTGCCCGGTCGAACAGTGGATCGCCGGCCGCCGGCGCCTTGATCCGGTCCTTGTACTCGGTCCGCGTCATACCCTTCACGAACCAGGTCGGGTCGTAGGTCGGCCACGAAGCCGACGCCTCCACGCCCCCGGTCTTCGGGTCCAGCACCACCACCGCACCCGCGTTCGCCACATAGTTGGTGACGGCGTTGCTCGGATCCTGGTCGGGGATCGACCGCGTGCGCCGGATCCCGTTGACCAGATCGCGCTCGACCTTCGCCTGGAGCTTCGCGTCAAGGTAGAGCTTCACGTCGTAACCGGGCAGTGGGAGTTGGCCGCCCAGCTCGTCGAGGAGCTTCCCGGCCGGGTTCACCACGATCTTATTGATGCCGGGGGTACCGTGCAGGAAGCGCTCGTAGCTTGCCTCCAGGCCGGTCTTGCCGACCGAGTCGCTCGTTCCGTAGTCGGCGAACGTGGGGTCGTCGACCTGCGCGGCGCTGATCAGGCCCACCTGGCCGAGCACGTGGGCGGCAAGCTCCCCGTCGGGGTAGTGGCGCACGGACTGCTCGTCCCAGCTCACACCCGGGAATTGGTCCCGGTGCTCGGCGATGTAGAAGATGTCCTCCAAGCTCACGTCGACGGCCACCGGGACCCGTTGGTAGTCGTAGTACTGCGGATCCTGCATGCGCGCGACGATGTCGGCCTCCGGCACCCCCAGGTGCTGGGCCAACCGGAACAGCACGCCCTCCGGATCCGTGCCCATCAGCTGCTGCTGGACGGTCACCACCCGGCTGAGTCGGTTGTCCACCAAGGGGTCCCCGTTCGCGTCAAGGATCCGCCCGCGTTCGGGCTCTACCTGCAGCCAGTGGAAGCTCGAGTTGTTGGCGATGCGGCGGTAGCCCTGGGAGGCGAGGACCTGGAGGTACCAGAGGCGCGCCGTGAGCGCCGCGAACATCATGGCGACCAAGAACGCCAACAACGTCAGCCGCGAGGCGGCCTTCTCGGTCAGAACCTCACCACCCGTCGTCGCCGTGAGCCCTCGAACACGCGGCGCAGCAAAGGGTAGACCAGCGGCGTGAGCAGCGCCGTGTACAGGGCGGAAAACACCGCCGTCCGTAGGAAGAAGACGGGAGCGACCTCCAGGGTTCCCAGCAGGAACGAGACGGTCTCGTAGAACAGCACGCCGGCGAAGGTGGCGCCCGCCACCATCGTGGTGGGTAGCAGCGGCGAGGGCGACACGATGTATTGGCGAGCGAGGCCGACCGTGTAGCCCAGCAACGTGAGGGTGAGCGCGGTGATGCCCTTGGGTTGGTTGAGGAAGAAGTCCTGGAACATGCCGCCGGCGAACCCCACGGCCGCCCCCTCCGAGGGACCCTCGATGACGGCCAGCACGATCACCACGAGGTACATGAGTTCCGGCTTGGCCCCCAGCAGACGGATCTGCGAGAACACCGTGGATTGCAACAGGATCGCGGTGATCATGATGGCGACGATGGCCAACGTGCGACGGACCACGTTACGGCTGACCCCCGCTCAGCGTCCCGGTGTCGATCGGGAGCTTCTGGACGACGGCGACGTAGTCCAGGGCGCTGAAGTCCACGGCAGGTCGCACGGTGACGTAGGGATCGCTGGTACCGGTTGCCGGCACGAACCTGGACACCTCTCCGATGGTGACGCCGGGTGGATACAGTCCGTTCTGGTAGCCGTTCGTCTCCACGACGGCACCCGGTTCGACCGCGACGCCCCCTTTCAGGAAGCTCATCACCATGTCGGCGTCGCCCCGGCCCTGGATGAGCCCGGCCTGACGAGTATCGACCAGACGCGCCGCGGTGGCCGCGTCGCGGTCGGTGATGAGCATCACCTCCGCCGCGTTGGCTATCACCGCGACCACCCGGCCCACGAGCCTGGCGCCGGTGTCGCCGCCGGTCACCACCGGCATATCGACCGCGATGCCGTCCGCGCTTCCGCGGTCGATCGTGATCACGTTCTCGAAGTTCGAGACCCCGTTGCCGATCACGAGGGCGTTGACGAGCGGGAAGTCGATGCTGTTCGGCAGATCGAGCAGGTTCCGGAGCCGGTCCGCCTCGATCTCCTGGCCGATGCTCCCGTTGATGACGGTGCGCAGACCTGCCACCTCGTCCTTCAGATCACGGTTCTCCCTCGACAGGGACGGCAGGTGGGCGATGCTCACGAAGAAGTCGCCCACGGGGCGCGTGACGGTGGTGACGGCTCGCTGGAGGGGGGCCATCATCGACAGCGATGTTCGGCCCAGGCCGGCGAGGGGCCCCTCCGGTCCCTGACGGTAATCCACGGTGATGACGGCGAGCGACGCCGACACGAGCAGGACGAGCAGGAGCCGCGTGCTGCGGGGCTTCGGACGGACGACCACGGCAGCCGGCCCTACCGGCGGGAGGGGCTCACCAGGACACGCCGCAGGATCTCGAACTCCTCGAGGCACTTGCCCGAGCCCAGCACCACCGCCTGCAGCGGGGCGTCGGCGATCCGCACCGGCATGCCGGTCTCGTGCCGCAGTCGCCGGTCCAGGCCCCGGAGCAGCGCACCGCCGCCCGTCAGCACGATCCCCCGATCCATGATGTCGGCAGAGAGCTCCGGGGGCGTGCGATCCAGGGTCGACTTGATGGCATCGATGATGGCGTTGACCGGCTCCTCGATAGCCCGGCGGATCTCCTCGGCGCTGATGGTGATCGTCTTCGGCAGGCCCGAGACCAGGTCGCGTCCCTTGATCTCCGCCACCAGCTCCTCCGGCATGGGGAAGACCGACGCGATGGCGAGTTTGATGGCCTCGGAGGTGCGCTCGCCGAGCAGCAGCGAGTACTCCTTCTTCACGTGCTGGATGATCGCCTCGTCGAGCTCGTCGCCGCCGATGCGGATGCTGGTGGAGGTCACGATGCCGCCGAGCGAGATCACGGCGACCTCCGTCGTGCCCCCGCCGATGTCCACCACCATGTTGCCGGTCGGCTCGTGGATCGGGAGCCCGGCACCGATCGCGGCCGCCATGGGCTCCTCGATGATGTACGCGCGGCGGGAACCGGCCGCGATGGTCGCCTCCTCCACCGCGCGCTGCTCCACCCCGGTGATGCCGGAGGGGACGCACACGACCACGCGAGGCTTGGCCAGCAGCCGGCGCTTGTGGACCCGCTGGATGAAGTAGCGGAGCATCTTCTCGGTGATGTCGAAGTCGGCGATCACCCCGTCCTTCAGGGGACGGACGGCCTGGATGTGGCTGGGGGTGCGCCCGATCATGCGCTTGGCCTCGGTGCCCACGGCCAGGACGGCACCCGTCAGCGTGTTGATCGCGACGACGGAGGGCTCGTTGAGGACCACGCCTCGTCCGCGTACGTAGACGAGCGTGTTAGCGGTCCCGAGGTCGACTGCCATATCACGACCAAGGAACCCCAGAACCCCTTCTGCGCCCTGGGGACCGGGCGCTGGGGACGAGGATCGTTGAACCCGTTCGGCCATGGGGTCTGCACAGGTTCTACAGGACCGCTCTCCGGGTGGCAACCTCGAGGCACGTCGAGACGTGGCAACCTAGGGCCATGTTCGATCCCCAGAACGTCGCCGTGGTCTTCCCTGGACAGGGATCGCAGTTCGCCGGGATGGGCGACCAGTGGGCGTCCCACGCCACCGGCCGGACGGTGCTGGACGAGGCATCGGACCTCATGGGGCTCGACCTCCTCCGGGCCTGCCATGACGAGTCGCTCCTGGCCACCACCGAGTTCACGCAGCCCGCGATGCTTGCCTGCGATGTCGCCGCGTTCAGGGTGCTGGAGACGGTAACCGGCTCGCGTTCGTGGATCGGCGTGGCGGGACATTCGCTGGGCGAGTTCGCCGCCCTCGTGGCGGCAGGGGTGCTCTCCTTCGGCGACGCGCTGGGGATCGTCACGGTGCGCGGCCACGAGATGCAGCGGGCGGGCGAGCAGCGGCCCGGCACCATGAGCGCGCTCCTGGGCATCGGGGCCCCGGCGGCGACCGCGTTGTGCGACGAGGCGCGCGAGGATGACGTCCTCCTCGTTGCCAACGAGAACTCTCCGCAGCAGGTCGTGATCAGTGGGAGCGTCGCGGCCGTCGAACGGGCCGAGGCGCTCTGCGCCGAACGCAGGATCCGCGCCGTTCGGCTCCCGGTGGCGGGAGCGTTCCACTCTCCCCTGATGGAGCCGGCGCTCGCACCGCTCAGCCGGGCGATCGACGCCGTCGTGTTCGCGCCGCCCTCGTTCCCGGTGGCGGCGAACGTGACGGGCGAGCTCGTCAGCGACCCCGAGGCGATGCGGGCGCTCCTGAAGCGCCACGTCGTGGCACCCGTGCTCTGGGGGGCCTGCGCGCACGCGCTGCGCGCCGCCGGAGCTGAGACCTTCATCGAGGCCGGCCCTGGCGACGTGCTCACCAAGCTCGCCAAACGCGTGGTGCCGGGCGCGAGGGCGGTGGCGGTGGGCTCACCGGCCGATGTGGACGACCTCGTGGCGGGGGACTGAAGGCCGCCGGGGCGGGCGAGGCCGCACGGTGTCGGATATCCTCGGCCCGTGACACGGAACGCGACCATCACAGGGGTCGGCTCCTCACTTCCGCCGCGGACCGTCCCGAACTCTTGGTTCGAGGGGATCATCGACACCTCCGACCAGTGGATCCAGGACCGCACCGGCATCCGGTCACGCCACTTCGCCGATGACGGCACCGTCACCTCGGACCTGGCCGTCGAGGCCGGGCGAGTGGCCCTCCTGAGCGCCGGGATCCTGCCGGAGCAGGTGGACATGATCGTCGTGGCCACCACCACCGGCGACATGCCCTTCCCCTCCACGGCCGTGTGGACCCAGCGCAAGCTCGGTGTGACGTGTCCGGCGTTCGACGTGCAGGCCGCGTGCGCTGGCTTCTCCTACGGGCTGTCGACCGCCACGGCCTTCGTGACCGCGGGCATGGCCGAGGTGGTCCTACTGATCGGCGCCGAGATCTTCAGCCGGATCCTGAACTTCAGCGACCGCGGCACGTGCATCCTGTTCGGTGACGGGGCCGGCGCGGCGGTGGTGCAGGCCGCCGACCAGCCCGGCATCATCGGCACCACGCTGGGGGCCGACGGCGCTGCGGCGGAGATCCTGCTGGTGCCCGGGGGTGGCTCGGCGGAGCCCGCATCTCATCAAACGGTGGAGAGCGCCCGTCACACGGTGGCGATGCCCAACGGCCGCGAGGTGTTCAAGCGCGCCGTCACCGAGATGGCGGCGGCCTGCCGGGAGTTGCTGGAGAAGTCGGGCTTCACGCCCGATGACGTCGACCTGCTGATCCCCCACCAGGCCAACGCTCGCATCATGACCGCCGTGGCCGAGCGGCTCCGCATCCCCGCCGAGCGCGCCGTGATCGACGTCGGCGAGGTCGGCAACACCTCCGCCGCCTCGATCCCGATCGCCCTGGATCGGGCGTGGCGCGCGGGCCGGATCCAGGAGGGCGATCTGGTCCTGTTCGCGTCGTTCGGAGCGGGCCTCACGTGGGGCGCCGGCCTCGTGCGGTGGACCATGGAGCCGCCTCGATGACCGGCTCCCGGGTGGCGGTGGTGACGGGCGCGTCGCGCGGGATCGGCCTGGCCTGCGGCGTCGCCCTGGCCGGATCCGGCTGGCGCGTCGCGATCGGCTACCGGTCCAACGAGGCCGCCGCGAAGGAGGCCGTCTCGTCCCTTGAGGCGGCCGGTACCCCCGGGCTCGCGGTGTTCCTGGACACCACCAGCGAGTCCGGCGTGCAGGAGGCGTTCCGGCGGGTCACCGACGAGCTCGGCACCGTCACCGGCCTGATCAACAACGCCGGCACGAGCCAGGACGGCCTGTTGCTGAAGTACAGGATGGAGACCTACGACCGCATCATGGACACCAACGTGCGCGGCTCCTTCCTATGCGCACAGGTCGCCCTCCGAGGCATGCTGAAGGAGCGGTGGGGCCGGATGGTGAACATCAGCTCGGCCGTCGCCCTTCGCGGGAACGCCGGGCAGAGCGTCTACGCGGCAAGCAAGACCGCCATCGTGGGGATGACCAAGTCGCTGGCGCGCGAGGTGGGAGGCAAGGGCATCACGGTGAACGCCGTCTGCCCGGGACTGGTGGACACCGAGATGACGAGCCACCTGAGCGACGCCGCGCGCGCGTCGTACGTGGACCAGACGCCGCTGGGCCGCACAGCACGGCTGGAGGAGGTGGCCGCGGTCGTCGGGTTCCTCATGTCGAACGAGGCGTCGTACGTGAACGGTGCCGTGATCCCCGTGGACGGCGGCCTCACGGCGTAGTCGCGGGCTCCGGGTGGCCGTAGGGTGTGGCGATCCGCAGGGAACGAGGAAGGGAGACGCTCATGGACAGGTCGGAGATCGAGGCTCGGGTGAAGAAGGTGCTTGCCGAGCAGCTGGCGGTGGACGAGGCGCAGGTGGTGCCCGACGCGCGGTTCGCCGAGGATCTGAACGCGGACTCGCTCGACCTCGTGGAGGCGGTGCTGGCGCTCGAGGAGGAGTGGAGCATCGAGATCCCCGAGGAGGAGATGGAGTCGGTGAAGACCGTCGGCGGTGCCATCGACCTGGTCGCCTCGAAGGTGGGCGCCTCGTAGGCTCTGGCGCCGGCATCACCTCCAGCCAGGAGCACGCATGAGCCAGCAACGGAGGGCCGTCATCACCGGGATCGGGCCGGTCACCCCGGTCGGCATCGGGGTGGATGCGTTCTGGGCCGGCATGACGGGTGGGCGCAACGGGGTCCGCACCATCACACGGTTCCCGATCGGAGATCTCCCGGTGAGCGTGGCCGGCGAGGTGGACGGGTTCGAGGCCACCGACTTCCTAGACGCCAAGGAGGCTCGCCGCACCGATCGCTTCACGCAGTTCGGCGTCGCCTCCGCGAAGCTCGCGTGGGAGGACGCCGGGAACCCGGAGGTCGTGGCCGAGCGGGGCGGGGTGATCTTCGCCACCGGGATCGGCGGGCTCGAGACGATCCTCAGCCAGCACCTCGTGCTGCTGGAGAAGGGCCCAGGGCGTATCTCGCCGTTCATGGTCCCGATGCTGATGGCCAACGCGCCGGCCGGACACATCGCTATGCGCTTCGGCCTGACGGGTGCCAACTTCGCCACGATCTCCGCCTGCTCCTCCAGCAACCACGCCCTGTTCGAGGCGCTGCGGCTGATCCGCGACGGCACCCTGGATCTGGTGGTCGCCGGCGGATCCGAGTCAGCCACCCTTCCCCTGACGGTGGCGGCGTTCTCGCAGATGACCGCACTGACGAAGAACCCCGATCCGGAGACCGCGTCGCGGCCGTTCGATGCGCTGCGCGACGGCTTCGTGCTGTCGGAGGGCGCCGTCACCCTCATCGTGGAGAGCCAGGAGCACGCCGTGGCGCGCGGTGCGCGCATCTACTGCGAGCTGGCGGGGGCCGGCGCCAGCGACGACGCGTTCCACATCACCGCGCCGGATCCGAAGGGCTCTGGCGCAGCGCTCGCGATGCGATGGGCGTTACGCGACGCCGGCGCCGAGCCCGGAGAGGTCACGTACATCAATGCGCACGGCACGTCCACGCCCCTGAACGACGCCGCCGAGAGCGCCGCCATCAAGGGCATCCTGGGCGACCACGCGGCGAAGGTCGCCGTGTCCTCCACGAAGTCCATGACCGGACACATGCTGGGCGCGGCCGGTGCCGTCGAGGGCGCGGTGTGTGCGCTGGCCATCGCGAACGGGACGATCCCGCCCACGATCCACTACGGCACGCCCGACCCCGACTGCGATCTGGACGTCACACCGAACCAGGCACGGGACCTGGACGTAGATCTGGCCCTGTCGAACTCCTTCGGATTCGGCGGACACAACGCGTGCGTGGCGTTCCGCGCGAGCTGACGCCGCGCACGGGCGGCGTCAATCCAGGAAGCTTCGGCTGTAGGGCACGGCGTTGTAGATGGCCTGCTGCGCGACCCCGTTCACGATCGTGGCGAAGCGCACACGGTCGGGACTCCACTTGTCGCCCACCCGCCACTCGCCGCCCTCCAGCCGCGTGAGCAGCTTCTCGCCGTCGGGGCGGGCCAGCATCAGCCGTCCGGCGCGGACGAACACCCGGAACCCGGGAGACCACGGGTTCCACGTCCGGTATGTGCCCGTCATGCGGGACGCTCCGGTGGGTGGCACCGGGTCGGGCTCGATCGTCGTCCCCGCCCGGACGTACCGCGTGGGCCCGTGGACCAGAGCGATCGCGCGGCCGCTCGCATCGACCTCGACGCCCAGAGCGAACCGATCCATCGCCGGTATCGGCACCGCGAAGAGGCGGCCGGGCTCGTCGCCGGCATCTGCGTCCGCCTCCCAGACGCTGTCCAACGGTTCCAGCGTCACCTCACCGTCGGGCGTGGTGGCGACCACCCGACCGGCGTGGTCCTTGAGGGAGATCGTGCCCCCGTCGGCAGACGCGTAGTCCCCCGCGAGCCGAGCGGCCAGGGGGGTCGCGAGGGGATCCGGCGCCGAGGTCACGACCGGGAGCGGCCTTCCGACAAGGTGCGCACGTGCCGCGTCCAGCGCGAACCGAACGCTCGGCTCGCGCTCTGCGTGTCCGTTCACCATCATCGCGGCGGCCACCCCCACATGCATGTCGCACCAGAGCAGCGCGTAGTGGCCGACCATGCCGCCGGCGTGCCCGATGTGGGCGCGCCCGTCCACCTCGAAGATGTCGAGGCCGTATCCGTAGGCCACGCCCTCCTCATCGGTGTCGGCGACGTGTGGGGTCGTCATGAGGGCGAAGCTCTCGTCGGAGAGGAGGCGCACACCGGGTGGCGCGCCGCGATGCAGGAGCATCCGAGCGTAGATCGCCATATCCTTCCCGGTGGAGATGATGCTGCCGTCGGCGGTCCGGCTGAGCGAGATGGGCGCCCGCACCTGCATGCGCTGCCGGTGCGGCGGTCGATCGTTCGCCTCCCGCTGGTGCGGCGTCGCGATGTCGGCGGCCGTGTCGAAGGTGATCTCGGGGTCGGTGTGCGTCATCCGCAGCGGCTCCAGGATGCGCGCGCGCAGCATGTCCGGCCAGGGCCTGTCGCCCAGGACCTCCAAGACGAGTCCCAGCAGCTTGTAGCCGTCGTTGGAGTAGTGGAAGTGCCGGCCGGGCGGGAACCCCACGCTGGTGCCGCGGAGCGACCACGCGGCCGGCAGGGCGTCGTCGGCGAAGTCCATGCCGATGATCAGGCCGGATGTGTGCGTCAGCAGGTGGTGGGCGGTGATGGACGCGTGGGTCGACCGCACCTTGAACCACGGGACGTAGGTGGTGACGGGTGCGTGGAGATCCAGGAGGCCCTCCTCGACCAGCTGCAGCGCCACGATCGCCGCGAAGGACTTGCTGATGGAGCCGATCTCGAACCGGGTACCCTTCGTCACCTGCTCGCCGGTGAAGGCGTCCCGCACGCCCACGGGGATCACGCCGAGGGTGCGCTGCCGATCGGTGATGCCGATCACCGCGCCGTGCGCGTCGAGCCAGCCGGCCCGGCGCGACTCCACGAACTCGGCTACGCGCCGACGCAGCGCCTTCCGATCGTCAGCCATCAGCCGAAGAAGAGCTTGAGCTCCCGCGCGGCCGACTCGGCGGAGTCGCTCCCGTGCACGATGTTCTCGCCGATGAGGGTGGCGAAGTCCCCCCGGATCGAGCCGGGCGGCGCCTCCACAGGGTTCGTGGGGCCCATCAGGGTTCGCCAGACGGCGATCGCCTGCTCCCCACTCACGCGAGCGATCACCACCGGGCCTCCTGTGATGAACTCGACGAGCTCATCGAAGAACGGCTTCCCCCGATGCTCGCCGTAATGCTCCTGCGCGGTGTCGCGATCGATGGTGCACATCTCCATCTCGTCGATGGCGAGGCCCTTGGCTTCCACGCGTTGGAGCACCTCGCCCACCAGACGCCGGCGGACCCCATCGGGCTTGACGATCAACAGGGTGGATTCCGTCGCCATGATCACCGATCTCCAGAGGGTCGTTCCGCGGGTGCTGCGAGCGCCCGACGGGCCTCCGCGACAGTGTACAGAGAGCCCGTCACCAGGATGCAATCGCCGCGCCCGGCGGCATCGCGTGCCGCCTCCAGCGCGTCGGCGACGCTGCCGAACACGGCCACCGGCTTCCCATGAGCCTCGAGCTCGTCCGCGACCCGTTGGGTGGCACCCGCGCGATCGCTGCGATTCGTTGTAGCGTAGGCGGTGTCGGCCAGGGGTGCCAACTCCTGCAGCATGCCTTCCACATCCTTGTTGGCGCTGACCGCCACCACCAGGTGCAGCCGCTCCCACGTGAAGAACTCCCGCATGGCCACGGCGAGAGCCTCCGTGCCCGCCGGATTGTGCGCCCCGTCCAAGATCACGAGCGGGCTGCGCCCGACGACCTCCAAGCGGCCCGGCGACGTGACGCCGGCCAGCGCGCGCCGCACGGCGTCATGGTCGAGGGCCTGCCCGATCAGTGCCTCGACCGAGGCGACGGCGGCGGCGGCGTTGCGGGCCGCATGCTCGCCGAACAGGGGCAGGAACAGGTCGTCGTAGCTGTCGTAGAGGCCACGCACGACGATCGCCTGACCGCCGACCGCCAACAGGCGATGATCCAGTTCGAAGTCGGCGAATTCCCGCCTGAGCTCCGCGCCGACGGCGGTCGCCCGATCCTCGATCACGCGTGCCGCCTCCGGCGGCTGTTCGCGGACGATCGCGATCTTCCCCTCCTTGATGATGCCGGCCTTCTCACCCGCCACCTCCTCCACCGTGGCACCGAGCTCGGGATGATCGAGCCCCACCGGGCAGATCACCGCCACGTCGCCGGCCACCAGGTTCGTCGCGTCCCACGTGCCCCCCATGCCCACCTCGAACACGCCCAGCCCCACCGGCTTGTCGGCGAGCCAGAGGTATGCGAGTGCGGTCAGCGCCTCGAAGTAGGTGACCTGTTCGTCGCTGCCGGCATCCACCAGCAGCAGGAAGGGGAGCAGATGCTCGTACTCGGCGGCGAACTCCGAGCGGGTCATGTCGACGCCGCACACCGAGAAACGCTCGGTGACCGTCTCGAGGTGCGGTGAGGTGTACAGGCCGGTGGTGATCCCGTGGGCGCACGCCAGCTCGGTGGCGATCCTGGCAGTCGTGCTCTTGCCGTTCGTGCCGGTCACATGGATCGTCGGATAGGAGAGCTGGGGATCGTCCAGCAACGTGGCGAGCTGCAGGATCCTAGCCAGGTCCGGCACCATCCGCGACTCCCTGCGCCCATCCAGCTCCGCGAGAGCCTCCTCGAAGCGCATCGGTCTTCAGCCCAGCTCGCCAAGCTGCGCGAAGAGTTGATCGCGCTCCACACCCAGGCGGGTCACCTTGTCCTGCTCGGCCACGACCACCTCGGGCGCCGCTTTGGTGCGGAAGCCCTCGTTCGCGAGCTTCGTGCCGGCCCGCTCCAGGTCCCGGTCCACCTCGGCCAGACGCTTGGATAGGCGTGCGCGTTCGGCATCCAGATCGATCGTGCCGGCGATCGGGATCTCCACGAACCCGTCCGCGACGCCAATGCGCACCACGCCCTCGGCCTTCGGCGAATCCCCCGGGATGATCGCCATGGTGGAGACGCCGGTCAGCTTCCCGATCCTCTCGGACAGATCGCGCAGCGCCGCCTGCTCGGAGTCGGGCACGCCGACGGTGATCTCCAGGCGGTGGGCCGTCGGCACGTGATGCTGTGCCCGGAACTGACGGATCGCCGTCACGATCTCCTGCAGGGCCGTGAGCGATGCCTCCGCTGCGGCGTCGGCCTGCTGCGGTCGCGAACTGGGCCACGTGGCGATCGCGATCGAATCCCCGATCCCGAAACGCTGCCAGATCTCCTCGGTCACGAAGGGCATCGTGGGATGCAGCAGGCGAAGCGTCCGCTCGAGGATCCATGCCAGTACCTGCGTGGCATCGGAACGCTCGGCGTCGGTGCCGTGCAAGCGTCCCTTCTCCAGCTCCAGGCCCCAATCGCAGAGCTCCGACCAGACGAAACGGTGCAGCGCCAGGGCGGCGT
Organism: Actinomycetota bacterium; assembly: GCA_040002535.1. Taxonomy (GTDB): domain Bacteria; phylum Actinomycetota; class UBA4738; order UBA4738; family HRBIN12; genus JALYMB01. Next base: position 2,075 of record JBDUEF010000049.1, on the reverse strand, counting down.
CGGCGAAGCGGTACTCGTCCAATGCCGCGTCCACCGCCACCAGGCATGCCTGGTGGCGCGAGAGCAGCCAGCGCTCCGGCAACGTCAATCGATCGGGCGGCGGCGGCGTGGGCGCGCCGCCTGGGAAGGCCCGCAGCACCAACCTCGCCGCGTTCCACAGCTTGTTGGCGAAGTTCCGGCCCGCCTCGATCCCCTCCTCGGACAGCGGGATGTCCTGCTGCCCCCCGGTGGCGGCCCGAGCCAGGGAGAAGCGCAGCGCGTCCGCGCCGTAGCGGTCGATCATCTCGATCGGATCGATCACGTTGCCGAGGGACTTCGACATCTTGCGGCCCTGCTGGTCGCGCACGAGGCCGTGGATCACCACATCGTGGAAGGGGACGTCGCCGACCAGGAACAGGCCGGACATCACCATCCGTGCCACCCACAGGTAGAGGATCTCGTAGCCCGTCACCAGGGCGGCGTTGGGGTAGAAGAACGAGAGCTCCGGTGTGTCGTCCGGCCAGCCCAAGGTGGAGTACGGCCAGAGCTGGGAGGAGAACCAGGTATCCAGCACGTCGGGATCCTGCGTGAGCTCCGTGCTGCCGCATCCCGCGCAGGCGGTCGGGTCCTCGGTGGCTACCGTGACGTGACCGTCGGGGCAGTACCACGCGGGGATGCGGTGACCCCACCAGAGCTGGCGCGAGATGTTCCAGTCGCGCAGGTTGTCGAGCCACGCGACGAACGGGCCCTGCCACCGCTCGGGAGTGAAGCGCAGCCGGCCGTCCAGGACCGCCTCCTTCGCGGCGCCTGCCAGCCCGCTCACCTTCACGAACCACTGCAGCCCGGCGATCCACGGCTCGATCTCGCTGTGGCAGCGGTAGCAGTGACCGACCGAATGGACGTAGGGCCGCTCCTCCTTCACCAACAGACCCTTCGCCTCTAGCGCGTCCCGGACGGCGGTGCGCGCCTCGTACCGACCCAGACCCCGGAACTCGGCCGGCACGGCATCGTTCAGCCTGGCGTCGGCCTCGAAGATGTTCATCAACGGCAACCCGGTGCGCTGGGCGATGTCGAAGTCGTTGGGGTCGTGCGCGGGAGTCACCTTCACGGCGCCGGTGCCGAAGTCCCTGTCCACGTGATGGTCGGCGACGATGAGGATCTGCCGTCCGTCGAAGGGGTGGGTGACGGTCTGCCCCACCAACGCTGCGTAGCGGTCGTCGCCGGGGTGCACGGCGATGCCGGTGTCGCCCAGCATCGTCTCCACCCGGGTCGTGGCCACCTGGATCGAACCGCTGCCCTCGGTAAGGAAATACCGGAAGGTGAGCAGCTCCCCCTCCACCTCTTCGTGTTCAACCTCGGAGTCGGACAGACCGGTGCGGTCGGTCGGGCACCAGTTCACCAAGCGTTCGCCCCGGTAGATCAGCCCCGCCTCATGGAAGCGGACGAAGGCCGCCCGTACCGCGCGCGACAGGCCCTCATCCATGGTGAACCGCTCCCGCTCCCAGTCGCAGGACGCCCCCATCCGCTTGATCTGCTCCACGATCTCGCCGCCGTACTGCTCCTTCCAGCTCCACACGCGTTCGACGAATGCCTCCCGGCCCAGCTCGCGACGATCGATGCCCTCTTCCCGGAGCGCACGCTCCACCACGACCTGCGTCGCGATCCCGGCGTGATCCGTACCGGGGATCCAGCAGGCCTCGAAGCCCTGCATCCGGGCGCGGCGGATCAGCGTGTCCTCGATCGTGCGACCCAGGGCGTGGCCGACGTGCAGACGCCCGGTGACGTTGGGGGGCGGGATCACGATGCAATAGGGTGGCCGGTCGGAGGGCGCCTCCGCATGGAAGTACCCCCGCTCGATCCATGTGCGGGTCCAGCGCGGCTCCACCTCTGTGGGGTCGTACTGGGGCGGCATCGGGGCGCCGGCAGGGCCGCTCTCAGGCATGGCGCCGAGTGTACGGGACCATGTTATGTCGGGCCCCCGCCCGCTGGGAACCACAACTCGAGATGCAGCCACCGACACCGCCGCCCGGATGGATCTCAGAGGATGTCGACGATCACGATGGTCGCGTCATCCTCCAGGTGCGCGGCCCGATGAT
>JBDUEF010000048.1:0-15194 GCA_040002535.1 Actinomycetota bacterium | reverse complement strand
AACGCCGAGGTTCCCTTCGACCGAATCGTGGAATCGATCCATATCGGCATCAGCGAATAGCCCAGGCGCACGGTCCGGTTCGTGCTTGGGGTTCTCATCGGCTCTTCTGGTGGACTCGTCTGACGATCGGGCACTGGGTGCGGTAGACGGGGCCCTTGACAGCCGACTGCCTGGACGGCTTCTCAGGACTGTTGATCCGTAGGTTGTGGGTTCGAGTCCCACCGCGGGAGCTGCAGAGACGCGGGCCTAAGGCGGTTTCGAACGGTTCAGCCCATGCACCCACGTGTTCGCTCGGCATACTGGATCGAGCCGCAGTCCGGATCAGCGTTCGGTGCCGAACTCGGCCAGCGCCTCGTCCAGGCCGGACACGAGGAGGTCCACGTGCTCCGACCCGAAGACCAGCGGTGGCCGAACCTTCAGCACGTTCTCCCAGCGGCCCGTCGTCCCCACCAGGATCCCCCGCTCGCGCAACCGGTTCACGACCCGAGCCGCCAACGTCGGATCCGGGTGCCTCGAGGCCCGGTCGGCGACCAGATCCACACCGATCAACAGACCCGTGCCGCGCACGTCGCCGATCGCCTCATGGCGGGTGGCGAGTCCTTCGAGAGCATCTCTGAGCGCGCCACCGATCTCGGCGGCATGGTCGACGAGCCCCTGATCCCGGATCACGTCGAGCACCGCCAGGCCGGCGACGGCCGCCACCGGATTGCCTCCGAACGTGCTGAAGAACTCGGTCGTGCGCGCGAACCGATCCACGATGTCGCTGCGCGTGATCACGGCCGCCACCGGGTGGCCGTTGCCCATCGGCTTGCCCAGGGTGACGATGTCCGGCGTGATCCCCGCACCGTGGAACGACCACAGGTGCTCGCCGGTCCTTCCGTGGCCGACCTGCACCTCGTCGGCGACCAGGATGGCCCCTGCCTCATGGGTTCGTGTCAAGACCTCCTGGAGGTACGAGGGGGGCGGGGTAAGGATGCCGTCGCTCGTGAACCCGCCGTCGACGAAGACCGCGGCCGGGGCTATGTCACGGGATGCGAGCCGATCGAACGCACCCGTGACCTCTGCCGCCGAGCGCTGGACCCAGTCTGCCTCGCGCCGGTGCAGCCCGCGGAATGGATCGGGAGGCGGGATCGTCTCGACGTGGGAGGGGCGCACGCCCGATCGCCATTCCTCCGGCGAGAGGTCGGAGATCGCCGCCGTCACGCCGTGGTACGCATGCTCCGTCACGATCCCCCCGGCATGATCCGTCACGACGGTGGCGAGGCGCCACGCCAGGTCGTTCGCCTCGCTTCCCGAGTTGACCAGCATCACCGTGTCGAGGCCCGAGCCCTCGGGCATGGTCCCCACCAGACGCTCCGCCAGCTCGACGGCGGCCTCGTGCAGGTAGCGCATGTTCGTGTTCAAGCTGCGTGCCTGCCGCACGATCGCCTCGGTGATCCGAGGGTGGCAGTGACCGACGACCGGCACGTTGTTGTACGCATCCAGGTACCGCCTGCCCTCGGCGTCGAAGAGCCAGACGCCCTCCCCACGGACGAGGTGGAGGGGTTGGTCGTAGGTGGGGGTCGACAGCGCCGAACCGAACACCCGCCGCCGCGACGTCAGATCCTCGACCGAGCTCGCCGATCCGCTACGGTACCCGCCGCCGAGCCGGTCCGCCGCTTCATCGAACCCGAGCTCGTCGAGCATCTCGAGCAGGAGCCACGTATCGGTGTCCCAGCTGCGGATGTACTCGTTGTCCGGATAACGAGCCACGCGCCAGGCCGATATCGCGGCGGTCGCAGCGAGTCGCGCGGCGAGCAGATCCGCGATCAGGGCGTGCTCACCGTCTTCGAGCGGCGTGACGGTCTGGAACCCGTCGACGAAGGCATCGGAGGATCGGAAGACATCCTCTCCCTTCCGTCCACTGAGCAGCGACGTCAGCGCGGACGAGACGTCGCAGAGCAGGGCCGTGTGGCTCATATCCCCGAAATCCACGAGTCCGGTCACCCGACCGCGCCGATCCACGAGCGCGTTGTCAAGGGTCACGTCCCCGTGGATCACCTGGGCGCGCAGCCCGGGCCACCGAGGCGCCACGTGAACCTCGAAGCGATCGAGCACGCTCTTCACGATCCGCCGACGCCGCGGATCCTCGATCGACGCCACAAGAGGCCGGAGCTCCGCTGTGTGCCGGACGTCCCACAGCAGGACGCGGCCCGCCGCAGGATGGAAGAAGCCTCGCAGCGCGCGACCCAGCCGCGCGACGACCACACCGAAGTCCCACAGCGCGTCGTGACCCAGCTCGGTGGGGTCGACGGAGCCCCTCCCCGGCATGTGTTCGAACATCCGCACCAGGTGCGTGCCTGAGCCTCCCGGCGAGGGCACCGATGCGCGGTACGCGCCCGCTCCGATGGCGCCGTCCGCCCCCGGCACCGGGCGAGGCGTCGCGACGGGCAGCTCGGGGTCCATCCGCGCGACCAGGAGCGCGGCCTCGGTCTCCATGTCCAAGATCGACGCCGGGTCGCCCAGATTCGAGATCTTGAGCACGCCACGCGAGCCGTGCCCGTCGTCGATCAGGAAGTTCTGATCGCGCTCGCTCCCCAGCTCCTTGACGTCTCCCGCGAGCCCGAAGACGGTCCGCGCGACCTCGGCGGCTTCCTCTGTCGTGAACGCCGGCGGGTCCGTCTCGAGGACGCCGGCGCCCAGCCGCTCGGGTTCGGGGGCCGTCATCACGTCCGGATGGTAGCGAAGCAGGCGGCCTGAAAGCCGGGCCCGAGGCAGTTCTTCGCCGCGGGAGGGGCCGGCTTAGACGAACTCGTCTGGGCGATCGTCCGCGTCCAGGAGCGCGCGGAGGCTCGCCGAGGGGCAGCCCTTCTCCAGGTGGCGTTCGATGAGGGAGCGCCACATGAGGTTCTTCGCCTGTGCGGCAGCGAGCTCTCGCCGAACACGCTCCAGCTCGGACCACGCCCGGGTCCCAGCCTCGCGAACGGTTCCGTGGAGTTCCTCGTGCTCGAGCATGACGCTTACCGTATCGGCACCCGACGGGGGGAGGTAAAGGGCCTCGCCGGATACGTCCGCGGTGCTAATGGGCGGCCCGTCGACGCTGGAGGAGAGCGAGCGACGCGGCGCCGATGACCGACAGGAGCGCAAGCGCCAGCAGTGCCGGCGAGATGTCCGATCCGGTGAAGGCGGTCCCTCCCGCCCCGCCGGTGCCGCCGGCCCCCAGCACGCTCGGGCCGCCGTGAGGCTGTGGGAGTGAGGAATCGGCAAGTGCCGGGATGGCCATGACCACGCAGAGGACCATCCAGGCTCCCAGTGCGACTGCGGCCTTTCTCACGATCGCCTCCTCGTCTTCGTGCCCCCGCGAGAGGGAGGGATGCTCTTGGGGGAAGCCTAGTCACCGGACCGCTCCCTTCAAGCACCCGACCGAGCTCGCTCTCCCGAAGGCGTTACGCTTCGCCCCACGATGGACACGTCCAGGGCCACGGAGGCCGTCTTCGAGCGGGGCGACGACGGCCGGTTCTCCGGCGAGGTGTGGCTGCGCGCCACGCTGACCGACGACCAGGGCACCAACGTGGGAGTCGTGCATTTCTCTCCGGGGGCGCGCACCCGCTGGCACCGGCACCCGGGGGGCCAGTTCCTCTACGGGGTCGTGGGCCGCGGGCGCGTACGCACGCGCGGTGAGGCAGGCCACATCCTGGAGCCGGGGGACGTGATCCACGTGGGTGAGGACGAGTGGCATTTCCACGGCGGCGGGCCCGACACGCCTCTGGTCCACGTCGCGGTGAACGGCGGCGGGGCGCCGGAGTGGGCCGAGCCCGTCACTGATGAGGAGTATGCCGAGAGCTTCTGACGCTCCGGACTCTAGGCCCAGCCGGGCGGGTGCGTCCGGCGCGCGACCTGCCCGTCCCACTCGGCCAGCGGCGCGCACCACCAGTACCACTGCTCGTCCTCCTGCGGGAGGTCATCCAGGGGGATCCGTCCGTTCGCCCAGAGCAGTGCGTCCCACGGATGCTCGTCCTCGGGCGCCCACGGGAACAGCCGGCGCACGACCCGTTCGGCCAGCTCGACCGGCGGTTCGAAATCGACGTCCAGACCCTCGGCGATGTCCCACCCATGCACCAGCGCCTCGTCGCAACCCATCGCCAGGAAGCCGTCCGGGTCGGCCATGCCCCCGGGGTGGAAGCCTCGGGCCTCAGGTGGTGCGGCCCGTGCGACCTCGGCCAGGATCGCGGCCCCGCCCAGCAGGCTGGTCAGCGTGCCATCGACGTTCACGCTGGCATCGCCGTCGCGGATCGAGGGGAGCCGGCTCGTGGCCCGGCGAGCGAGGTGCGCCGCGTAGAAGAGGTGGCAGTCCACGATGTGGTCCAGCGCCTGCCGGCAGGACCACTCGAGCGAGCCCGCCGGCGCGTTCCAATCGCGGTCCAGCTCGGGCTGGAGGGTGGAGAACGTGAAGAACGCGGCGTCGGTGAGATCCTCTGGTCGCACGGGCGCAAGTATCCTCCGCGGATGCACGTTCCGCGACCACTCGTGGACGCAGGGTGGCTCCGCGAGCATCTGCACGATCCGGGTCTGCTGATCGCCGACGTCCGCTGGATCAACGGTGGGACGGAGCAGGAGGTCCGCGAGGCCTTCGCGGCCGGCCACATCCCGGGCGCCGTGCTGCTCGACGTGGATCGCGATCTCGCCGCCCCTCCGGGGGTGCGTGGCCGCCACCCATTGCCCGACCCCGCCGCGTTCGCATCCGCCATGGATCGAGCCGGCATCGGCGGTCCCCGCCATGTCGTGGCCTACGACGATGCCGGAGGTTCGCTCGCTGCACGCCTGTGGTGGATGCTGGACGCGCTCGGCCATCCGGTGTCCGTCCTGGACGGTGGGATGGGCTCGTGGGTGGAGCCGCTCCAGACCGGCGTCTCGACAGAGCCACCGTCGGCGGCGACGTTCGTCTCCGCACCGTGGCCGCGCGAGGCCGTTGTGGACCCCGATGAGCTGACGGGCATCCTTCACGAAGGCTCGCCGCCAGTGCTGGATGCCCGAACGCGCGAGCGCTACACGGGCCAGAGCGAGCCGATCGATCCCGTCGCCGGCCATATCCCGGGTGCCGGGAGCGCGCCCTGGCAGGGCAATCTGCATCCCCAGACCGGTCTGTTCCTGCCCGCCGGGCAGCTCCGTCACCGGTACGAGGCGCTCGGCGCCGACAACGGCGCCGTCGTCTACTGCGGCTCGGGCGTCACCGCCTGCCACGACCTGCTGGCGATGCGCGTGGCCGGCATCGGCGGCGCGCGGCTGTTCGAGGCCTCGTGGTCGGGATGGGTGCGCGATCCCGGGCGACCGGTGGCCACCGGCCCGGAGACGGGCGTACCCGTGGAGCGCCCAACACCCCCGGCTAGATGTTGGCGCGCTTGGGCTGGCGCACCAGCGCGTTGGTGGCGGCGCTGAACCGAACGTCCCGCTCGAAGTCCATGCGCCGGCGGTAGGCCGTGGGCGTGGTGCCGGTGTGCCGGTGGAACGTCGTGGTGAAGTGGCTGAGGCTGTTGAACCCCACGCGTTGGCAGACCTGCGTGACGGTCAGCTCACTGGTACGGAGCAGCTCCTGTGCTCGCTCCATCCGCAGCCGGATCAGATAGCGGTACGGCGGCACGCCCACGGAGGCGGTGAACGCGCGGGCGAAGTAGTACGGACTGAGCGAGGCCTCCCGTGCGATGGTCGACAGATCCACGTCGCGATCCAGGTTCGCGCGCATGAACGCCTGCGCCTCCCGGACGCGACGCTGCAGATGCGGGCTCGGCACCGCCGAGCTCGTCAACTCCGGACCCCGCATGAAGGGAACCTCTTCTCGCCCTCTCAACCGGAGATTACGCTGGGTGGACGGTGCTGGTTTGCGATTCCTTGCGCCGACAGCTCCAGCCAGGAGATCGCCCTGTGCGTCCCGGCCTCAGACCATGTCCTCGGGACGAACCCGGCGGTCGTATTCCTCGGCGGTGAGCACGCCCAGCTCCACGGCCACTTCCTTCAGCGTTCGCCCCTGGTGGTGCGCCTGCTCCGCGATCTCCGCCGCCTTGTCGTAGCCGATCGAGGGCGTGAGAGCGGTCACCAGCATCAGGGAACGACCGACGAGCTCGGCGATCCGCTCGCGGTCCGCACCGAGCCCGTCCACGCAGAACCGACGGAAGGCGCTGCAGGAATCCGTCAGGAGGGACGCCGAGTGCAGCAGGTTGCGGATCATCAGGGGCTTGAAGACGTTCAGCTCGAAGTTGCCCTGCGTGCCGGCGATCTTGATGGCGGTGTCGTTGCCCAGGACCTGCACGCACACCATCGTCAGCGCCTCGGACTGCGTCGGGTTCACCTTGCCCGGCATGATCGAGCTGCCCGGTTCGTTCTCGGGCAGGATCAGCTCGCCGAGTCCGCTGCGGGGTCCCGAACCGAGCCACCTGATGTCGTTCGCGATCTTCATGAGGCTCGCCGCCAGCGTCGCGAGTGCGCCGGACGCGAAGACGACCGCATCGTGGGCCGCCAGCGCCGCGAACTTATTGGGCGCGCTCACGAACGGCAGGCCGGTGAGGTCGGCGATCCGGGTGGCGACGTCGTCGGCGAATCCCTCGGGTGCGTTCAGGCCCGTGCCCACGGCTGTGCCGCCGACGGCGAGCTCGTACAGGCCAGGCAACGTCTGCTCGATCCGCCCGACGCTGGCATCGAGCTGCGCCACGTAGCCACCGAACTCCTGCCCCAGCGTGAGGGGGACCGCATCCTGCAGGTGCGTCCGGCCGATCTTCACGATGTCGGCGAAGTCCTCGGCTCGGGCGTCCAGCGCGTCGCGAAGCGCGCGCACCGAGGGGAGCAGATGTTCCACGAGTGCCCGTGCGGCGGCGATGTGCATGGCGGTCGGGAACGTGTCGTTCGAGGATTGCGACAGGTTCACGTGGTCGTTGGGGTGCACAGGTGCCCGGGAGCCCATCGTGCCGCCCGCCATCTGGATCGCGCGGTTCGCGATGACCTCGTTCGCGTTCATGTTCGTCTGGGTGCCGGAGCCCGTCTGCCAGACGTACAGGGGGAAGTGGTCGTCGAGGGTGCCCGCGATCACCTCGTCGGCGGCGGTGACGATCAGATCCGCGATGGCCCGGTCGAGATCGCCGGCCTCGGCGTTGGCGAGCGCGGCGGCCTTCTTCAGGACGCCCATCGCGTGGATCACCTCCACCGGCATCCGATCGGCCGCAGGGTCTCCGATCGCGAAGTGAGCCAGCGACCGCTCGGTCTGGGCTCCCCAGTACCGGGAGGCGTCCACCTCGATCGTGCCCATGGAGTCGGACTCTGTGCGGCGCTCGGTCATGCGTTCGTCCCTCCGGATCGCTGATGCCATTCTCTCAGCCCGGGAGGGCGGCGCTGGGGGAGGTGGCGCCGGGCAGCGCGGATCGCGACGGCGTATGCTTCGCGTCACACAACCGAATACCGCGCGTCGCGTGGGCGAAGTCCGGTCAGATTCCGGCGCTGTCCCGCAACTGTAGGTCCGCCTCCGGCGGACGAGCCAGGTCGCCCCACCGATGCGAGGGCTGAACGAACCTCCGAGGCATGAGGGGACACAGCCGCGGACCCTCACCGTGCAGGTCCTGCCGCTCGACCCTCCTCTCGAAGGAGGGTCGTTCCGTATCCGGGGCGCGTGAGACGCCCCAGAGAGGAGTGGCAGATGCAGACCGCATCCTGTCGCAGGCTCGCCGCCTGCGCACTGGCTGCCGTGTTGTTGGCAGCGCTTCCGCAGACGGCCGGCGCCGTGACGGCGAATCGAGAGCGCGCGCTGGAGGGCTCCTCGTACGTCGTCGCCCAGCAGCGCCCGAACGGCGCGATCTGTGCGTTCTCCTGCATCGGATCGACGGCCGACGCCGTGGATTCGCTCGTGGGCGCCCGAAGCGCCCCTCGAGCCGTACGCGATGCGATCGCGTACCTGAGCGACCAGGTCCAGCGCGGCCGGGTCAGTGGCGTGGGTCTGCGCGCGAAGGTCGTGATGGCGGCGGTCGCCGGTGGCGCCGACCCGCGATCCTTCGGGGGGACGAACCTGGTGGCGGCGATCCGCGCGACCGAGGGTGACAACGGGCGGTTCGACACCGCCGCCGTCTTCGATCAGGCGTTGGCGATCCTGGCGCTGCGGGCCGCCGGAGCGAACGTCTCCACTCAGGCTCTGCACTGGCTGGCCTCCGCTCAGTGCGACGACGGCGGCTGGCAGTACGACCAACGAGCCTCGGCCGACGACGACGCGCACTGCCTATCGACCACGGATCCTGGCACAGACTATTTCACCTCCGACTCGAACACGACCAGCCTCGCCGTGCAGGTGCTGCGCACCGGCAGCCGCGTGGACGACGCGTTGGCGTTCTTCAGGACGCTGCGCGACGGGTCGGCCGGGTGGGGCTACTCCCAGTGCTGCATCACCACCGACACGAACTCCACCGCGATGGTGATCCAGGCCTACGTGGCGGCGGGCGTGGCGGTGCCCTCGGGTGGGTTCGGTGCGCTGCGACGGCTCCAGCTGAACTGCGGAGCGTGGCCCTACCAGGCGGGTAGTCCCGCGGACGTCGGCGCCACGATCGGCGCCATCCTGGGCATCCTGCGCCAGCCGTTGCCGGTGCCGCAGCTCCACGCCGCGTTCCCCCTGCCGACAGCAGGGTCCTGTGCGTGAGATGACGCGACGCGCGGCGACCCTCGCGATCGCCGTGGCGATGGCGCTCGGCGCCCCGGCGCTCGGCGTGCTGGACGGGACGGTCGCTCCCGCGTGCGCCGCCACCCAACAGCGAGCGGCGCTGGTGGTCGACACAGGGACGCAGGCGCGCTCCTACTGCGTGGCGCTGGGAGCCGCTGCCGTCAGCGGCACCGATCTCATCCGTCTGGCGCACGCACAGTACGGACTCGACTACCGGCTGGGCTACGGCGGACGCGCCGTCTGCAGGCTGGACGGTGTGGGGGTGGACGGCGGCGACTGCTTCGCCGACTTCCCCGACTATTGGGGCTACTGGCACGGAGACGGCAGCGGCGGTTGGACGTGGGCCTCGGCCAGCGCGGCGGATTGGACCGTGCACCCCGGCGATGTCGAGGGGTGGCAGTGGGGGACCGGCGAAGACGCCACCACCCATGCCATGCCGCCCGGCACCACCGAGGAGGATGTCTGCCCACCCCTGGAACCCTCCCCGACCGCCTCACCGGTCGGCGGGGGAGGCGGTGGAGGGCATGGGGGCGGATCACCGGACGCCTCGGACTCACCCGGAGCCGCCGGTCCACCGACCCCCCCGGCGACCGTCACCCCGACGGCCGATCGAGCACCGCGCGACCGGGTCCGAGGGGAGGCGACGCCGACGCCCACCCCTTCCTCCACCGGGGCGCCGCCCGTCTCGCTCGCCGCGGCCCAGGGTCCGGGCCCGCCCCCTGCGGATGCGGGTGGCGCCGGACCGCTCCTCGCACTGGCCGCGGTGATCGGCCTGGGCGTGGCAGGCAGCATCGTGATCCGGCGTCGAACGGCGGCGAGCTAGTTCCGTGCACCCGGGCGCGTGGATCACCTGGGCGACCTGCGCCGGCGTCGTCGCGTTCACGACCACGAACCCGTGGTACCTCGTCGTGCTGGTGGCGGCGTCCTGGTTCGTCTACGCGGCGCACCGGGTGGAGGGACCCGCGGCGCGCTCGTTCCGAGTGTTCCTGCTCTTCGGTCTGGTGACGATGCTCGTTCGCACGGCACTGGTGTTCTTCGGCACGATCGACGCCGCGAGCGTGGCCTTCGCCGCACTGGAGGGTGCGCGGCTGGCGGTGATCCTGGTGGTGTTCGGGACGTTCAACGCGGTCACCGATCCGTTCGGCGTGCTGCGGCTGGCGCCCCGGCGGTTCCACGAGCCGGCACTGGCCGCCGCGCTGGCGCTCTCGATCGCGCCGCGGACGATCGCGTCGGTCCGGCGGGTGCGTGAGGCCCAGGCCATGCGCGGGATCGTGGTGCACCGCTGGCGCACCCTCCCGGCGCTCGTCGTCCCGGTTCTGGAGACCGGGATGGAGGAGGCGATGACGCTGGCCGAGAGCATGGACGCCCGCGGCCACGGGCGTGGGCGGCGCTCGCGGTATCGCCCACAGCCCTGGACCTCGGCGGGGATCGCGACCGCCATGACCGCGGTCGCGGCGGCCGGCGTGTTCGTGATCGCGTCCGCGCGCGGACTCGGCGATCTCCACCCCAGCACCGATCCCCTCGAGTGGCCGCGGGTCGCACCGGCGCTCGTGGGCACGATCATCGCCGTGGCGATCCCGGGCGTGTTCCGCAGGAGCGGTCCATGACCGTGGCGCTCGCTCTGACCGAGGTGTCGTTCACCTATCCGGAGGGCGAGGCTCCGGCGCTGGCCGACGTCACGCTGGAGGTGCCGGAGGGCATCTTCGCGCTGGCGACGGGGCCGACCGGTGCCGGCAAGTCCACGCTGCTCCGCACGGCCAACGGGCTCGTGCCGCACTTCACCGGCGGGACGTTCGCGGGCCGGGTTCGGGTGGCAGGGCGCGACACGCTGGCACATGCTCCACGTGAGCTCGCCGACACCGTGGCCTTCGTGCCGCAGGATCCGGCCGCGTCATTCGTGCTGGATCGGGTCGAGGACGAGCTCGCGTACGGGATGGAGAACCTGGCGGTGCCGCCGGAGCGGATGCGCCGGCGCGTGGAGGAGATGCTCGATCTGCTGGGGATCGAGCCGCTCCGCGATCGAAGCGTTCGCTCGATCTCCGGAGGCGAGCGCCAGCGTGTGGCGATCGGTGCGGCGCTGGCGGCCGGACCGCGGGTGCTGGTGCTGGACGAGCCGACGAGCCAGCTCGACCCGCAGGGCGCCGAGGACGTCATGGCCGCCCTGCAACGGCTCGTCCACGACCACGGCATGACCGTGCTGCTGGCCGAGCATCGGCTCGAGCGCGTCGCGGGCTTCGTGGATATGGCGATCGGAGTGACCGACGGGAGCGTGGAGGCCGGCGAGCCCGGCGAGGTGCTGGCCAGGCTGGGCGGCGGACCGCCGGTCGCGCGCCTGGGCAGGCTCGCGGGCTGGAACCGCGTGCCGCTCACCGTCCGAGAGGCGCGCGCGACCGGGATGCGGCCCCTGGGTCCGCCTTCCGCCAGATCGGTGCCGGCCCTCGGCGACCCGCTCCTGATCGCGCGCGGCCTCGCCGCCGGCTACGACGATGGTCCCGAGGTGCTGCGACGGATCGACCTACAGATCCGACAGGGCGAGGTCGTGGCGCTCATGGGCCGCAACGGCGCCGGCAAGAGCACGCTGCTGCGGTGCCTGGCGGGCTCGATGCAGCCGACGGAGGGCGGCGTACGCGTGCCGGCGCGCGCCCCGCGGCCCGGCGTCGACGTGGCCCTGTGCCCGCAGGAGCCGGAGAGCATCCTGTTCAACGACACGGTGGAGGGGGAGATCGCCGCCACGCTCGCCGCCCTGGACTCCGAGCGGCCACATCCCGACCCCGGAGAGATCCTGGATCGCCTGCGGATCCGGGCGCTGGCCCGACGCCATCCGCGCGACACATCCGCCGGCCAGCGCCTCCTGGTGGCCACCGCCGCCGTTGCCGCGACCGGGGCGCCCATCCTGCTGCTCGACGAGCCGACCCGCGGTCTGGACCCCGGATCGAAGGACCGTCTGGCTGCCTTCCTGCGCGACCACGCGGCCGGCGGGGGTGCGGTGGTGATCGCCACCCACGACGTGGAGCTTGCGGCCGCCGCGGCCACGCGCGTCGTCATGCTGGCGGGCGGCGAGCTGATCGCCGATGGCACGCCGGGCCAGGTTTTGGGCGACTCCCACGTGTTCGCCCCCCAGATGACGCGGGCGTTCGGGCCCGGGTGGCTCACACCTGAGCAGGTGGCGGCGGCGCTGTCATGAGGCCCTCTCCGCTGCGCATGGCGGTGCTGATCGCGGCGAACCTGCTGGGCCTCCTCGCGTTCCTGTGGCCCTTCGTTCTGCCCCTGGGCGGCCCCGCGGCGCACCAGGCCGACGCGCCCGTCATCCTGGTTGGGCTGCTGGTGCTGCTGGGGGCCGTGCTCTTCGTCGAGCTGGGGCGTGGCGGCTTGGGACCGAAGGCCGTCGCCCTGATCGGCGTGTTGGGGGCCGCGATGGTGGCGCTGCGACTCCCCGGGTTCGTGGCGGGGTTCAGCGCCATGTTCATCGTCGTACTGGTGGCCGGCAACTCGTTCGGAGCCGGTTTCGGGTTCCTGCTCGGTGCGCTGGGCACCTTCGCCAGCGGGTTGTTCCTGGGGGGGTTGGGGCCGTGGCTGCCCTTCCAGATGGTGGCGGTGGGCTGGGTGGGGATGGGCGCCGGCCTGCTGCCCCGGGATTCCCGAACGTCGTGGCGTGTGCGGATCGGCGCGCTGGCCGCCTACGGGTTCGTCGCCGGCTACGTCTTCGGAGCGATCATGAACCTGTGGATGTGGCCCTTCCTGGCGGGGGAGTCCGCGCTCAGCTGGGATCCGGCCGCGGGCGCGGCGACGAACCTGCACCACTACCTCACGTACTACGCGGCCACCTCGTTCGCGTGGGACACATTCCGCGCGGTCGGCAACGCGGGGCTCGTCATCGCGCTCGGCCGGCCGCTGCTGGGCTCGCTCGATCGCGCCTCGCGCCGGATGCGTCTGGATGTGCGCGAGCCGCAGCCGGCCACCTGAAGGCATCGAGCGATCTCGTGCGCCACGACGACCGGTCTGATGGGAGAATGTCCAGATCGGGGCGGTAGCTCAATTGGTCAGAGCGGCAGACTCATAATCTGTTGGTTCCAGGTTCAAGTCCTGGCCGCCCCACCTCGTGGACCAGCACGTTCATGCTCTGTCGGCACGGTACGCCGTCGAGTTGGGGAAGAATTGGGCAACGCCAATCCCCCCCGTCGACACCCTGCCAGAGGTGCATGCCTCGCCCACGAGGATCTCGTGAGGCGCCGCGTGACGCCCTTCGGAGCTATTACGGCAGCTCAGAGGCCGATTTTACCCGGGCGCGCGACCACGCGCGAGGGTGCGTCGGTCAACGCGGGCGTGTACGCGGGGATTTGGAGAGCGATCACGGCACCTTGCGTGAGCTCGGTGTCACCACCGGTACAAGTCGGTCAGCGAGAGCCAGATGTGTTGACCGGCGTGGTGCTCGCGTCTGATACAGCGGTGCCCGTATTCCTCACGACACCTGATGTCGAGCAGCTGGTAGATGAGCCTCACCCCGCGACCGTACCCCGGGACATGGAGTTTGAATGGTCGCTGGAGCAGCACCCCCAGGTCCCGCCACGCGATCGACAGGCGCGCCCCGCCGCGGACACGAGGGCCCGGGACGAGACCCTTCCCCCGATCCGGTGTGGTTCGACTCAGCTCCGCAGTGCGTCCCCATAGCGCCCGGGAACCCTCCGGCGGGCTACTCGGAACGTCCTGTCACCCCTAGCGCGGGCCTCTGCCGACTCCCGGACCCCCCCACGCCACCGTTCGAGCCGCTCGTCGTGGGAGGCGGCGAGGATCGCCTCGGCACGGTCGATCTGCTTGCGTCGACTCTCTTGATAGCCGAGAGAGGCCGAGGGACGTGGACCGCGGAGACAAGGTCGTACGTTCGGTGCGGGCCGTGCCGCCCCAGATCCGAAGGTTTCGAACTCCGCTTCGAGGGCAAATCGCAGACACTCGGCGCGGACGGACACATGGTGCTGATCTTCAGTCCCCGCCACCGAGTCGGGTGTGCCGAGCTCGGCGCTCGGCTCGACCATCCAGGTCCGTAGGTGGAGCAGTCGTCGGCGGTGCTGCCGGACGCCTTGTGGAGGGTCTGCCCCGCCCCGGGGTGGGTGAGTCCCACAGCGGTGCCCCTTCTGAATGGCTCACCAGGACTAGCCGGCATCGTCCGCAGTGTGCGGTTGACCGAGTACGGCGGAGATCGGTGTGGTGAAGGTCCCATTCACGCTCGGTAGGCTCAACGGTTGACACCCGCCCGGCCGATGCCACTGGTATGAACGAGCACAACGTCTGCGGGGAGTGCGGGTCCGGATCCGTTGTGGTCTCCGGCGTGCTGGAGCAGGGCACTTGGGTCCACAAGATGACCTGCTGGACGTGTCGCGACTGCCGGGCGATCGTGCTGATACCCGACGGACAGGTCAGCGTCGACGACGCTCTCACGAGCGATCCGGCTCCTGCTGGTCGACCCCGGCCTGCGTGACCCGGGGTCCCTCTCGACGCGCAGCCTCCTCGAACGCTGCGACCATCTGCCTGAAGATCGGCCCGCTATCTGGGAGTCCGACGATCTCCGAAGGCTCCGACCGTCTGCCCGACGGCCGCCCTCCGGTGCGTACGAGCAGGGAACATGGACCCGAAAGACGTGCTGGACTTGTCGGGCATGTCGGTCGGTCCTGGTTATGCCTGACTCGGGGCCCGCGGGGAAGGACGATCTACGAGCGATTGGGCTCTTGCGCTCCCACACCTGAGTGACCCCGGGGTAGGTGTGCTCGGATCTGTTGTGCCTGGAAGGTCCAAACTATGGGTAACCCGCCGCCCACGCTATGCGAGGTCTGCGGCGGGACCAGAGCCTGAGGCTCACCCTGTGGCCGGGCCTGGGGGTGCTGGCAGGCTGGCGGGGGTGGTCGCGACGGGGGCGATCCCGCGCCATCCAAGTGCCGTAGGCCCTCTGACCGGGAGAGTTGCCACCTTTCGAGGATGAGGTAGGGTGGTGCATCCCTTCCACGACCCGGATCCGAAGGATCCTCGTGCTTGGCGTCCTCGTCACCTTCCTGGTGACGGGCCTCAATCCCTCCCCAGCCCAGTCCAGCAACATGCGTCGCCGCCTCTACGGCCTGATCAGTCAGACGCGCGTCAACCACGATCTGCGGGCGCTGCATCTGGACCGATATCTGTCGAAGTACTGCCGCCGTCACACCAAGGATATGGTCCAGCAGAACCGGCTCTTCCACTCCACAGATCTCGCCGGCAGGGTGAGCAGGTACAACGCAAACTGGTGGGGAGAGAACGTCGGCTACGCGGGGACGCTCCGGAGCCTCTTGCGGGCCTGGATGCGGAGTCCGGATCACCGCGCCAACCTGCTGGACCGCCACCTCCACTACATCGGCATCGGCGTGGTCCACGCACGCGGATACTTCTGGTCCACCAACATCTTCTACGGCTAGGACGCCGAGCGGCGACTGGTCTCCCACAGGGACGGCCAGCGCTCGAGCGTCCGCCGCTGGGCGGCCTCATAGTGGAGAGGCAGAGCCGCGTCGTT
>JBDUEF010000047.1:0-15344 GCA_040002535.1 Actinomycetota bacterium | reverse complement strand
CCGCGCGGATCACCTGCTTGCCGCCGCCGGCCTGCTCCATGCCGGCGATCCTGCCACGCTTGGCGTTCAGGTCACCCATCACGTCGCCGGTGAACGCCTCCGGCACGATCACCTCGAGCTGCATGACCGGTTCCAGGATCGCCACCCCCACCTGCTGGGCCGCCTCCTTCAGCGCCAGCGAGCCAGCGATCTGGAACGCCATGTCGGAGGAGTCCACGCTGTGGAACTTGCCGTCCGCGAGGGTGACCCTGATATCGACCACGGGGTTGCCCGACACGGTCCCCTCGGCCATCGTCTTCACGATGCCCTTCTCGATCGACGGGATGAACTGTGAGGGCACCGCCCCACCGACGATCCGGTCCTCGTAGACGAACCCCTCACCGCGCGCGGTCGGCTCCACCTCGATGGTGCAGACCGCGTACTGTCCGTGGCCGCCCGACTGCTTCACGTGGCGCCCCGTCACCCGGGCCTTGCCGCGCAGGGTCTCCCGGTAGGCGATCTTCGCCGGGTGCGTCAGCACCTGGACGCCGAACTTGCGCTTCAGGCGTTCGGCCATCACCTCGAGGTGCGCCTCGCCCATCCCGTACATCACGGTCTCGTGGGTCTCGTCGCTGCGCGCGACCCGCAAGGACGGATCCTCCTCTCGCAGGCGCGCGAGGCCGGTGGACAGCTTGTCCTCGTCGCCCTTGGTCGCAGGCTCGATAGCGAAGGCCAGCAGCGGCTCCGGCAGCGTGATCGCTGCGAGCTGCACCGGGTCGTCCTTCGTGCTGATCGTGTCGCCGGTGTGGGTGTGCGTGAGCTTGGCCACGGCGCCGATGTCGCCGGCGACGACCTCCGTCAGCGGATCGTGATCCTTGCCCCGCAACGTGAAGAGCTGCCCCACCCGTTCCTCCGAGGACTGCGTGGCGTTGAAGAGCGTCCCGTCGGGGCGGACCCTGCCGCTGAAGACCCGGAACATGGTGATGTGACCGACGAACGGATCAGACAAGGTCTTGAACACGAAGGCGGTCGTGGGGCCGCTGGGATCGCAGGCGCGCTCCTTGACGGTGCCGTCCCTGCCGGTCGTCTCCACGGGTCCACGGTCGATCGGCGATGGGAACTCCTCCACGATGAAGTCCAGCAACCGGTCGATGCCGATCGCTGCCGCGGCCGAGCCCACGATGACGGGGGCAAGCCGCGCGCGGGTGAAGCCGTCCTTGGCGCCGCTGACGATGTGCTCCTCCGGGAGCGTTCCCTGCTCGAGGTACTCCTCGATGAGGCCGTCGTCGGACTCGGCGACCGCCTCGATCAGCTTCTCGCGGGCGGGGTCGGCGATGTCGTGGATCTCTCGCGGCCACTCGGACTCCTCGGCACGGGGCCCATCGGGGTAGAGGTCGGCCTTCTCGTGCAGGAGGTCCGCCACGCCCCGGAAGTCCCGTTCCGCGCCGATCGGCAGCTCGAAGGGTGCGACCTGGGTCCCGAACGCGGACACCAGCTGGTCGAGCGTGGCTTGGAAGTCTGCCCGCTCGCGGTCGAGCTTGTTCACGAAGATGGCCCGAGGCAATCCCTGCTCCACGGCGAGCTCCCACGCCGCCTCCGTCTGCACCTCGACCCCGTCCACCGCCGAAACCACCACGATGACGGCGTCGACGGCGCGCACGGCCGAGCGCAGATCCGCGACGAAGTCGGCGTAGCCCGGCGCGTCCAGGACGTTGATCTTCACCCCCTTCCACTCCACGGGCGCCATGGACAGGGAGACCGAGATGCCCTTGCGCTGCTCGTCGGGGTCGTGGTCGGAGACGGTCGAGGCGTCCTCCACGGTGCCCATCCGCGTGATCGCGCCCGAGGTGAACAGCATCGCTTCCAGCAGGGTCGTCTTGCCCGCTCCTCCGTGGCCCACCAGCAACACGTTGCGGATGTCCTTCGCGTCGTAGCTCTTCAACGCGCACTCCTTCCGGGGAGAGGTCTGAGGATTCTAGTCCAGTGCTAGGCTCGCGCGGTTCCCATGGTCACGTACCGACGGCGGCTCCCCGCCACCTCCAGCACCGTCCCCACGAGGGTGCTCTTGACGTGCGGGGCGGTCCTCGTTGCCGCCTCCGTGTGGCTGATCCTGGACGGTAGGCTCGGTCCCGCCGGCCTGACCGTGGGGCTGGCCGGGGTCGCCGGGATCGTCGGAGGGCAGTTCGCGATCTGGAACGACGACGGATTGTCGCGGCTGTTCGACCCACTCTTGGACCGAGTGCTCGACGGCGCGGTCCTGGGATCGATCGCCTGGGCCGAGCGTGACGCGCGGCCCGGTGTGGCCGTCGGGGCCTTGGTGGCGCTGGGTGCCAGCTTCCTCTCGTCCTATGTGCGCGCTCGAGCGGCGTCGCTCGGCTACGACGTGCAGGAGAGCACGGTGACGCGAGCCATCCGCTACGCGCTGATCGCCGCCGGCCTGGGCTTCGGTTGGCTCGGTTGGTCGGTGTGGGCGGCGGCGGCGCTCGCCCTCCTCGCCTCGCTGATCCGCTCGATCCAGGTGGCGAAGGAGGAGCTGGTGTGAGCACGCTGGGGGACCTTCGCGAGCAGCTCGCCTTCCACGTGTACCGATCGGCGGCCGGCCTGTCGCGTGCGCTACCGGAGCGGAGCGCGCGCACCCTCTTCGACCTGGTGGGACGAGCGTCCCACGCCCTGTTGCCGGGCCTGCGGGCCACGGTGGCCGCCAATCAGGCCCAGGTGCTGGGCCTGCCGCCGCAGCACCCGATGGTCAGGGCCTCCACGCTCGAGGCCTTCCGACTGTATGCGCGCTACTGGGCGGAGACCTTCCGGTTCCCCCAGCTCTCCGACGAGGAGACCCTGGCGCGGACGCCCGTCACGGGTTACGAAAACGTCGAGCAGGCGTTCGCGCGTGGCGCCGGCGTGATCTGCGTCCTGCCGCATCTGGGGAACTGGGACGTGGGCGGCCGGTACATGTCGGCTCGCGGGCACTCCGTTGTCTCGGTCGCGGAGGAGCTGCGTCCACCGCCGTTGTTCGAGCTCTTCTTGTCGCACCGCGAGGCGCTGGGCATGGAGATCCTGGGCCTGTCGAGCGAGGGGCAGGTCGGGCGGCGGCTGGCGCGGCGGCTGGAAGAGAATCGGATGGTGGCGTTGGTGGCCGATCGCGACCTGGGCGGTCGCGGCATCGAGGTCGAGATGTTCGGTCGAACGCGCCGGCTGCCGGCCGGGCCGGCGCTGCTGTCTCTGACGACCGGCGCGCCGATCCTGGTGACGCCCACGTATCAGACCGCCGGGGGTTGGCGGATCGTCTTCGGGGCGCCCCTGACGTTCGAACCGACGGGGAACCGTCGGCGGGACGTGGAGACGCTTACCCGGCTCATCGGGGCGGAGTTCGAACGCGCCATCTCCGCGGCACCCGCCGACTGGCACCTCTTCCAGCCCGGCTGGGAGCCGTGAGGATCGCGCTGGTGTGCCCGTACGCCTGGGAGGACGCCGGCGGCGTCCAGGTCCAGGTCCGAGGGCTCGGCGAGCAGCTACGGTCTCGAGGGCATCAGGTGCTGGTGCTGACGCCGTCCCGGTCGAGCCCCGCCGAGCCGTGGGTGGCGAGCGTCGGGCATCCGCTCGACGTCCCGTACAACGACTCCAACGCACCGGTCTCCCCGTGGCCGGCCACGCGCCGCCGCGTGCGTGCGGCGCTCGCCGCGTTCGGGCCGGACGTCGTGCACGCGCACGAGCCACTGGCGCCGAGCGCGTCGATGTTCGCCACCCTGGCGGCGTGCGTGCCGGTCGTCGGCACCTTCCACGCCGGGCTCGATCGTGCGCGCGCCTACGATCTGGCAGCGCCGCTGCTGCGCCTCGTGGCCCGGCGACTGACGGTGCGGGTCGCGGTCAGCGAACGAGCGGCGGCGACGGCTCGGCGGCGCCTCGGCGGCACCTACGAGATCGTGCCGAACGGGATCGACGTGCTCGCGTTCTCCACGGCCGAAGCGCGGAGGGATCTGGGGCCGGGCAGGAAGCTCCTGTTCGTCGGGCGCCTCCAGCGACGCAAGGGCTTCCGCACGGCGATCGAGGCGTTCGCCGAGTTGGCGCCCACCCATCCGGATCTGCGTCTGGTGGTGGCGGGGGAGGGCCATGAGCGTTCGGCCACCGCCTCGCTGCCCGCGGCCGTCCGAGCGCGCGTGACCATGCTCGGCACCGTGCGGAACCGGGAGCTCCCCCCGGTGCACCACGCCTGCGATCTGTTCGTGGCTCCCAACCACGGTGGCGAGAGCTTCGGGGTGGTCCTGCTCGAGGCCATGGCCGCAGGTCTGCCGGTCGTGGCCAGCGACATCCCCGGCTACGACGAGGTCGTCACCGACGGGCAGGACGGCCTGCTGGTCGCCCCGGGGGACGCCGCCGCCCTGGCCGGCGCCGTGAGCCGCGTGCTGGGCGACGACTCCCTTGCCTCCCGCCTGGCCGAGGCGGGACGCAGACGCACGGCGGCGTTCGGGTGGGAGACGGTCACCCCCCGTCTCGAGGAGCTCTACGCGAGGGCGGCCGCAGAGCCCCGCCGGTCGCTACCATAGGCGGGTGCTGCCCTTCTGGATCGCCCTGGGGATCGTTGTGCTGGTCCTGCTGTACGGGGTGGTGGCCTTCAACGGCCTGGTGGGTCTGCGGAACCGAGCGGAGAACGGGTGGTCCCAGATCGACGTGCAGCTCCGGCGCCGCTACGACCTGATCCCCAACCTCGTGCAGACGGTGCAGGGCTACGCCGCCCACGAGCGGGAGCTGTTCGAGCACGTGACGGCCGCTCGGTCCCAGGCGATGGGCGCGCAGACGGTGGGTGATCAGGCCAACGCCGAGAACATGATCACGGCCGGGCTGGGCCGGCTCATGGCGGTGGCAGAGAGCTACCCCGAGCTGAAGGCCAACCAGAACTTCCTGGCGTTGCAGGAGGAGCTGAGCGGCACCGAGTCGAAGATCGCCTACGCCCGACAGTTCTTCAACGACCAGGTGATGGGCCTGAACACCAAGATCCAATCCTTCCCCTCCAGCGTGGTGGCGAACCTGTTCCACGTGGAGCCCCGGCCTTTCTTCGACATCGAAGATCCCGTACGCGGGCCGGTCAAGGTGGAGCTGTAGGCAGCCGTGTACGAGCAGATCACTGCGAACCGGCGCCGCACGGTCCTGCTGATGCTCGGCGCCGTCGTGTTCTTGGGTCTGATCGGGTACGTGATCGGGCGGATCTGGGCAACGGGCCCGGTCGGCATCGCCATCGCCGCCGGCATCGCGGTGGTGATGTCGGTGGGGTCCTACTTCGCCGGGGACAAGGTCGTCCTCGCCTCCACGCGCGCTCGCGAGGTCAGCCCGCAGGAGGAGCCCCGGTTGCACAACATCGTGGAGGGGCTGGCGATCGCGGCCGGGATCCCCAAGCCCCGGGTCTACATCGTCCCCGAGCAGGCGCCGAACGCCTTCGCCACCGGGCGCGATCCGCAGCACGCGTCGGTGGCGGTCACCCAGGGCCTGTTGCAGATCATGGATCGCGTCGAGCTGGAGGGCGTGATCGGCCACGAGCTCTCGCACGTCATGGACCGCGACATCCTCGTGGGGACGGTGGTGGCGACGCTCGTGGGTGCTGCGGTGTTGCTCTCGGAGTTCTTCATGCGCTCGTGGTTGTGGGGAGGGTTCCGTGGGCGTCGCGGCAGCGATTCCGCCGGCGGTGGTCTGGCGCTGCCCATCTTCGTGCTGGGCTTCGTGCTGCTCGCGATCGCTCCGATCGCGGGCCAGGTGATCAAGCTCGCCGTCTCGCGCAACCGAGAGTTCCTCGCCGACGCGCAGGGCGCGCTGCTGACGCGCTATCCGCCCGGGCTGATCAGCGCCCTCCGCAAGATCGAGGCCGCACCGCACGCGATGCACGCGGCCAACAACGCCACCGCACACCTGTGGCTCGATCAGCCCTCGCGCGTGCCGGGCGAGGCCACCAGCGCCATGGAGAAGCTCTTCGCCACGCACCCCCCCATGGCCGAGCGCATCCGTCGCCTCGAAGAGATGTGAGACCCCGAAGACCCGCCGGTCGACGAGCTGCGCCGGACTCGCTCCGGTGACCGTGGCGGTGCTGCGCCACCCCCCCGCGTGCTGACAGCGCGTTCGAGGCGGGCGGTACACTTGCATCAGACGCGTGAGGAGGGATATCCCGTGGATCGCGAGACCGGTAGCTTCCGGGTGAAGTCGGGCCTGGCGGAGATGCTCAAGGGCGGCGTCATCATGGACGTCACCGACGCCGACCAGGCGAAGATCGCCGAAGACGCCGGCGCCTGCGCCGTCATGGCGCTGGAGCGCGTCCCCGCCGACATCCGCCGCGACGGCGGCGTCGCCCGGATGTCGGACGCCTCGAAGATCGAGGAGATCCAGCAGGCCGTGACGATCCCCGTGATGGCCAAGGCGCGGATCGGCCACTTCGTGGAGGCGCAGATCCTGCAGTCCCTCGGCGTGGACTACGTCGATGAATCCGAGGTCCTCACGCCGGCCGACAACGAGTTCCACATCGACAAGTGGGCCTTCACGGTGCCCTTCGTCTGCGGCGCGCGCAACCTGGGTGAGGCCCTGCGCCGCATCGCCGAGGGCGCGGCCATGATCCGCACGAAGGGCGAGGCCGGCACCGGCAACGTGGTGGAGGCCGTCACGCACATGCGGACGATGCTGCACGAGATGGCCGAGCTGACCACCCTCCGTCCCGAGCAGTACGTGACGAAGGCCAAGGAGCTCGGCGCCCCGGTGGACCTGGTTCGTGACGTGGCCACCACGGGGAAGCTGCCGGTCGTGAACTTCGCGGCCGGCGGGATCGCCACACCGGCCGACGCCGCCCTGATGATGCAGCTCGGCGTGGACGGGGTCTTCGTGGGCTCGGGGATCTACAAGTCGCAAGATCCGGCCACCATGGCGCGCGCGATCGTGGAGGCGACCACCCACTTCCAGGATCCGGACGTGTTGGCGAAGGTCTCGCACGGCCTCGGCGACCCCATGGCCGGGCTCGAGATCGGCACCCTGCAGACCCGTCTCCAGGATCGCGGCTGGTAGCGGCGCGGGGGTGCCCACGGTGAAGGCCGGCGTCCTCGCGCTCCAGGGAGACTTCCGGGAGCACGCGGTCGCGCTCGCGAGCGTGGGCGCGTCCCCCGTGGAGGTCCGCACCCCGGCCGAGCTGGCCGGCGTGGACCTCTTGGTGCTACCCGGCGGTGAGTCCACCACCATGGGCCTCCTCGCGAGGGCCGGTGGGCTGGTCGATCCGATCCGCGAGCGTATCGGGGCCGGTCTCCCCGTCCTGGGCACGTGCGCGGGGATGATCGTGCTGGCCGAGCGCGTCGACGGCGGCGACCCGCTCCTCGGGGTGCTGGACATCACGGTGCGCCGCAACGCCTACGGCCGCCAGGTGGATTCGTTCGAAGCCGACGTCGACGTCCGGGGCATCGATCACCCGGTCCGCGGCGTCTTCATCCGGGCACCGAGGGTGGAGGACGTGGGAGCCGGTGTGGTCGTGCTGGCCGAGCACGAAGGCCATCCGGTGGTGCTGGAGCAGGGCAACATCGTCGTGGCATCCTTCCATCCGGAGCTCGTGGGCGACTTCGCCCTCCATGCCTACGTCCTGGGGAAGGTCTAGATGTCGGGTCATTCGAAGTGGGCGACCATCAAGCGCAAGAAGGAGGCCACCGACTCGAAGCGTTCGAGCATGTACGGCAAGCTGCTGCGCGCGGTGGAGGTGGCGGCCCGTGAGGGTGGCGGCAACGTCGAGGGCAACATGACGCTGGCCTCCGCGGTGGAGAAGGCGAAGTCGTTCAGCGTGCCGAACGACAACATCGAACGAGCCATCAAGCGGGGTTCGGGCACGGACGCCGCCGCCGCGCGCTATGAGGAGCTGTTCTACGAGGGCTACGCCCCCGGCGGTGTGGCGTTGCTGATCGAAGCGCTCACCGACAACCGCAACCGCACCGGCCAGGAGGTTCGACACGCCTTCACGCGGCACAACGGCAATCTCGGGGATCAGGGGAGCACGGCCTGGATGTTCAGCCGCAAGGGCGTGATCGTCGTGGAGAAGGCCCAGGCCCCCGGGGAGGATCGTCTCCTGGAGCTCGCGCTCGAATCCGGGGCCGACGACCTGCGCGACTCGGAGAGCTCGTGGGAGATCTCCAGCGCCCCGGGCGAGTTCCGGTCGGTGCGCCTGGCCCTGGAGACGGCCGGCGTCCCGGTCTTCTCCGCGGAGATCACCATGGTGGCGCAGACCACGGTGCCGGTCGAGGGTGGGGAGGCTCGTGCCGTGCTGGGGTTGATCGAGGCCCTGGAGGACCTGGACGACGTCCAGGCGGTGTACGCGAACTTCGACATCTCCGAGGAGCTGATGGCCTCCATCTGAGGGGCCGCACCCCTCGGCCGCCCGGCCCTTTTGGCGGTTGCTCGGTTCGCGGCGAAGGGGTACTCTGCGGGCCGTCCTGCATCCCCTCGATCGAAAGGCAGGCATCACCATGACGCGACCTGGGAGGGTCTCGCGAGCCCGAGTATGGGCGTCCGCGATCGCAGTGCTCAGCATCATCGCCGCCGCCGCAGCGCCAGGGCAGGCGGCGTCTTCATCTCCGTGGGACTCGCGGAAGCTCCCGAGCATCGATCGCATCAGCGAGGCCGAGCTCGTCGCCGAGGGCAGCGGCGGCGGCAGCGAGGGGCTGGAGCAACGCGCCGAGATCCTCAACGGCGCACAGTCCTACGCCGCACCCAGGTTCCTGCCCGGCACCAGTGTCGACGCGGCCGCGCTGAAGGAGGCGCGCCTTCAGGCGTCAGCTCTCCAGGTGGCCGGTGGATCCTGGCGTGAGGTCACCACCAAGCCCTACAACGCCGATGACCCGAACTACCGGGACCCCTACATCTCGAACTCGGGGGGCGGCTGGGGTCTGGTCACCGGGCGCATGAGCGCCATCGCGATCGACGGCGCCACGATCTACGTGGGCGGCGCCGACGGCGGTGTGTGGCGATCCACCGACGGCGGGGGCCACTTCCGCCCCCTCACCGACGGCCTGCCCTCGACCTCCACCGGCGCTCTCGCCGTCAACAGAGCCGACCACTCGGTGTGGCTAGGCACCGGTGAGGCCAACACCGCCTTCGAGAACTACCTCGGCGTGGGCATGTACGTGTCCATGGACGGCGGCGACTCCTGGCGCGCGGTGGGTGGCGCGGAGCTCGAGAACTCCATGATCTCTCGCGTCGTCTTCGACGGCCGCGGGAACGTGCTCATCTCCACCAGCAGCGGTATCTGGCGGCGGAGCACGACCGCTCCGTTGTCGGATCCATGGACGCTCGTGCTCCGGCCCGGCACGCCGGGTCCGTACGGCTTCACCTTCGGTAACGACGTGCAGGTCCGCCCGGGCACGCGCGGCCAGGAGGTCGTCGCCAACATCGCATGGCGCGGCGGCCACACCGACTACAACGGGTTCTACGAGTCCGACCGCGGGGGCAGGGCCGGCACCTGGCGCTTCGTGACACCCAGGGGGATCCCGGCGGGGGACATCGGGCGGGCGTCGCTCGCGTACTCGGCCGACGGATCCACCCTCTACACCGTCGTGGAGAGCATCCAGAAGTACACGTACAGCTCCGAGACCGTCCTGTTGGGTGTCTTCGAGTCGCCCAGCGGCAACATCGAGGGCCCGTGGATCAAGCGGGCCAACTCCGCCAAACTCGCGCAGTCCGGCTCTGCGCTCCGGGTCGGCGAGGGCTACGGTCCGGGCGTCCAGGCCTGGTACAACCAGTTCATCGGCGTAGATCCCGCCGACGCGAGCCACGTCTACCTGGGCCTGGAGGAGGTCTACGAGAGCTCCAACAGCGGGCAGGACTGGAACACCATCGGTCCGTACTGGAACTTCACCCTGCCCTGTGCGCAGAACGGGCTCGATAGCTGCCCGAAGACGACGCACCCCGATCAGCATGCGGTGGCGTTCGGTCAGGGGCAGGTGTGGATCGGCAACGACGGCGGCATCTACAGCCGCGCGCTGGCCGGAGGGACGAGCTGGCGCGATCGCAACGCGACCCTTCGAACCCTGCAGTACTACGGCGGCGGCATCGGGAAGGTCGACGGCGCCGACGCCTACTGGGGGGGCCTGCAGGACAACGGCAGCTCGTATCTGCCGGCGGGGTCGTCCACGATGGTGTCGCCCTTCGGCGGCGACGGGGGACAGGTGATCGTCGATCCCAACGACGGGACGCGGACCGTGCAGGAGTACGTCCTGGGCGACATGTGGCTCACCACGAACGCCGGTGCCTCCGACGGATCGACCTTCGCATGGGATGAGATCACCCCGTCGTGCTACGCCTTCACCTACACGCCCGATCCCTGCGATCCGAACCCCCGGTTCATCGCGCCGTTCGTGGCCGACGTGAACGACGTCAACCACCACTGGGTATTCGGCGGACAGTACGTGTGGGAGAGCACCTCGGGCTGGGACACCAGCTGTGGCTCCGGCGCGTGCGACTGGTCCATCGTGCACAACACGGGCAGCGGCAACACCACCACCGCGCTCGCGGTCAACGGCGACACGATCTACGCCGGTTACTGCGCCGCAGGATGCAACCCGGGCCCCGCGTTCTACACCGGGATCGACACGAACTACGGCGGCACATGGCACACGATCGCTGGACCGACCGTGTCGTACGCGGGTGCCACGCTGCCGCAGCGCTACGTGTTCAACATCACGGTCGATCCGTCCGATGCCGGCCACGTGTACGCGATCTACAGCGGGTACTCCCGCCGTTGGATCCCGGGCGCCGGGGTCGGTCACGTCTTCGAGTCGGCCGACGGCGGTGCCACGTGGACCGATATCAGCGGGAACCTGCCGGACGCCCCGGCCGATGACCTGCTTTTGGTCGACGGAACGCTGGTGCTGGCGACCGACGTGGGTGTGTTCAGCGCCGACGCGTCGGACCCCGGTGTCTGGTCCGGCTTCGGGAGCGGTCTGCCCAACGCCGTGGCGAACGAGCTGGTCCTGTCTCCCGACGGCAGCTACATCCTGGGTGTCACGCACGGGCGGGGCATGTGGAAGGTGGCGGCACCGTAGCTCTCGGGGACGCGAGTGGGGCCGCGCGCCGGCCCCGCCCGCGTTCCGGTGTTTGCCCGCGTGCCGGGCCGCACCTAGACTGGGCGAACGGATGTTCGAATCAACGGTGCTCGGCGTCGATCCCGGCCTGGCGAAGACGGGCCTGGCCGTGCTGGGGCGCCGCGGGCGCACCGCCACCATCCTGTGGACCGACACGGTCCTGACCGCGGCGCGGACCCCGGAGGCCGATCGCCTGCGGATCATCGGGGCGGCGGTGCGGGAGGCCATCGCCAGCTTCCGACCCGGCAGCGTCGGGGTGGAGCGCGTGATGTTCGGCAACAACAAGCTCAGCGCGCTGTCGGTGGCGCGGGCCACCGGTGTGATCATGATGATCGCGGCCGAAGCCGGGCTACCCGTGGAGGAGTACGTGCCGTTGGAGGTGAAGAGCGCGGTGACCGGACTGGGATCGGCCGACAAGCATCAGGTCCGCGATGCACTCATCCGCGTCCACGGACTCAGCGGCGTCCCCCGCCAACCCGATGCGGTCGATGCCGTCGCCGTGGCCCTGTGTCATCTCACGCGGTCCCGTCTGCGTGCGCTGGCCCGGACAGCGACCCCGTGATCGCCTTCCTGGAGGGGGAGGTCGTTCAGAAGACGGGCGGCCACGCGGTGATCGCGGTGGGGGGTGTGGGCTACGAGCTGCAGGTCCCGACCTCGCTGCTGGCCTCGCTCCCACCCGTCGGCCGCAGCGCGCGGGTGTACACACGCCTGGTGGTTCGTGACGACGCCATGATCCTGTTCGGGTTCGGATCCCCCGACGAGCGGGACTCCTTCGACGCGCTGACCGGCGTGAGCGGCGTGGGCCCCAAGGTGGCCCTGGCCTTCCTGTCGTCACTCGCCCCCGACGCGCTGCGCCGTGCGGTGGTGGCCGGCGACGTCGCTGCGCTCACCGTCGTCCCCGGCGTGGGCAAGAAGGTCGCCCAGCGCGTCGTGCTGGATCTCCGAGACTCGATGGGCGCCGAAGGCGACCCCGTGGAGATCACCGGGCCGCTCGCCGACGTTCGGGAGGCCCTCCGGTCCCTCGGTCTCACGCCTCAGGAGGCCAGCCGGGCCCTCGCCGGCGTGGAGGCCGACGGCCGTGCCGTCGAGGAGATCCTTCGCGAAGCCCTCCAGAAGGCGGGTCGGACGTGACCGAGGAGGAGCGGCTGATCGTCCCCGAGGTGCTGAGCCAGGACGAGCGGGATCTCGATCTGGCGCTGCGTCCCAGGACGCTCGGTGAGTTCGTCGGGCAGGAGCGCGTGAAGGAGCAGCTCGCGCTGCTGATCGACGGGGCGCGCGCGCGGGGCGAGCCGGTGGATCATCTGCTGTTCTCCGGGCCTCCGGGGCTGGGCAAGACCACGCTCGCCTCGATCGTGGCGCAGGAGATGGGGGCGGGCTTCCAACCCACGTCGGGCCCGGCCCTGGATCGGCCGAGCGACCTCGCCGCGATCCTCACGAACCTCGAGGACGGGGATGTGCTGTTCGTCGACGAGATCCACCGGATGCCCAGACCGGTGGAGGAGGTGCTGTATCCGGCGCTCGAGGACTTCAACCTCGACGTGGTGCTGGGGAAGGGACCGACCGCGCGGTCGATCCGACTGGACCTGCCGCGGTTCACGCTGGTGGCGGCCACCACGCGTCCCGGGCGCATCACGCTGCCGCTGCGCGAGCGGTTCGGGTTCTCCCCGCGCCTGGACTACTACTCCCGCGAGGAGCTGGGCACGATCGTGCGGCGCTCGGCGGGGATCCTCGCGGTCCAGACCGACGCCGACGGCGCCGCGGAGATCGCGCGGCGTTCCCGGGGCACGCCCCGCGTGGCGAACCGTCTCCTGCGCAGGGTGCGCGACTTCGCCGAGGTGCGCCACGACGGGGCCATCACCGGCGACATCGCTCGTCTGGGCCTGGAGCTGTTCGAGGTGGACGGCGAGGGGCTGGACCGGCTGGACATCGCGGTGCTGCGCACCGTGGTCGACAAGTTCGGCGGTGGGCCGGTGGGGCTGACGACCCTGGCCGCGTCCGTGGGCGAGGAGACCGATACGGTGGAGGACGTGGTGGAGCCCTACCTGCTCCAGCTGGGGTTCCTGCAGCGAACCCCGCGCGGGCGCGTGGCCACCGAGCACGCGTACCGCCACCTGGGGGCGGTTGTCCCGGGCACGCTGCCGCTCTAGCGGCCAGGGCACCGTCCGCGTCTTTTCGGCTTCCGGACGGCGACCGGGTAGACTCCTGAGGCTGTTTCCCCGGGAGGCGTTGATGATGTTCGAGTTGCTCGCAGCAGGGACCACCACACAGGCCAACCCGTTGACCCCCCTGCTCCTGTTCGGGGTGATGGGGGTGGGGCTGTATTTCGTGATGATCCGGCCGCAGAAGAAGAGGTTGCTGGCGCAACGTGATCTGCTCAGTCAACTCGAGGTCGGCGACGAGGTCGTCACCGCCGGCGGGATCTTCGGTTCGATCGTCGACATCGACGAGGACGAGGACGTCCTCACGGTGTCGATCGCGCCGGGCACCGAGGTCCGCATGCTGCGCGGAGGGATCTCCCGTCGCCTCGTCGACCAGGATCCCGACGATATCGACGTGATCGAGGACGACGAGAACGAGGCCGACCGCTCCTCGTGAGCACGCCGGTCGAACCCGGGTTGCGCATGCCCGCCGCAGAAGGGGTCGAACCAGAGCCGACCCTGCCCGCGGACGAGGGGCTCGAACCCGAGCCGCAGATCCCGCAGGAGACGGTGCCGCTCGAGCCGCATCAGCGGCCCGCGGACCCGGCGAAGGACCGAGCGCCCACCATCACCCTGGAGCAGGTGCAGGGCAACGACGAGCTCTCGAGCTTCATCTCCGCCGCCGACCGCGTGATGGAGGGGCTGGGCTTCACCGAGCACGGCTTCCGCCACGCGAACCTCGTGGCCAACATCTCCTATCAGGTGCTGCATCGGCTGGGGTTCGGCGAGCATCAGGCCAACCTGGGGTGCACGGCCGGCTACCTGCACGACGTGGGCAACATGCTGACCCGTCACTCCCACGCGCAGACGGGGGCGCTGCTGGTGCATCAGGCGTTGAAGGGGCAGCTGCCCAGCGCGGACCTCGCGCAGATGCTGGCCGCGATCGCGAACCACGAAGAGACCGACGGCATGGCCGTGAGCCCCGTCTCGGCGGCGGTGATCCTTGCCGACAAGTCCGACGTCCATCGCAGCCGGGTCCGCAAGTCCGGCCAGATCCGCTTCGACATCCACGATCGCGTCAACTACGCCGCTGAGCAGTCATTCCTCCGGGTGGACTCCGAGGCCCGCACCGTGACGCTGGAGCTGACGATCGACACCGAGATCAGCCAGGTGATGGAGTACTTCGAGATCTTCCTGGGCCGGATGCAGATGTGCCGGCACGCCGCGGAGACCTTGGATTGCCGCTTCCGCCTGGTGATCAACGGAGCCGAGCTGGCATGAGACATACACGTGCTCTGTGGCTGTCCGTCATCTTCGTCGGCCTGCTGGTCACCGCCTCGCTGATCGGCCTGCTGGGGGGGCCACTGTCGCCGACGCTCGGCCTGGACCTGGAGGGCGGGGTCTCCGTCACGCTGAAGGCGCCCGACGGCACCTCGGCCGACACCATGGAGCAGGCGCGCGCCAACATCGACCGCCGCGTGAACGCGCTGGGTGTGGCCGAGCCGGACATCTCGGTGCAGGGCACGAACATCGAGGTCCAGCTCCCGGGCCTCGCCAAGGGCACCATCGAACGACGGTCCACGGTGCAGTCCTGCATCGAGGCGGCCGACACGACCAGCTACGGATGCTTCCCGACCCGCGAGGCAGCCGACGGCGCCTTCGGCACGCTGGAGGTGCAGACGAAGACCCAGAAGGTCTGCATCACCGGTGACAACGCGGATCAGATCTTCCCGTGTTTCACGGGCGAGACCGCGCAGAAGGACGCCAAGGCCGCGGTGGATGCCATCACGGTGCAGGAGCAACCCACCGGCGCCGCCAACGGCGGCGGCTTCTGCCTGCAGGACCCGTCGGCAGCGCAGTTCGGCTGCTTCCCCACCAAGGACGCGGCCGCCACAGCGAAGGCGGCGCTGTCGACCGAGGCCACCACCGCCTCCTGCCTGACCGGCGACACCGGTGCCAGCCTCCCCTGCTTCCCCACCCAGGACGAGGCCGCCACCCTGAAGGACGGCCTGAAGGTGGTCGACGAGACCGCGCAGTATTGCGTCGTCAGCTCCGATCAGCAGGACCTGGGGTGCTTCCTGGACCCGCAGCAGGCGCAGGTCGAGCTGCAGCGCACCGGCCAGGGCGAGCTGCTGCGCATCATCGG
>JBDUEF010000046.1:0-15736 GCA_040002535.1 Actinomycetota bacterium | reverse complement strand
GTGGCCGTCGACGACTGCGGCACGATCATCAACCCGCAGATCGTGGAGGGGCAGGTGCACGGCGGCGTCACGCAGGGCATCGCGGAGGCGCTGTACGAGGAGGCGATCTACGACGAGAGCGGCAACCTGGTGACGTCGTCGATGACCCAATACATGGTGCCCTCGGCCGTCGAGGTGCCGCACATGGAGCTGGATCGCACGGTGACCCCCTCCACCACGAACCCCCTTGGGGTGAAGGGGATCGGCGAGGCCGGGACGATCGCGGCGCCGCCGGCGGTGGTGAACTCGGTCGTCGACGCCCTCAGCCACCTGGGGGTGACCGACGTCGGCAAGCCGGCCTCGCCCGAGCGGGTGTGGCGCGCGATCCAGGCCGCCCGCGGCTCGACGCCCCCCGGCGATCCGGTGGGCCGGGAGCCCGGAGCAGGCGTCGACACGGGAGGTGCGGCATGATCCCCGCAGCGTTCGAGTACGCGCGCGCCGAGTCCGTCGACCACGCGATCCAGCTGCTTGGCGCCGACCCCGAGGCCAAGCTCCTCGCCGGTGGCCACTCGCTGCTGCCGCTGATGAAGCTGCGCTTCGCGCAGCCGTCGACGCTGGTGGACATCGGCCGGCTGTCGGATCTGTCCTACATCCGCGAGGACGGCGACACCGTGGTGATCGGTGCGCTCACCCGTCACCACGATCTGGCGAACAGCGATGCGCTGCACCAGCTCTGCCCGATCGTGTCGTTCACCGCCGGCACGATCGGCGACCCGCAGGTTCGGCACATGGGCACGATCGGGGGCTCGGTCGCACACGCGGACGCCGCCTCGGACCTGCCCACGGTGCTCCTGGCCCTCGATGCGCAGATCGTGGCGACGGGTCCGAGCGGTTCGCGCACGATCGACGCGAAAGACTTCTTCGTGGGGCTGTTCACCAGCTCACTGGAGGCCGCCGAGGTTCTGACGGAGATCCGTGTGCCGAAGACCACGGCCGGATGGAGCTACCAGAAGTTCCACCGGCGGGCGCAGGACTGGGCGCTGGTCGGGGTGGCGGCCGTGCGGATGAACGGCGGCGCGCACGTGGCGCTCACGAACATGGGCGACCGCCCGCTGCGGGCCTCGGCGGTGGAACAGGCGCTCGCGGGCGGGGCCGACCCCGCCACCGCAGCGGCCTCGGCGGCCGACGGCACGGCGCCGCCCAGCGACGTGTTCGGCAGCGCCGAGTACCGCCGGGAACTCTCGAAGGTACTCGTACGACGGGCACTGCAGGAGGCCCTGGACTGAAGGGGCGATCGTTAGGGCCAGCCCGCGCCCGGCGCGGGGGCCTCGGCGGTGACCACCTGGCCCTTGAGCTCACCCTCGCCCATGCTCGCAGGACCACCCCACTCGTTGGTGGTCATGAACAACGTCCTCCCATCCGCGCCGCCGAGCATGCAAGCGAAGCAGCCCCGGTCCAGGTCCACCGTGTGCAGCACCTCCCCGCCCTGGCGGACGCGCACGCACCGCTGGTTGGGGACGTCGGCGTACCAGACGGCGCCATCGCCGTCGATGCAGATGCCGTCGGGCGCCCCGTCGTGGAGATCGGCCCACACCCGCCGGTTCGCCAGGGTGCCGTCGGCGCCGATGTCGAACGCGGTGAGCCGGTTGCCGTAGGACTCGGCGACGATCAACGTGGCGTTGTCCGGCGTGACGGCCATGCCGTTGGGGAACGCCACGTCCTCCGCCACCTGCCGGACGGATCCGTCGGAGGTGACCATGGCCACGATGCCCGGCCTGACCTCGCCGCCCGGGAAGTCGAAGCCGATGTTGTTCACGTACGCGGTGCCCCGACCGTCCACCACGATGTCGTTCCATGGATGCTCGCCGAGGCCGCGCAGGTCGGCATGGGTGACCAGCGAGCCGTCGGGCTCCCGGCGCAGGAGCAGCCCGTCTCCGGACGAGACGATCAGCAGCCGCCCGTCGGGCAGGAAGTCGATGCACATGGGGAACGACTCGACGCGAGTGACCACCTCGGTCGTGCCGTCCAGCCCGAGGGCGATGACCTCGTGCGCGCCCCAGTCGGAGAACCACAGACGGCCGTCGTGCCACCGCGGGGACTCGGGGAACGTCAGACCACTCATCAGGATCCGCGGATCGCTCATCCCCCCAGCACCTCCCTCAGCGCCGCGACCCGCTGAGCCGGCGGCGTGAGCGCCGGGATCGGAGGTTCGGCGCAGGACGGCGCCGGACGGAAAGATAACGTCACCGGCCGGCGCTCGCAAACCTCCTGCTGCGACGGGCGCGTCTGGATCCGCACGGAGGGCCGCCTCCTTCACGGGGCCGCTGAGTCAGGCGTAACCGGGAGGCCGGCCGCGAGGGCGCCCTCGGCGAGGCGGCCGTCCCACGACACGAACACGAGGTCCGCCGCCCGCAACGCCAGCGCGGCCGCGAGGTGCACGGCGTCGGCACCCGTCAGGCCGTGATCATGTGCCAGCGCCCCGGCATCGGCGGCCATCCCGGGGTCGAGGTCGACCGCCGCCAGCTGCCTCCATCGCGCGTCGATCCTCCGCACCGATTCACGGTGGCCCCCCGCGTCGAGGCGACCCGCGCGACGGGCGGCCGCCAGGGCGGCCAGCGCCTCCGGATAGGTGAGCTGTGAGGTGACGACCGTCTGCGCCCGCTCCCAGATATCGAGGGCGACGTCCCGCCCCTCCTCGCGCAACACGAACGTCAAGAGAGCGGAGGTGTCGAAGTACGCGATCACCGGCGCTGGCGAGACACCAGGTCGGCCACGCTGTCCCGCACGGGAACGCCGCCCACGTCGGGCGGACGCTTCGGATCGGTGGGCAGCCGGACCCGTTCCTCGGCGATCAGTCGCTCGAGTCCGGTCGGAGCGCCGTACGGGGTGAGCCGGGCCACCGGCGTGCCGCGATCGGTGACGACCACCTCCGCGCCCTCGCCGACACGCCGGAGCCATGCGCTGAGGTCCGCGCGCAGTTCCTTGACCCCGACCTCCATACGCCGCGTTGGTAGCACCTTCACCATGCTCAAAGTGTACACCTCCGCTCTCGGGGGAGGCCCGATCGAGGACGTCGACCGCTCCCCTCCGACACAGGGCGCCGTGCAGCGTTCGGTCTTTGACGGGGGCGCCCGTGGCCTATTGGATGTGGGGATGCACACGCTTGCGGCGCAACAGACCTTCGCCGACTGGATGCGGAACCACGGCCTGAGGATCATCGCGGTGGTGGCGATCGCCATGCTGGTCACCCTGCTGGCACGCGTCGCCGTCCACCGGTTCGAGCGGAAGCTGGCCGGGCCGGTCGACGCTACGCAGACGATCGGCCTGCGACGGGTCGCCACGCTGACCCACGCACTCTCCACCGCCGCCGTCGTCGTGATCTGGACGATCACGTTCCTGCTCGTCATCGACCAGTTCGACGTGAAGATCGCACCGTTCCTGGCATCGGCGGGGATCGTCGGCGTGGCGCTGGGGTTCGGGGCGCAAAGCCTGGTGCGGGACGCGCTCTCCGGATTCTTCATCCTGCTGGAGAACCAGCTCGGGGTGGGGGACACGGTGGACCTGCAGACGACGGGCGGCACGGTGTCGGGCAAGGTGGAGGCGCTGACCCTCCGAGTGACGGTGGTGCGCGCGTTCGACGGGACGCTGCACACCGTGCCCAACGGCAACATCAACGTCGTGAGCAACCGATCGCGCGGGTGGGCGCGCGCGATCGTGGACGTGCGCGTGGCCTACGGCGAGGACGTCGACCGCCTGCGCGAGGTGCTCGAGGGGCTGTTCGACGAGGTGCGCCTGGACCCGAGCCTGGGCGACTGGATCCGCGAGGGGCCGACTGTGCTCGGCATCGATTCCCTCGGCGCCGACGCGAAGGTGCTGCGGATCGTCGCCGACACGCGAACCTCGAAGCGGATGGACGTGGAGCGCCGCCTGCGCGAGCAGATCGCGAAGCGCCTCGCCGAACGGGGCATCCACGTGCCGGTCACCGCGCCACCTCCGGCGCGTCCGCCCGTGCAGCCGGGGGCCTGAGGGCCCGTAGGATGTCGGGCATGCCCCAGGCGCCTTACGCCACTGTCGAGGACCTCACCGCCGGCCTCAGTGAGCACGCGTACCTGGCCGACAGGGGGCTCACCACCGCGATCCACCTGTCCCTGGCGTTGGGCAAGCCGCTGCTGCTGGAGGGAGAGGCCGGCGTCGGCAAGACCGAGGTGGCGAAGGTGCTGGCCGAGCTGCTGGGGCGCCGGCTGATCCGGCTGCAGTGCTACGAGGGCATCGATGCCTCGCAGGCGCTGTACGAGTGGAACTACGCCAAGCAGCTGATCGCGGTGCGCGCGATGGACCCGACCGATGCCGCCACCCACGTGGACGACCTGTTCGGTCCCGAGTTCCTGGTGGAGCGGCCGCTGCTGGCGGCGATCCGGGAGGGGGACGGCGCGGTGCTGCTGGTGGACGAGCTCGACCGTGCCGACGACGAGTTCGAGGCGTTCCTGCTGGAGATCCTCTCGGAGTTCGCCGTCACGATCCCGGAGGTCGGGCGGGTGGCGGCCGACACGCCGCCGGCCGTCATCGTCACGTCCAACCGCACACGCGAGCTGCACGACGCCCTGAAGCGCCGCTGTCTCTACCACTGGATCGATCACCCGGCCCTGGAGCGCGAGATCGAGATCGTGCGCGCGCGGGCCCCACACGTGGGCGAGGCGCTCGCGCGGGACGTGGCGGGCGCCGTGGCGCGGCTGCGGGAGCTCGACCTGGCGAAGCGGCCCGGCGTGGCTGAGACGATCGACTGGGCGAATGCGCTGGCCTTCCTGGGGGCCGACAGCCTGGATGAGGCCGCCGCCGCGGACACCCTGGGCGCCGTCGTGAAGGACCACGAGGACCAGCAGCTCGTCGTGGCACGGCTCGCCGAGGTGGTCGGCGAGCGCCGCGATGGCTGAGCTTGCCGCCGCCGCGGATCCCGTCGCACGGCTGGTTGCGTTCGGTCGGGAGCTCCGTGCCCGGGGCCTCCCCGTCGGCACCGGCCGGATCCTCACGTTCGTGCGATCGGTCGGCGCGCTCGGTCCCGTCGATCGCGACTGCCTGTACTGGGCAGGTCGCACGTCGCTCGTGTCCTCCCGGCTCGACATCGAGGCGTTCGACGCCGCCTTCGAGGAGTGGATCCGCACGCTCGTACCCGAAGGGGAGCTGCGCATCGAACTTGACCTGCCGGCCGGCTCGGACGTCGATTGGGGCGAACCACCGCCCGACCTCGAGGTCCGGGCCGGCCTGACGGCCGTGAGCTGGTCGGGCGCCAGCGACGACGAGGAGACGCAAGGGGAGAGCGCGATCCGGATCGTGGCGAGCGCCGCCGAGGTGCTTCGCGAGAAGTCCTTCGCCGAGCTCACCGAGGACGAGCAGGAACAGGTGGCCGTGTTGATCCGCCGCCTGGCGGTGCGTGTGCCCAGCGAGCGCACCCGGCGCACGCGGCCTGCGGCGACGGGCACCGTGTTCGACCTCCGTCGGACACTGCGGCGCTCGCTCCGCACGCAGGGCGAGCCTTTCGACCGGGCGTGGCGGGCGAGGGGGATGCGCCACCGGCCGCTGCTGCTGTTGCTGGACGTCAGCGGGTCCATGGCGCCCTACTCGCGCGCGCTGATGCGGTTCGCCCTCGCGGCGATGGCGGCGGGACGCCGGGTCGAGGTCTTCGTGTTCGGTACGCGGCTCACGCGCGTGACCCGCACGCTGCGCACGCGGGATCCGGACCGGGCGCTGCGCGAGATCGGACGCCTGGTGCAGGACTGGGAGGGCGGCACGCGGATCGGTGAGTCGGTGAAGACCTTGCTGGACGGGTGGAGCCAGCGCGCGGCGCTCCGGGGTGCGGTGGTGGTGCTCTGTTCCGACGGCCTCGAGCGCGGCGATCCCGAGCTGCTGCGTGCGCAGATGGGTCGCCTCCGCCGCCTGGCGCACCGGCTGGTGTGGGTGAACCCGCTGAAGGGGTCGCCCCGGTACGAGCCGCTCGCGCGCGGCGTGGCGGCCGCGCTGCCGAGCGTCGACGTGTTCCTGTCCGGCCATAACCTGGAGAGCTTCGAGGAGCTGGCCCGCGTGCTCGGGGAGTAGGCTCACGGGCGTGATCGACGACGATGAGCTGACCGGCGCCGGCGGCCTGGAGGGGCAGGAGCCGCCGCCGCGATCGACCCGGGCGTTCTGGGTGATCACCACCGCGCTCGTGCTGGTCTGCATCCTGATGGTCATCGCGATCGTGGCGAACCGACCGCTGAAGGATGCCATCGCCCACACCGAGTTCGATCTGAACGGCGCGCTCGCCCGTGCGCAGCGGATCCAGGCATCCTCGGGCACGTTCGAGGGCGCCGATGCGGCGTCGCTCGCCGTCGGCGACGAACAGCGTGACTACGTGGGCCCCGACGAGGCCTCCGCAGGGCCCGGGACGGTCAGCGTCTACTCCTCGGCGTCTGTCTGGGCGGCCGCGGTCCAGGCGCGACCGAACGCATGCTTCTTCATCAAGGAGACATTGGGCGCGGCCACGACGTACGCCGTGGCGACGGGGCCGTGCACGGGGCGGGCCGCGCTGGCGGCAGCCGACGACCGCTGGTGAGCCCGCCGTCCTAGTCCTCGGGAGTCGGTGTGCTGCGCGGTGCGCCGAACGCCTCTGGCTCCGATGCCCGCTGCGCCTCCGGCGGCGGCACGGGATCGGGGACGGGCGTGTCCGCGCCGGGGACCGGAGGCGGGGGCGGCATGGGCGGGGGCGTGATCCCGCCGGGGGCGATCGGCGAGGGCGTCCACGTTCCGGGCGCGGGCGGTTCACCGGTGGCGGCGGCCCGAGCCAACGAGGAGGCCTCGACGACGACGGTGGTGGCGAGGCGGTCGCCCAGACGCTGTTTCTTCGACGAGGTCCACACCAAGATCGCGCCCAGCAGATACGCGACCGGCAGGGCGTCGATCACCCGCAGGACGTTGCGGATGGCCGCAGCGCCGAAGGTGAGCTTCGTGCCGTCCTCGCGCACGACCCGGAGCCCGGTGGCGAACTTCCCGACGCTGGCGCCGAAGAACCCCTCCATCACGATGAAGTAGAGGATCGTGAGCCCTGCCGCGCCGACGAACCGTCCGCCCTGTAGCTGGAAGCCGATGTAGCCCGGCCTGCGATCGATCTCAGCGAACGGGTAGGTCCAGATGATCCCGACGATCGCGTCGATGACGACCGCGATGAACCGGCGACCCACTCCCACGTAGTGCATCCCGCGATCCTTCCCCGACCCGCCCGCGCGGGTCACCGGGCCACCGTAGACAGGGAGTGACTGGGGTGCAACAACCGCGTCGGTACGTCGGCTCTGGATCGAGCCCTACTCAGCTCCCGTGGTACGCGCGGTCCAGCAGCTCGACGGGGTGTACGACCTCCACGTCCACACCCAGCTCACGCAGGCCCGCCGCGAGCTGCATGGTGCAGCCCGGGTTCGCGCTGGCGACGATCGTGGCGCCGGTGGCAGCCACCGCGTCGGCCTTCTGCCGGCGCAGCTCGCCGGACATCTCGGGCTGCGTGACGTTGTACAGCCCGGCGGCGCCGCAGCAGCGATCGCCGTTGGCGACGTCCACGACGTGGAGGCCCGGGATCCGGCGCAGCAGCGCCCGCGGTTGGTCGTGCACCTTCAGGACGCGCAGCGCGTGACAGGCATCGTGGTAGGCGACCGTCGCTCGGAGCTCGCCCGGCTCCTCACGCAGGCCCTCCTGGGCGAGGAACGCCATCAGGTCGCGGACCGGCAGCGCGTGCTCACCGGCCGCGTCGGCCATGTGCGCCGCGCAGCCGGCCGCGTTCACGATCACCTGGTCCACGCCGGCGAACGCCCATGCGTTGCGCCGC
The DNA here is from genome assembly GCA_040002535.1 of Actinomycetota bacterium. Classification (GTDB taxonomy): domain Bacteria; phylum Actinomycetota; class UBA4738; order UBA4738; family HRBIN12; genus JALYMB01. The sequence goes on along the minus strand of JBDUEF010000046.1, from coordinate 7,911 downwards.
GCCAGCGAGCGAGCGGTCCGCAGCCGGCCGTTGTGCGCCGAGAGCGCGCCGCAGCATGCCTGCGCGCGCGGGACCGTCACGCGCCATCCGTCACGCGCCAGCACGCGGATCGTGGCGAGGTTCACCTCGCGGAACCAGCGGTCCTGCACGCACCCTGATAGGACGGCGACGGTGCCGCGCTCCTCGCCGACGGCCGGCGTGACCGCGGGCAGGCGATGGAGCAGCGTCGAGGGCGACGGCACCATCGCGCGCACACGCGCCGGCAGGAACGGCTTCGCCAGTGGCTGCAACGCGGCGGCGAGCCAGAGCAGCTTCCTGTGGGGGAGCGCGACGTCGAGGCCGAGCCACCGCACCAGCCGCGCGCGCCGTCTCCGCGACGGTTCCACCTGCTCGCGCGCAGCCTCCATCATCCGGCCGAACGGCACGTGCGACGGGCACACGTCCTCGCACGCGCGGCACGACAGACACAGATCCATGAAGGACGCGAAGGTGTCGTCGACGACGGCGCGGCCCTCGGCCACCTCCCGCATCGCGGTGATCCGCCCGCGGGGGGAGGCCGACTCCTCGCCGGTCAGCCGGTACGTGGGGCAGTGCGGCAGGCACAGGCCGCACGCGACGCAGGAGGCCAGGTCGGCGTCGGACGGCGCGTCGCGCCCCGGGAACCACCCCGGCACGGCGTCGGCCTCGGGCCCGACGAACCGGGTGCCGGCCGGCAGGTCACCGCCGACCGGCCCGCCCGCGTCGTCCGAAGTGCGCATGTGGTGGATGCTCTCACGGCCGGGACGCGAAACCGTCCAACAGCGCCCGGCGCAGCCGCTCCAGGTTGTCCTCGATCCAGACGAGGTTCCGGCGCTCGCCCGCCTCGCCCCCCGCCGCCTCCCACATCTCCACGAACGCAGGTTCGCCGGCGTCGACGTGGCGTCGTACGAACGCGATGCCCTGCCGTCGCATCGCGGGCCACATCTCGAGCAGCTCGGTTCGTCCGGCGGACGTGACGCCGTACGCATCACAGAAGACGCGCGATCGGACGAACGGATCCAGCTTCGCGCGCTCGGGGGGGAGGGTCCGAGGGTCCCGCAGCGGCGACCACATCGAGATGGTGCTTGCCACGTCTTCGAGCGCGCGTCCGGGTCGGGCGAAGTCGAAGTCCAACAGGCCGATGGCCTGGCCGTCGCGGAAGACCACGTTCTCCGGGCAGACGTCGCTATGCACCACGATCTCGCCGTCGGCCTCGTCGGCGAATTCAGCTGACCATGGACGGCCTGCGGTGTCGAATCCGCGGACGGCGTCGTGGAACCGATGCAGCAGCCGAGCGACGCTCGCCAGGGCGTCCTCGCTCAATGCCCACGCGGGGTAGGGCGGAACCGGGACGTCGCCCGGCATGAATGACAGCACCTCGCGGCCCCGTTCGTCCGTGCCGAGTGGCTCGGGCACGCCGTCGAAGCCGCGCGCGCGCACGTACGCGAGCAGGGCGTGCACCGAGGCGGTGTGGGGCCCGGCCGGGCGGCGCACCGTGTCACCGACCCGCACGACCTCGCCCGGGTGCGCGACGCCACCCTCGAGCGGGGTCTCCTCGGTCACAGCCGGATGCTACCCCGGGCGTTGACGCGTCCGGCGGCTCACCCTACGGTCGGGCGCATGGGCGATGAGGGGCGTGAGCGGCGGTTCGGCCGCCTCACCTCCGAGACCGACGAGGGACTGCTCTCCTACGGCTCGTACCTGAAGCTCCCGGAGCTGATCGAGCTCCAGCAGCTCCGATCTGATCCACCCGTGCACGACGAGCTGGTGTTCATCGTGGTGCACCAGGCGTACGAGCTCTGGTTCCGGCAGCTCCTGTTCGAGCTGGAGGCGATCCGCGACCGGCTGTTCGACGGCGACACGGAGCGCGCGCGGCACTACCTGGTGCGGGTCCGCGCGATCGAGCGGGTCCTGATCCAGCACATCGACGTCCTGCGCTCCATGTCGCCGCAGGACTTCCTGGCGTTCCGTTCGCTGCTCACGCCGGCGAGCGGGTTCCAGTCCGTGCAGTTCCGCGAGGTGGAGTTCGTCTCCGGGCTGAAGGATCCTCGCTACCTGGAAGATCTGGCCGCCTCGCCGGAGGACCGCTCCCGCCTCGCGCGGCGGTTGGAGGAGCCCACCGTGTGGGACGGCTTCGTCGCCCTGCTGGAGCGCCACGGCCTGCCGATGCCCGCCGACGACGACCAGGCGCGGATGGGCTCGCTCGTGGCCATGGCGCAAGAGCACCCGGCGCTGTTCGCGGTCAGCGAGGGGTTGGTGGATCACGACGAGGGCGTGGCGACGTGGCGGCACGCGCACGTGTTGATGGTCGAGCGCGAGATCGGCGCCAAACGCGGCACCGGCGGCTCCAGCGGCGTGGGCTATCTGCGCGGCACCCTGGACAAGCGATTCTTCCCAGAGCTGTGGGAGCTCCGCAGCCACCTGTAGCAGGGGGCCCGGGTTGACGGCCTGCGCTCGGCAGGAGTACACCGGGCGCACACGCGGACGAGGAGGCATCGCATGGCGAAGGACCTATTGGTGGTGCTCGACGACAAGCCGGGCGAGGGGGCGCGGCTCGGCGAAGCGCTCGGCAACGCCGGCGTGAACATCGAGGGGATGTGCGCGGGCGGTGGCTACGTCCACCTGCTGGTGGAGGATGTCGCGGGCGCACGCGCGGCGCTGGAGGGCACGGACATCACGGTCCAGGCGGAGACCGACGTGATCGTCGGCGACCTGTCCGCCGACGTGGACCGGCCCGGCGCGATGGGGGAGATGATGCGCAGTATCGGGGACGCCGGCGTCAACGTGTCGTTCGCCTACCTGGCGACGGGGGATCGCGTCGTCATGGCCACCACCGACAACGCCAAGGTCATGGAGCTGATGGCCAACATGTGACCGGGCGCCGAGGGGCTATCATCCGCACCTTGGCCACGATCGGTCCCTCCACGAAGGCGTCGAGCTTCACCGAATCGGTGATCCGCGAGATGACGCGGCTGGCCAACCTGCACGGCGCCGTCAACCTGGGCCAGGGGTTCCCGGACTTCCCGGCGCCACAGGAGGTGAAGGACGCCGCCGCGCGGGCGATCGCCCAGGACCACAACCAGTACCCGGTGACCTGGGGCGTGCCGGCGTTCCGCGAGGCGATCGCCGCCCGCTACGCGCAGGTGTACGGCATGTCGGTGGATCCCGAGACCCAGATCTGCGTCACCTGCGGATCCACCGAGGCCATGATCGCCGCCATGCTGGGACTGCTCGACCCCGGCGACGAGGTCGTGGTCTTCGAGCCCTTCTATGAGAACTACGGGCCCGACGCGATCTTGGCCGGCGCCGTGCCCCGCCTGATCACGCTGCGTCCGCCGCACTGGACCTTCGACGAGCAGGAGCTCCGCGCGGCGTTCGGGCCCCGCACGCGCGCGATCGTCATCAACACGCCGAACAACCCGACCGGGAAGGTGTTCACGCGCCAGGAGCTGACGTTGATCGCCGAGCTCTGCACGGAGCACGACGTGCTCGCCATCACCGACGAGATCTACGAGCACATCCTGTACGACGGCGCGCAACACGTGCCGATCGCGACGCTGCCGGGCATGGCGGAGCGCACCCTCACGATCAGCGCGCTGTCGAAGACCTACTCCGTCACGGGGTGGCGCGTGGGGTGGGCGATCGCCGCACAGCCGCTGATGGCCGGCATCCGGCCGGTGCACGACTTCCTCACGGTGGCCGCCGCCACGCCGCTGCAGGTGGCCGGCGTGACGGCGCTCGCCATGCCCGACTCCTATCACCAGCGAACGGCCGCCGAGTATGCGGAACGGCGCGATCTGCTGTTGTCGATCCTGGGGGAGACCGGCTTCGAGGTCGGTGCGACACCGGCGGGCGCGTACTACGTGATGGCGGACTGCTCGCACCTTGGCCTCGGCGACGACGTGGCGACGGCCCGGCACCTCGTGGAGCACGTCGGGGTGGCCACCGTGCCGGGCTCCTCGTTCTTCTCGCAGCCCGCCGACGGTTCCCACCTGCTGCGGTTCGCGTTCTGCAAGCGGTTGGAGACGCTGGAGGCCGCCGGCCAGCGCCTGCGCGCGCTCCGCTCTACCTAGGCCCGCATCGTTCGCCGGGAACGACCCTTGCGGTCGACGCCAGCGCCGACGAGGATGGGGTGCGCATGGAGTCAACCGAAGTGACGACCGACCCAGAGGCTCAGCGTCGCCACCGGCACCGGGCCCCGGGGCCCGGCACCCGTGCGCACGCGTCACTCCTCATCGGCGTCCTGATGGCCCTTGTGCTTCCCGTGATCATCACGGCGGGGATGTACCTGCTCCCGTTCGTGCGGAACCCCTCGCTGCTGCCGTTCGGCGCCGACACCAAGAAATACGTGGCTCGCGCCGAGATCGTGAGTGCCGAGGGGATCCAGGGCCTGGATGGCGACACCTCCAGCATCGCGCAGCGACCGAGCGTCCCCATCTTCACGGCGACGATGATGGGGCTGACCGGATCGAGCGCTCTCACGTACGCGTGGCTCACGCCGGCGATCGTCGCCTCGCTCATCGCGCTGGCCGTCGGGGCGCTGGCGACCGACGGGCTGGAGGAGCCACGACACCGCGCGCTGTTCTATGCCGTCGGCGTGGGGTGCTCGGCCTTCGTCGCGTGGACGGCGTACGGCTACGCGGCCAACCTGCTCGTCGATCCCGTCATCGTCGTCCTGTTCCTGGTGGCCCTCAGAGCGGCGACCACAGGGCACGGCCGACTCGCGGGCGCCGTGCTGCTGGCCGGCTCCGTTCTCACCCATTGGGTCTTCGCCGGGTTGGCGGCGGGCATCCTGCTGGGCTTGGCGATCCTGCTGATGCTGGCGCGCCTGGTGCACTGGCCGATGCGACCCCGAGCGGGCGCGGGACGGGACGTGGCCGCGATCGTGGTCGGCGGCCTCGTCGGGGGCACCGCCGCGATGGTCCTGTCGCCGGTGTTCCCGGGCCACCTGTCCTCCCCGGAGCCGGGACTTCGTGGCGGGAGCCTGCATCTCGAGCAGCGCCTGCCGGCCATGCGGCTCAGAACGACCGGACCGCTGGCGGCGCTGGGCTTCGGTCTGGGCATCACCGATCCCCGGATCGGGCGCCGCTGGTGCCTGATGCTGCTCTTCCTCTGGGGGCTGCTGGTGCCGGTGTCGCTGGTGGGGTGGTACGTCCTGGATCTGCCGACGCCGCCGTACCGCTTCGCGGGATCCGCGCTGGCGGTTCCGATCCTGGTCGTCACGGCCGCCGCCGGCATCGGCACGCTCGTGCGCACACTGCTCCCTCGGCTCGGTCTCGTGGTCAGCGCGGGGCTGCTGGTGGCGGCGAGCGTGGGCCTGGCGGCCACGGGCGCGGACGTGTGGTTCCAGGCCCAGCCGAGTCTGGATCCCGCCGAGCTGGCACAGGTGGAGACCCTCGCCGCGTACCTCGCCGCGCAGCCGCCCGATCTCCAGGTGGTGGTGCCGATCCGGCCGCAGCTGCGGCTGTCCGCCGACCGGATCAGGGTCGGTCTGCCCGTCGAGCTTGACGCCCGAGTCACCACCGTGTCGGTTTTGGTCGCGCCGACGAAGCCGAACGCAGGGGTCACCGTCCCGGAGGGGGCCGCGATCGTGTGGCTGGCTGCGTTCCAGAAGCGGGAGGTGCCCGGCATCACGCTCGGACCCGGCGTGGTGCTGGTGACCGGGCCTGCGCCGGCGGGCCCCCTCATCCCCATCATGCCGCCCCGCGCTCCCTCGCCCGCGGCGATGGCGGTGCTGCTGCTTGCGGTGATCGGGGCGCTGGCCGCGGCCGGCAGCGGGTGGGCGCAGCTGGTCGACCTCAGCCGCATCGGCCGGGCCGCCGTGATGCCGTCCTTCGGCGTCGCCACCCTCGGTGCCGTCGGCCTCGGCCTCAGCCGGTCGGGCGTCGGGTTCGATCGCGGTGGCAGCGCGATGATCCTGCTGGTCACGATCGCGGCGGGCTGGGGGGTCGTGGCGCTGCGGCGTCTGCATCCGTCCTCGCCGGTGCCCCCGCCTGCGGAGGGTCCCGTCGGCGACCCATCCCCGTCCGAGCAGGCCGCGTCCGCCGTTCCGGACGCATAGAGCCGCCGGCGGCTGATCCCACGCCCACGCTCACGCTCGCTCAGGGCCCGAGCCAGCCGTGGCCGGGCGCCAGGATGCCGGCCGGGTCGAACGATGCCTTCAGACGCCGGTGTACCTCCGGCGCGGGCAGCGTGACATCGCCGAGCCCGCCTGGGCCGCGGATCACCGGCGCGATGCCGCCCACCGCCGCGGCGCGTTCCCGGATCGTGGCCAGGGTGCCGTCGTCGTGCGCGCCCAGCCGTATCCACACGAGCCCCACCCCCATGAGCGCCGTCCAGTCTGCGAGGCCCTCCACCAGACGATCGATGGCCGAGGGAGGCACCGCCGCCTCCACCACGACGGGGGCGTCATCCACGGGGCGCACCGGGAAGGAGGCGCCCTCGACGACGGGCGGCTCGGCCAGCACGGTGCGTGCGGCGATCGTCAGCTCGTCCACCTCGGTGGCCCAGCCCTCCAACAGCACCTCCACGCGGCCGGGCGCCGACAGCACGGCTGCCGCCTCGGGGACGGCCCGCAGGAGCTCGCGGCCCAGATCAAGGCCACCCTCGTCCATGTACACGAGCATGCGGCGGGCCTCCGGGAGCGGGCGGACCTTCAGGGCCACCTGCACGATCACGCCGAGTGTGCCGAGCGAGCCGGTGACCAGCCGGTGGATGTCGTAGCCGGTGACGTTCTTCACGGTCCGGGCGCCGCTTCGGATCGCGCGCCCGTCGCCGGTGACGAGCACCAACTCCACCACTGTGTCCCGCACGTGACCGACCCGCAGTCGTCGCGGCCCGGATACGCCGGCCGCGATCACGCCGCCCACCGTTGCGCCGGGCGGCGCGTCCACCGGCCACTCCTGGCCGCCCTCCCGCAGGATCCGCTGCAGCTCGCCGACCCGAACGCCGGCTTCGGTCACGACCAGCATCTCGGCCGGGTCATACGTCACCACGCGGTCGAGCTGCGTCGTCCACAGTTCGGCGTCGACCTCGCAGGGGTTGCCGCGATCCATATGCGTGCGCCCGCCGATCGGCATGACCCGCCGACCGGCCTCGCTGGCCGCGCGAAGCGCCCCGGCCACATCCGTCCTGGACTCCGGGTGGATCAGATCCACGAGCCCTCCGGGAGCTGCGCCGCCGCCTCAGCCGCGTCGTCGGTGCCGGCCGCAGCCGCTGCGAAGTCGCCGCAGCGCGCGCCGGCCGGCAGCACCTTCTGCGGGTTCATCATCCCGTCCGGATCGAACGCGCCGCGCACGCAGGCCTGGGCGGCCAGATCCTCCGGCGTGAAGACCCAGCTCATGAAGTCGCGTTTCTCCAGGCCGATGCCGTGCTCGCCGCTCAGCGCCCCGCCCGCGTCCACGCAGAGGCGCACGATCTCCTCGCTGGCGGCCAGCACGCGCTCCAGCGTGCCCGGCACGCGCCGGTCGAACGAGATCAGCGGGTGGAGGTTGCCGTCGCCGGCGTGGAACACGTTGGTGACGATGAGGTCGTGCCGGCCGCAGATCTCGTACACCCCGGCCAGGACCGGCACCAGCTTGGACCGCGGCACCACGCAGTCGTGCAGATGGTAGTGGGGCGCGATCTGCGCGACGGCGCCGAAGGCCGACTTGCGACCCTTCCACAGCAGCGCGCGCTCCGCGTCGTCGGCGGCCACGCGGATCGTGCGGACGGCGTTCGCCACTGCGGCGGCCTCCACGTGGGCGCTCTGCGCCTCGACCGCGGCGGCCGTGCCGTCCACCTCCACGATCAGGATCGCGGCGGCGTCGGTCGGATATCCCGCATGCGCGAAGCTCTCGGCCGCCACCACGATGCCGTGGTCCATCATCTCGACGGCGGCCGGCACCACGCCGC
>JBDUEF010000045.1:0-15914 GCA_040002535.1 Actinomycetota bacterium | reverse complement strand
CGGCCCGCGCCCGGCGCCCTGAGAGCGGCGGCGGCTTACCCGGCGCGCTCCAGGATCACCACCGGGATCGTTCGCTCCGTGTTCGCGTCGTACTCCGCGAACTGCGGGTAACGACTCGCCTGCTCTGCGAACAGACCGTCACGTTCGGTACCGGCCGCCACACGAGCCCGAACCGGGAAGCGATCGGATCCCACCTCGACCGAGGCGTCCGGGTTGGCCACGACGTTGTGGTACCAATCCGGATCGGTGGGCGCGCCGCCCTTCGAGGCGAACACGACCAGACGGTCTCCGTCGGGGAGGTACATCAAAGGATTCACACGGGTCGTTCCGGATCGGGCACCCGTGGTGCTGAGCAAAAGCAGCGGGGCCCCCTCGAAGGGCCCGCCGACACGGCCCTCGTTCGCGCGGAACTCCTCGATGACGGTAGCGTTCCAGTCATTCGATTCGGTCATTGCCCCTCCCGTCGTACAGCGAGAACGATGCCAAAACCCGTACGCCGCGGCGTTCATTCCCCCGACCGCGCAAGGCTGGCTACTCGAACGCCTCCTGGATCAGCTCCTCGGTGGTGTCCGCCGGGTCGGGCGCGGTGTCCGCCTCGCCGCCGTCGGGTGCGCCCTCGGTCCGAGGGTCTGCCTCAGGTGTCTCGACGGGCGCGTCCGGAGGGACGGGTGACTCCTGCACGTCCGGCTGATCGGGATCGGTTCGCTGTTCCATCTGCGGTTGCATGTCGACCTCCTTCACGGTTGTCACGATGGTTGGGATACCTCGCGGGGGCTGCCGATTCATCCTGTGGGCCGATACCCACCGCCGAAGCCGACGAACCACCGGTCCCCCTCGCGCCTCACCGACCGGGGCACCCGGTGTCGTATATCCTGGAAGACCGATGTGCGCCGGGGTTCTGGTCGCCGGCGTGGAGGGACGCATGGGGCAGGGTTCGATCCACTATGCAGGGGAGCCGACGAGGAAGTTCCGCCACGAGGCGTTGTTCTACGGTGGGCAGGACGTATTCATCGAACGCACAGCGCCGTTCATCGTGGAGGCGGTGACGCAGCAGGAGCCCATCCTCGTGGTGGTGAGCGGAAAGAAGATCGACAGGTTGCGATCGGAGATCGGACCCGCTGCGGATCACGTCGAGTTCGCAGACATGGCGGATGTGGGGCGGAACCCGGCACGGATCATCCCGGCCTGGCACGAGTTCCTGGAACGGAACGGGGATCCCGACCGGTGGTGCCGAGGTATCGGGGAGCCGATCTGGGCGGGCCGCACGCCCGACGAGCTGGTCGAGTGTGAACGTCACGAGTCGCTGATGAACCTCGCGTTCGACGGGGCTCCGCCCCTCTGGCTGGCCTGCCCGTACGACCTCCTGGCGCTGGACCCCACCGTGATCGAGGAGGCGCATCGGACCCACCCGCTTCTGTGGGACGAGGGGGACGACCACCGCGTCAGCGAGGTCTTCCCGGGACTGGAGGCGATGGCCGGCCCCTTCGACCGGGCGCTGCCCGAGCCGGATGAGCTGCTGCGCGAGATCGCCTTCGGCCAGCGCGACATCCCCATGGTGCGGGCGGTGGTCGAGCGGGCAGGGATCGACGCGGGGTTGGACGTCACTCGGGTGGAGGATCTCGTTCTGGCCGCCGGGGAGGTGGCCACCAACAGCGTGTGTCACGGCGGAGGTGGTGGCAGTCTGCGGATCTGGCAGCAGGGCGAGGCGGTCGTCTGCGAGATCCGGGACGGTGGCACGATCGACGAGCCGCTTGTCGGTCGGCGGTCGCCTGTGGAGGGTCAAACCTCGGGATTCGGTCTCTGGCTCGCCAACCAGCTCTGCGACCTGATGCAGATCAGATCGTCCGAAGCTGGGACCGTGGTGCGCCTCTTCGTCGCGGACTAGGCTCGCCGCGCGTCCACGCGCTACTCTCCTGCCACGGTCCCATGACGACGAAACGCGCGGGCCACGTCGGCCCGCGCGTCGCGTACGTGTGAATCTCGTGCGGGAAAGGCTATGCCCGGCGAAGGAACCAGAGCACGACCGCCACGACGACCACGATCACCACGATCGTCCAGATGACACCCATGACATCTCTCCTTATCTCGTCCGGGAACATTCCTCCCCGGTACGGTCCATACCTTCCCATACCAACTGCGGTCCAACCCTCAACGGTGCCTTCGAGCTCGACACTCGGCGTCCGATGCTCCTGTGTCGGGGTCGCTCTAGCCAGTGGCGGACAGGGACACCTTCCGGGGATCCTGCACCTCGGGAGCACCGGCGCGGACGGCCTCGAGCTGGGCGGCCACGGAAGCTCCATACAGCAGCGAGATCGACGAGAGCAGGGCCCACACCATCAGCGCCACGATCCCGGCGAGCGGGCCGTAGGTCTGTCCGAACGTGGAGCTCACCTGGAAGAAGAGCGCGAGCGCCAGCGTGGACAGGCCCCACAGCACGACCGACACCATCGCACCGAAGGCCAGCCAGGACCAGCCGGGCTGGTGCCGACGCGGCGACCACCGGAAGAGCAGAGCCACCGCCGCGGCGGTCAGGAGCAGCGCGACGGGCCAGCGGAGCACGTTCCACAGGGTGATGGCGAGATCGCTGCCCAGCCCCGCCGCGATGTCGCGCCCGAACGCCAGCGAGGCGAACGCGGCTGATGCGAGCAGGCCGGCGGTGATCGCCAGAACGAACGCCCGTGCGTACTTGTGGAGGGGGGAGCGGTCCTGCTCGATCCCGTACAGGCGGTTCAGCCCACGTTCGAGCTGGCCCATGGCCGTCGCACCCGTGATGAGAGCGCCGACGAGCCCGACGATCAGCGCGGTGTACTGGTGTGAGGAGCTCGCCTGATGTGCCTGGCCGACGGCCTGGGTCAGGACGCGACCGGCAGGGCCGGGGACCGCTGACTGCAGCGATCGCACGATCGACCTGCTGATCGATCCCTCGCCGAGCGCGCTGGCCAGACCCACCACCGCGATGAGGCTCTGCATGATGACGAGCGTGGTGGCGAATGCGAACGACCGCGCGTGACTGAAGCCGTCGGCGAACCGCAACCTCTTGAAGGCGTCACCGAGAAGCCGTCCCCGTCCCGTCCGGGACAGGACCTCCCATGCGTCGTCGCCGGTCAGCTCGTAGGTCTCTGGAACCCGGTTCGCCGTGCTCATGCGTCCTGCGCCTGTGGCAGGCAGACCGTGATGGCGCCGGGATCGACCTCGATCTTCAATCGATCCGTCGCCTTTCGGTCACCGCCATCCAACTCGTAGACCATGGCGTCCTTCAGCTTCACATCGATCCGCGTGCCGCTGATCGTCTCCACGAAGGGGGAGCTCTCCGGTTGGCCCAGAGCGGTTCGTCCGGCCGTGCGAGCCCAGTCCACCAGGCCCTTGGCCGTGACCAGGCCCACCTCGATCCTTCCGTCATCGGGACGCGATCCTTCGAAGACCTCCAGGCCCCCGATGATCTTGCCCACGTTGCCGACCAGGACGCAGCTCGCCTCACCTTTGAACCACTTCGCGCCATCCACCTTGATGTTCACGTTCATTGGAGCCTCGCGCAGGTGCTTGGCTCCGGTCCAGACGTAGGCGAGCTGTCCCACCTTGTCCTTCAGCCCCGTCCCCGCATCCCGGATCATCAGCGCATCGAAACCCACGCCCGCCATCACCGCGAAGTGCTCCCCGTTGACGATCCCCACATCGAGCTCCCGGCGCTCTCCATGGAGGCCGATGCGCACCGCAGTCGAGAGATCGTCAGGGATCCCCAGATTCGTGGCGAACAGGTTGGCGGTGCCGGCCGGAAGGATGGCGATCGGAGTGTCGGTGCCCGCCAGCTCGTCCACGCACCGCTGCACCATGCCGTCGCCGCCCCAGATGAAGAAGAGGTCCGCCCCCTTCTTCTTCGCTTTGCGCACGAAGCGAGGCGCCTCCTTGCTCTTGCCCACCTCGTGCCAGATGGGGTCGGAGATGCCCTCGTCGGCGAGGACCTTCCTGAGCTCGACCAAGCCTCCGCCCAGCACCTTGCCCGAGTGGGCGATGACCGCGACCTTCTTCATCGTGCGACCCCATCCGGCGACCGTCGCTCCATCATGGCTGCGGAGGTGCGTGCGGCGAGCAATGCGAACATGAGCGCGCCGGCGGCCAGCAGCACGCTGGCCAGCACGTCGGTGGGATGGTGCATGCCCCGGTACAGCCGCGACAGGCCGACGATGACGGGCACGATGAACGCGAGGATCCATGCGAGCGCTCGGAGCATCCGGTTCCGCGTGAGGGAGCTGACCACGATCGCGAGGCCCACGTACAGGGTGATCGCTGCCGCTGTGTGTCCGGAGGGGTAGCTGGACGTCGGAGGTGACACATCGAGTCGATGCACATCGGGCCGTGCGCGGTTCACCAGCAACGTCGCCAGGAGGAAGGTCGACACCTCGATCGTCAAGGCCACGATGACCATCTCCACCTGCCGCCAGTGGTGCGTGATCCCAAGCACCACCGTCACCAGCAGCGCGATGGAGACGATCGTGAGTGTGGCGCCGAGGTCCGAGCCGAAGGCGGTGAGCGTGTTGAACGCAGGCGTGCGCTGCTCGACGAACCACCGGTTCACCCCGTCGTCCCACGAACCTACGCCGCCCTTGAGTAGCACCTTCGTCAGGAGCAACCCGATGGCCACGATGAGGATGGTCATCAGGGCGATGCCCAGGAATGCGATGCCGGAACCCACCCACACGGGGGAGCGGTCCCTCCACCGCGTGCCGAGCCGGTCGGCGAGGCTCCCCGGCGTGGGGTCGAGAACGGTCCCCGACGATGCGTCCAGACGGGGTGCGGGCAGGTCGGAGCGGGTGCGTGCTGTGTCCATACCCAGTGTTTGGGTCGTGGGGCCTCTCGGTAAACCTCCGGGTGGCAGAAAGCTTCTGGCATACGACGTATCGTCCGTCATGATCGTTCGACGCATCGGAGGAACATGCTGATCATCGTGATGCTTCTAGCGGTGGCAACGATGGGCGGCTTCCTCGCACTGTCGGCCGCCCGCCGCTGGCCAGGCGTGGACCCCACGCGGGTGGTGAGCGCCGCGGCCCACGAGGGGGCGGCGCGCGACGTGCCGCCGTCGTTCCTGCGCGCTCGCCTCGACCCCGGCACCGCCACCGGCCTGGGCTTGACGCTTGCATTGGTCGGAGTGGTGGTGGGCGGCGTGGTTCTGGGCGCGCTGGCCATCCTGGTTCGCGGTTCCGATCCGAGCGTGGTGGGCCTCGACAGCAGCGCCGCCCAGTGGGGAGCGAACAACGCCACCGCTCTGTCGACGCTCGTCCTCAAGATGGTGACGCAGCTGGGGTCGACCGTGGCGATCGTCGTCCTGTCGATCGTGGTGGCGGTCGTCGAATACCGGCGTGCACCCTCTCGATCCGTGCCCGGCTACCTGGCGCTGGTCGTGATCGGGCAACTCGTGATCGTGAACGTCATCAAGCTGGTGATCGCACGGGCGAGACCGGGGCACCCCCTCGCCGGGTTCTCAGGGGCATCCTTCCCCAGTGGGCACACGACGGCGGCCGCCTCGTTCTACGCGGCAGCCGCGCTGATGCTGGGCCGAGGACGGCCCCTCGGGACCCGGTCGATCCTGGCGGGGGTGGCCGTCGCCGTCGCCGTCGTCGTCGCCGCCTCACGCGTGCTCCTGGGCGTCCACTGGCTCACGGACGTGATCGCGGGGCTGGCCCTGGGGTGGAGCTGGTTCGCAGTATGTGCGGTCGCGTTCGGTGGGCGGCTGATGCGCTTCGCGGCTCCGGTCGAGGCTGCGCAGGTGGCAGCCGAGACGGGCTCGGCGCCCTCGGGGGTGGAGGCGGCCGTTTCGGAGCCCGGGTCCCCGGGGTACCGGCCCTCCGACGAGGCTCACTGACGGGTACGATCGACCAGAGGGGAGATGTGGGATATGAAGTGTGGACACGAAGGATGCACATGCCAGATGGAGGGCGCCGATCAATTCTGCAGCGACCACTGCCGCGAGCACGGGGCGCATGCCGATCAGCACATGTGTGAGTGCGGACACACGGCGTGCGGTGGCGCTGCATGACCACGGGCACGCACAACGGGAGCCGCGCCATCGTGGTCGGTGAGGCCGCGCTGACGGGATGGCGAGGCAGGATCGGACATGCCGTGGCCAAGCCGGTGGCCCGACGCACGAACTTCAGCGTCGAGCAGGTGGAGGCGGCGATCGGCTTCGCGATGCTCGCCTACGCGACCTACCGCATCGCGCGGCCTCTTATCGCCGCCGCGCGGTCGCCGAGGATGTAGCCAGGCGCCGCCCCTCGATCTGTACCGGGGGTGCGGGGACCGTCAGGGGGCGTCGCCGGGCGGCGCAAGGACCCGGAGCGCCCCCGGGTCGCTCCGCAAGCTCATCCGCGCCCGTGCTGATCCCCGCTCGCCGTCGATGGCCGCCAATCTCGGCTCCCGGAGCCGGACATCGACGCGCTCGCCGACTAGGGACACGATCCTGCGAGGTCGTCGTGCGACCGTCCGCCACCCCGCGCTCGCCCGACCGAGCACCCCTGAGCGGCTTCGGACGATGCGGACATCCAGGACGCCCTCGTCCAGTCGGTCGCGCTGCCCGATCGAGCCAGGCGATGTGGAGAACCTGTTGTTGCCCACGAACAACGCCGTCGCCCCCAGATGCTGTCGCGCGCCGCCGACCTCGATCGTCCCCTCGACCGGATTCAGATCCACCATCACGCGGAAGACCGAAGCCACGAAGGCGACCCACTTGCCCACCGAACCTTCGCGATCCTCCCGCTCACGTACGATCTCCGGGTACGCGCCAAACCCGATGTTGTTGACGAACACCACGTCGTCGGCTCGGCCGACATCGACCGCCGCCAGATGGCCTTCGGCGAGGGTGGCGATGGCCACGTCCGGGTCGCGCACCCCAAGATCTCTGGCGAAGTGGTTGAGCGTGCCGCCCGGCAGGACCCCCAGCACACCATGGGTGCCCGCCAGATGCTGCGCCGCGGCATTGACCGTGCCGTCACCGCCGCACGCGATGACCGTCCTGCCCTCGCCGATCGCGCGCTCGATCTCCGTCGCGAGATCGACATCCGGGCCTAGCTCGATCGTGCGAACGTCGTTCAATGCCCGCTCTGCGCGGGTAGGCAGATCGCCCGCGCCGGAACCGGCGGCGGGGTTGGCCAGGAGGAGGTACGGCATCGTGCGGCATCCTAGACTCAGATATCCCTTGCAGGGTGGCTGCAACCCAACGGAGGACGTGAGATGACGAAGGAACCCGCGCAGGGGGGGATCGCACCCCCGCCCGGTACCCCGGCACCGCAGACCCAAGGCGACTGGCGAGATCTGCTCCGGGCGGTCGTGGGGGAGTCGGCCGCGGTGGATGTGGCCGTCTACGACGCGGTCGCAGCCACCCGCACGCCGACACTGGATCGGACGATGTCTGCCTCCTCGGATGCCGCCAACCGCTCGGTCCTGTGGTTCGCGATCGCCGGAGCCCTGGCGATCGCCGGTGGGCGTCGTGGACGGCTGGCCGCCCGAGACGGGGTGATGGCGATCGGGATGGCCTCGGCAACGGTGAATCTGGGTCTGAAGCACATCGCCACCAGGAAGCGCCCGCTGCGGGACGAGGTGGCCCAGGCCCAGGCCCGACGCGTGCGGATGCCTTCGTCGAACTCGTTCCCCTCCGGCCATACCGCCTCGGCGTTCGCCTTCGCGACGGCTGTCGGACAGCGGATTCCGTCGCTGTGGCTTCCTCTTCGGGGATTGGCCCTGCTGATCGGGTACTCACGAATCCACACCGGCGTCCACTACCCGGGGGACGTCGTCGCGGGCGCCGCCGTCGGCTCCGCGTGCGGGTGGACCGTCGCCAACGCTGCGAAGACGGTCGGAGCCGGCAGGTAAGAAGGCACATCGACGCGTCCGCCGGTCCGGGATACGACACGCGAAAGGGCCGGCTCACGGGCGAGCCGGCCCTTTCGTTCGCCCCGTTGGGTCGGGGTCCGCTAGGTTCGAGTGGTGGTGCGGTTGCCACTCACTGCACGCCAGATCAGCACCAACACGATGGCGGCGACGATCGAGGCGATCCAGTCGACGCCCGTCGTCTCGGGGAAGATGGCCCCGGCGGCCCAGCCACCGATCACGGCACCCAGGATCCCCAGCACGATCGTGCCGATGATGCCCATGGGGTCGCTCCCGGGAACCAAGAAGCGTGCCAGCACGCCCACGATGGCACCGATCACGACGTACATCAGGATCGATCCAACCGTGATGTCGTTGCCCTTGTCCCCTACTGCGGCGAGGAGCTGCGTCGCTGTCAAGACCATGTGGCCCTCCTTCGTCGGTAACGGGTGTCCCCTTCCCGGGGGCGAGCCGGCCGAAACGTCCGATCGGCCGGGTCCGGGCCCGCCGCGGGGCCCACGTAGTAGGCTCGACTCCTCGGGCGACGCCCGGGGATCCTTGCAGCGCGACCGCACCAGTGGCGATCTCCCGCCTTCCTCGCCTCATCGCTCTCGACGGATCGTCGTGGCCTACGGGCCGGCAGGAAGGGGAGCGCTCATGGCAACGAAGAGCAGCAGCACCGCCCGGTTCGGCCCGCCCGACCGGGGGAAGGGCGCATCCTCGCGGGCCGCTGCCGGCCGCTCCTGCGAGCAACCCGGCTGCGCCACGGTCCTGTCCACCTACAACGCCTCGCCCACCTGCTTCCTGCACTCCGCTCCCTCCTACCGACATCCCTTGGCGAAGCAGTGAGAGAGGCGACCGTGGAGACTCCACTGGTCGTCCGGCCTCCGGCCATCCGGCCTTTCGAAGGGTTCGGAGTCTCCGCGCCCGTCGTCGAGGCGCTGGCCATGCGGGAGATCGATGGCGCATTCGCGATCCAGGCGTTGGTCCTGCGCGACGCCATCGGTGGGCGTGATGTCCTGGCGCGCTCGCAGACGGGTTCGGGCAAGACGCTCGCCTTCGCGATCCCCATCGTGGAGCGGTTGCACGCCAACGGAAGGTCCCCCAATGCGCTGATCCTCGTGCCGACCCGTGAGCTGGCGAGCCAGGTGGCCGAGGAGTTCCGCACGATCGCCGACGTCAAGCACCTGCAGGTGGCCACGGTCTACGGTGGCGTGGGCATCGCGGCGCAGGCGAAGCGCGCGCGGCGATCCGACATCGTGATCGCGACGCCCGGGCGCCTCCTGGATCTCTTGGCGCGCAAGCTCATCCGCCTCGACCGTGTTCGGATCTGCGTGCTGGACGAGGCCGATCGCATGCTCGACATGGGTTTCCTCCCCGACGTGAAGCGCATCCTGGAGGAGCTGCAACCGGACCGGCAGACCATGCTCTTCTCGGCGACGCTGGACGGCGAGGTGGGTCGCCTGGCCGCGCGATTCACCCACGACCCGGTCCTGCACGAGGTGGCCGATCAACGTGCCACCGTGACCGAGGCGACGCACCGCTTCATCGCCGTACCGCACGAGGGCAAGACCGCGGCCCTCGTTCGAGAGCTCGCCGCGGACCGTGGTCTCACACTGATCTTCGTTCGCACCAAGCGGGGCGCCGACCGCCTGGCCCGAACCCTCACGCATCAGGGGTTCCGTGTGGGCGCGTTGCACGGTGACATGTCGCAGCCGCAGCGGGAACGCGCCCTGGGTCACTTCGCGGCGGGCCACAACGACGTCCTGGTGGCGACCGATGTCGCGGCGCGTGGACTGGACCTCGAGCACATCAGCCATGTGATCAATTTCGATCCTCCAGGCGACGAGAAGGCCTACGTGCATCGCGTGGGTCGGACGGCGCGGGCGGGTCGCGCCGGCGAGGGCATCACCTTCGTCACGCCGCAGCAGGTGAACGAGGTGCGCGCCATCGCCCGGATGCTGGACCTGCACGCTGAGTTCGAACGAGCCGGCATGCGCGCGGAGAAGGCGCCACCGGCTGCGCCGGGTCAGCGGCACCGGCCGCGTCGACCCCACCAGGCCCAGCAGCATCGGGGCAGGAGCAGGCGATGAACGGGGCGCTGTGATGGACGGGGCGAAGATCCAGCAGGTGCTGAAGCTGGTGGAGGCGGGGGATCTCGGCAAAGCCGCGCAGCTACTCTCGCCGATGGTCGGTCGCAAGCGGCTGGTCCGGGGCGGTCGCGCCACGCCGGAGCTCGAGGAGATCGATGAGGTGAAGGCATGGCTCCGCAAGGTGCTGGCCGACCCCGACGCCACCGATGCGCGATTCCTGGTGGAGCGGACCTACTACAAGTTGCGGAGCCAGCTTCCCCCGCCCGAGCGTCCGATGCGCAAACCGGCGACCTAGGGGGTCTCAGCCCAGCGCCCGGCGAGTCACCACCCGTTCCGGTGAAGCTGGTCCCCGAGCGGCCTGCGTTCGCGCGTCAGCCATGAGCCTGTCGGTTCCTCGTCCTTGGCCCGGTATCCGAGGCCCAGGATCCCGATCGGCCGCAGGCCGGCCGGCACGTGGAACGTGTCGAGCAACGCGCGCTCGCCGTGCGTGATGCCGAAGAACCACCCGCCCAGACCCTCGTCGACCGCCGCCAGCAACATCAGCATCGCCGCCATGGCGGCATCGATGTCCCAGAACTTCACGGGCCAACGCTCACGCTGGTCCATGCCGTAGGCGATCTTGTCGGGCTCGGCGTAGCGCTGCGTGTAGCGGCCCGCGTCGGGAAGCGGCACGATGATGACGGTGGGACCCACGGCGACCGCATCGGCGTCCCACCCGCCGCCCGGGTCGTTGGTCAGGGCCCAGAAGGCACCGACCGTGTCGGGCCTGTCCAGCACCAGCAGCTCCAGTCCCTGCGAGAAGCCGGCCGAGGGGGCGCGACGGCCGATGTCCACGATCCTGTCGACCGTGTGGGGCGGCACCGGTCGCTGATCGAAACGCCGGATCATGCGGCGACGGCCCACCACCTCCCGGAACTCCACGGCCGCATCCTACGGCCCGGTACCGTGAGGGGGTGATCGAGGCTCTGCTGTTCGACTTCGACGGAACGCTGTGGGACTCAGAGACCGTGGTCTTCGAGGCGTACCGGCGGATGTACGACGATCACGGCCACACCCTGGAGCTCGACGAATGGGCGGCGGCGGTGGGAACCCTCGACGGGTTCGATCCCATGGCGGATCTGGAGCTCCGCCTGGGGCGGGCCCTCGATCGAGGCGCGGTCGATCCCTGGGAGCGTGTCGACGAGCTGATGGTGGGGGTCGACGTCCGGGCCGGCGTTCGGGAGTGGCTGGACCAGGCGCGTGCGCGAGGGTTGGCGCTCGGCATCGTGAGCAGCAACGACGCGCGATGGATCCGCCATCACCTGGGCCGGTTGGGGATCGGGGAGGGCTGGAGCGCGATCGTGGCGGCCGACGGCGACGCCGGCCGCGCCAAGCCCAACCCGGTGCTGTACCGAGAGGCCCTGGCCGAGCTCGGCGTGGACGCGTCTGCGGCGATCGCGGTCGAGGACTCACCCCACGGCATCGCTGCGGCGAAGGCGGCAGGGTTGTTCTGCCTCGCCGTGCCCAACGAGGTGACGCGGCCCCTCGATCTCAGCCGCGCTGATCTGGTCATCGGGTCGTTCCGGGAGATCACCCTGGACGAGCTCCTCCAGGTGGCCATGCTCGGCGACCGGACGGGCGCCGGAGATTGACGGCGATGCGGCCCGGGTAACGAGGGAGCTTCTACATCCCGGGCTCATGCCGTGGACGCTCGGAGGACAGGACCGGGAGGACAGGACCGGACAGAAGACGGGCAGGAGGGAGAGATCAGGCGCGTGCGATTCGTGGGAGGTCCGCTGGACGGTCAGACCGAGGAGGTCCACGACGATCTGGCGCCGGACGCGACCATCTATTGGCCGCCGGGGGCAGACCTGACGGTCCAGGATGACCGCATCCCTGGGGTCGACAACGTGGTGGAGTATCTCTACCGCGGCGACGGGTCCGCCGACTACGTGGGCGGGCTCCTGGACGAGCAGCCCTGAGGACCCGGCGTCATCGCCGAGAGGGTCCTGCGGTGATCGTCGCGCTCCGCTCGGCGCCTCGAACGTCCGACCTGCCGGGCCTCCGGTGCACCCCCACGGGCCCCATAGCCGAACCGCCTCGGACTCGCTAGCATCCAGCGCGTCCGTGAGGTGGTCGGACAGCGGGTTCGTGTTCGGTGGTGAGGGGGGAGGGCGGCGCTTGTTGGATTCGAGCAATCACGGGCCTCCCCGCGCCGTGCGGGTCCTGGTCGCCCAGGCTGCGGAACCCCCGGCGCGACTGTCGGCGTTCCTGGAGGACGCAGGACATCGCGTCGTGGCCCGCGCCAGCACGCCGGGGGAGCTCGCGCGTCTCGTGGGCGTGGCCGGGCCCGAGGTCGTGGTCTTCGATGCGGAGATCAGCGCGGAGACCGTGGCGGCGTTCCGGGTGGCGGAGCCCGACATCGGCGTCGTCGTGGTGTGGCCGGAGGGCGCCACCTCGGTGTCGGCCGACGAGCGCGTCGCGCCCGGCAGCGTCCGTCGAGATCTGGCGCGAGCAGTGCTGCGAGCCGCTCCCGCGCGACCGGTGCCGATCGCCGTTGGGTCCTCCGTCGTCTCTCCCCTGCGCGTGGTGCCACGCTCGGTCCGGCGCGGCGGCGTGGAGGTCGCGGTCGCCGCCACGCTCACGTTCCTGTTGGTGGTCTCGGCGATCGCGTCACGCCTGAACGAACAGCAGCGGGACAGAGGGCTCACCGACATCGCTGCTGCCGCGCCGCCGGCATCCGGAGGCGGCACGGTGGTGACCGCGTCGCCACCCCTCGCTCCCTCCGGGCCCGTGACCGGCGTGGATACGGGACCCACCACGGGCACGGCAGGGGACCCGGGGACCTCCCCCAGCGCCCCCCACACCGCTCCCGGCACGGCGGTGGGTGGGTCGACCGCCACCGCGCCGATGGCCACCGCGCCGGCGCGGGCCTCCCCGGTCTCGGGAAACACCGCCTCCCCTGGGATCGCGACCGGCCCGTCGCTGCTCGCCAGGGAGCGCGCCTGCCGGTCCTCGACAGCACGGCTCGGGATCGCCGGCGCCGAACCGGCTCTGCGGCGGCTGGTCATACAGTGCGTGTCGAACGACGCTGCGGGCCTCCTGCGAGCACTGGTGAGACTCGTGCTGCACGACCGAGCATCACCCGGGCGGGGCTCCGACCATCGTGCGAGGCATCGAGGTGGGAACGGGGGTGCGGCGGGGCATGGTGCAGGCCGCCGTCATGGGCTCGGTGAGGGTCAGAGCGGCCCGCGTCGTCCCAACGGGCCCCGTCCGGGCGAGGGGACCCGACACGGTCCCCATGGCCCGCCTCGTCATGGGCCCGTGGCGGGGCACCCCGACCGGTCGGAGAACGGCCGCGCCGCCGGGCTCTGACGCCCGGTATCTCAGAGGTGGGGCGGTCCGGCCGGGTCGCCATCGAGGTCGAGCCACGACCGGAAGACCGTGCGGTACAGAGGATCACCCGACAGCGTCGCGGTCGGTTCGGTCGGCCGGGCGTCGAGCGCGCCGACCTCCCGGAGGAAGGGGGCGCGGTCAAGCGCTGCGTCCAGCTCACGCAGGATCTCCGCGGCATCTCCCTGATCGCGGGCGGCCAGGGTTCGCAGCCTGCTCCGCACCTCCAACGCCACATGCCGCACGACCCGGTTCTCGTGCACGTCGACGGTGAGGACACGCCGGGCGTCGAAGACGGAGACGAGCCGCCCGTGTTCATCACGGTTGCCGGGACGGCGAACGCTCCGGATCAACTCGCGCGGTTCGGGGTGGCGGGCCAGGTCACCCCTCGTCCACCGCTCGAGCCGAACCAGACTCTTGCGGTGGAAGCGCTGGAGGCGGGGGAGCACGGCGGCCAGTCCCGGTCCGCGGTCGGTGCCGCGCACCGCGCCGCGCAGCCGCTCGAGCTCCGTGCGAGGCGACCCGGACTCAGAAGGAGGCGAACCCATGCCGGGCGAACTCCTCGCGCATGTCCTGCGCCTTCGCCCGCGAGAGCGGGAACTCCCCGTCCCCCAGAGCGGCGGCGAAGGCCTCCAGACCCTCGTCGAGGTTGCTGTCCGCCCCGCGCACGCGAGGCAGCACCTTCTGCACGAGCTGCTCGTCCAACGCGACCTGCCAGGGGATCCCCAGCTCGGAGGCTCCGTGGACGTATTGGTCGATCTCGTCCAGCACTCGGAAGCCGAAGGGCGACAACGCGTGCAGGGCGTCGGTGATCGCCAGCACGATGTCCGCGTAGGGCTTGTCCTCCAGGTGTGCCACCACGTCCTCGCGCCGCAGGGGAAGCTCGATCAGCTGTGCGCGGTCGTACACCTTGTCCGCGAACCCGTAGGTCGTCTCGTCGACGTTGACCGTACCGGCGAACTTCAGGTTGGGGGCCAGCACGACGCTGTGGCCCGGTGCCAGATCGAGCCGAGCCGAGCCCTGTCGGGCTCGCAGCTCCATCGCCGATAGGAACCTGCTGAAGTAATGCTCCACCCTGGCGAGGTTCATCTCGTCGAGGATCACGTGGAACTCCCGGGCTGTCTTGCCGAGGTTGTTCGCACTGTCCCACTCGCGGGCGGATTCCTGCACGAACTCGCTGAACGGTGTGTGGTGATAGAAGCCGTCGAGCGGTGACAGGTAGCCCAGCAGATCCTCGTTGGAGGACCAGCTCGGGTCGACGGCCACCATCTTGGCCCGGGCGCCGATCGCCTCAGCGTAGGACTGCGCCAGCCAGGTCTTGCCGGTGCCGCTGGCCCCGGCCAGGATCACGAAACCGCGGCTGCCCATGGATAGGTGGTAGCGGCGGATCACGCTGTCGGCGATGCGGAACCGTGGCTGCGACGCGCGGAAGCGTGCGAGGAGGTCCTCGAAAGCCCGCTCGCCGCGCTCGGCGACGGTGACCTCCGGATCTGGCCGGTCGACATCGTCGTCGATGGTGCGCTGCGGTGCCTCTGCGGATCCGAGCATGGGCATCTCCGTTGGGTCGAGGGTTGGAAGGGGCTTCCTACGCTACCCGTTGCCCGGCGCGGTGGACACCGCCGAAAGGACATCGATCCACGAGCGTACGGTCAAGACGCCGCCACGATCCCTCATCGGTCCAGCTCGGCGAGGGTGGCACCCAGTCCGCGGATCGAGTCCTCCGTGATCGGGCTCACCACCACGATCGCCTCGTCGGCGCCGGCCTCCGCCAGATCTCGGAGCCCCGCCGCGATCACGCCGGCGTCTCCTTCCAGCGGCGGGCAGCCCTCGGGGATCGGGCGCTCACGGGCCCGACGATCCGCGACGACCAGGACACATACACTCCGTCCGACGGAATCGGGGTCACGTCCCACCGCCTCCGCCACGGCAGTCACCTTCGCGCTCTCCCGCTCGAAGCCTTCAGGCGTGTTGCCGGTGAGATCGAACCAGATGTTCCAGGCGTCTGCCCACGGCAGGGCTGCGCCCAGCACCCGCGGCCCGGAGCTGCCCACCATGATCGGCACCCGGCGGGCGGGCGGCGGCAACAGCACCGCATCCTCGACCTGCCAGAGGCGCCCGTGGTGGGTGACCCGCTCGCCAGCCAGCAGTCGGCGAACGATGCCGAAAGACTCCTCGAAGCGGCCGGCCCGATGGTCGAACGGGATGCCGAACGCGTCGAACTCCTGGCGGTTCCACCCGGCGCCGATGCCCAGCACGAAGCGGCCGCCGCTCACCTCGTCGAGGGTCGCCGCCATCTTCGCGATCAGCCCCGGAGGATGGAACCCGGCGCAGGCGACGAGGGGCCCCAGCCCCACGCGAGAGGTGATAGCCGCGAGCCCCGCCAGAAGGGTCCACGCCTCCCACGGTCCGCGTTCCGGCTTGCCGTCGTCACGGTACAGAAGATGATCGCCGACCCAGATCGAGTCGAAGCCCACCTCCTCGGCAGCGCGCGCCATGGCGGCGTACTCAGGCCATCGGACGTCGCGCTCGACCTCCGGGAGCTGGATCCCCACGCGCAACGGTCGTGTCACGCGCCGCAGTGTAGGACGCCGT
>JBDUEF010000044.1:0-16280 GCA_040002535.1 Actinomycetota bacterium | reverse complement strand
TGGCCTTCGCCGGCGTCGGCAAGTACAGCGAGTTCGAGGATCTGCGGATCGCCGGGGTACGCCTGGCGGATCTGCGCGGCTACTCGTACGGTCGTGAGGACGTCAAGGCTCGCGACCTTGCCAACGCGTACTCACAGTCGCTGTCCACCATCTTCACCCAGCAGATGAAGCCGTACGAGGTGGAGATCCTCGTCGGCGAGGTGGACGGCGACGCCAGCGGCACCGCGATCTACCATGTGATGTTCGACGGCAGCGTGACCGACGAGCACGGCTTCGTGGCCATCGGCGGCCACGCGGAGGAGCTGACCGAGACCCTGCATACCCGGTACGCGCCCGGCTGGGATCTGGCCACCGCCGTGAAGGCGGCGGTGGAGATCATCGGATCGCCCGAGAGCCGCACGATCGACCCCGAGTCGATCGAGGCCGGCATCCTGGACCGCACTCGCGGGCAGCGGCGCAAGTTCCGCCGGTTGGACGACGCCGAGGTCGCGCGGATCCTCGGCGGCTGAGCGCTCTTCCCACAGCCGGGCGTAGGCTGTCGGGATGGATCGGCGGATCTTCGGCCTGGAGAACGAGTACGGCGTCACCTGCACGTTCCGTGGCCAACGCCGTCTGTCCCCGGACGAGGTGGCACGCTACCTCTTCCGCCGGGTCGTCCATTGGGGCCGCTCCTCGAACGTCTTCCTGGAGAACGGAGCGAGGCTGTATCTCGACGTGGGCTCACACCCCGAGTACGCCACCCCGGAGTGCGACAGCATCGAGGAGCTGGTGGCGCACGACAAGGCGGGCGAGCGCATCCTCGAGGCCCTGTTGGGGGCCGCCGAGATGCGGCTGCACGAGGAGGGTATCTCGGGCCAGGTCTACCTGTTCAAGAACAACACCGACAGCGCCGGGAACTCCTACGGGTGCCACGAGAACTACCTGGTGGCCCGCCAGGGTGAATTCGCCCGCATGGCCGAGGTCCTGATCCCGTTCTTCGTGACCCGGCAGATCTACTGCGGTGCAGGCAAGGTGCTGCATGGGCCCCGCGGGGCGCAGTTCTGCATCAGCCAGCGTGCGGAACACATCTGGGAGGGCGTCTCCAGCGCCACCACACGCAGCCGCCCCATCATCAACACCCGCGACGAGCCCCACGCCGACGCCGAGCGCTTCCGGCGGCTCCACGTGATCGTCGGGGACTCGAACATGAGCGAGTGGACCACGTTCATGAAGGTCGGCATCACCGACCTGGTGCTGCGCATGATGGAGGCCAACACCGTGATGCGCGATCTCACACTGGAGAATCCGATCCGGGCGATCCGCGAGATCAGCCACGACGTCACGTGCACGCGCAAGGTGAAGCTCGGCAACGGGCGAGAGCTGACCGCCATCGAGATCCAGACCGAGTACTTCGAGAAGACCGCGCGGTTCGTGGAGAGGCGTGGCGCCGACGAGGTGTCCAAGCAGCTGCTGGAGGAGTGGCGGGAAGCCCTGGAGGCCCTGGCCGCCGCCGAGCCCGAGCGCCTCTCGCGCAAGGTCGACTGGGTGACAAAGCGCCTGATGATGGATCGGTACATGGCCAAGCACGACCTGCCGCTGGCCTCACCGCGGATCGCGCTGCTGGACCTCGCCTACCACGACGTGAACCGGAGCCGCGGCCTGTACTACCTGATCGAGAAGGCCGGGCGGGTCGAGCGCGTCGTCGACGACACCGACGTGCAGCTGGCCATGCGCGAGCCGCCACAGACCACCCGCGCCAAGCTTCGAGGAGACTTCATCAAGCAGGCGAAGGCGAAACGGCGCGACTACACGGTGGATTGGGTACACCTGAAGCTGAACGACCAGGCGCAGCGCACCGTGCTCTGCAAGGACCCCTTCAAGAGCACCGACGAGCGCGTGGAGCAGCTGATCGCCCACATGTGACCCGGCGGACGCCCTCAGCGGTCGAGCTGTGATCGCCACCGCCGGGTGCCGGCCGCCATCCTGCCGGCCAGGACCCCAGCGGCGCCCGCGCCCAGGAAGAAGGCGGGATCGTCCGCCGGTCCGCGGCCCATGGATGTCACGTCCACCCCGTGGGAGGCAAGGCCGGCGATCCCCGGCCGGCCGTCGACCTCGACCAGGTGATGACGCTCTTCCAGCCCGGCCGCTCGCAGGGAGTCCCACACCGCCGCTCGTTGCACCGGATCCTCCAGGGTGGGGACC
This sequence comes from Actinomycetota bacterium, assembly GCA_040002535.1. GTDB lineage: Bacteria > Actinomycetota > UBA4738 > UBA4738 > HRBIN12 > JALYMB01. Next base: position 14,099 of record JBDUEF010000044.1, on the reverse strand, counting down.
GGCACGTCGCACGCGACCGTGCACACGTCCCGCAGGATCGTGACGGAGTGGTGAGAGAGCCCGCGGTGGCGCTCGCGCTCGTCGGCGAAGCTCACGCGGAGCGCGGGCACGGGTCTGCCCCCGAGCGCGGTGGTGGCGTTCAGCGCATGGCCGCCGGCCAGCGCCGTGACGCCCCATGTGGTGTCGGTGCCCAGGTTGCCGGGGCCATCGGCCACCACGACCACGTCGGCATCGAGGAGCTCCCTTGCTGCCAGCAGGGCCGTCCAGATGGTGACGGCCTCGAGCTCTCCGCCGAAGGCCTGCCCGCACGTGATCCACCCGTCGAGCAATCCGGCGTCGCGCAGGGAGACCACGAGGTGAGAGAGGGCGCCCGGCAGCGCCGCACCGTCGGTCATCACGTAGACGACCCGCCGTGCGCCCGCCACGCGCGCCGCCGCCGCCGCGGGCGCGATCATGGAGTGCAGGGGCGCGCAGACGACCGGCATCCCTCCCAGCCCGTCCGAGGCCTCCAGCACGTCCCGATCGCTCTCCTCGACGGTGCGCACCGCCGTCTGCACGGGCGTGTACCGCGCCTTCATCACATGGCCGAGCGGCTCCTCCCCGGACTCCCGTCCCTCGACCCCGATCACGAAGTGGGCGCCGCCCGTGCCCAGACCCAGCGCTACCGCGGTCGTGTTGACCAACACGGTGTCGCCGAGGCGGACCTCACCGGTCAGCTCCGGGTAGGCGATCGCCGCCTCGTCCCGGCCCGCAAGCGAGACGGTGAGCTCGGTCAGGCCGGGGCGGGCGCGGTCGAGCGATGTCACCACGCCGCGGCGGAGGCGGATCATGGGATGGCTCCGGTGTCGGCGAACATGGCCCCGCTATGATGCCGCACGTGGAGCCGCTCGAGCGTCTGCTGAACCTGGTCGCGCTCCTGCTGGAGGCCCGTACCCCCCTGACCTTCGAGCAGATCAGGGGGACGCTGAGCGACGCGTATGGGCAGCAGGACAAGGACTCGGCCAAGCGGATGTTCGAGCGGGACAAGGACACCCTGCGCGACTATGGCATCCCGCTGGAACTCGTGGCCACCGACATCTGGGAGGTGGAGCAGGGCTACACGATCCCCAAAGAGAAGTACTACCTGCCCGAGATCGCCTTCACGCCCGAGGAGCTTGCAGCTCTGTTCGTGGCCGCGCAGACCGGCGGGGGGAGCGACCCCGCAGAGCAGGCCGTGCGCAAGCTCCTGTACGGTGCCGACGGGGGGGTCATGGCCGGTCTGACCGGGGGTCCGCTGGCCTCGGGGACCCCGGGATCCCTGCTGCTGGCCGCCGCCGACGCAGCGCAGCGCCGCCGACGCGTGGGCTTCGGGTACCGCACCTCTCGAGGCAGCGCCCACCACCGCGACATGGATGCCTACGCCATGCTCTGCCGGGGTGGCCACTGGTACCTGGTGGGACTGGATCGGGAGCGCGATGCGGTGCGGGCGTTCCGACTGACGCGCTTCACGACCGACATCGCCGATGCCGGCGAGGGCTCGGAACCGGCCCCGACCTTCCGGGCGGCCGACCACGTGCAGGCCGGACCGTGGGGCGTGGGGGAGCCCTCCGCATCCGCGACGGTGGCGTTCGCACCCGAGATCGTGTGGTGGGCGACGGCCGGCCTCGCCGGGACGCCTACCCGGGAGCCCGGGCCCGACGGCTGGACCGAGGTGACGCTGCCCATGGCAGACGTCGCCGATCTGGCGGGCTGGGTCCTGCAGTTCGGTCCCGACGCCCGCGTGGTGGAGCCCGAGGAGCTGCGTGACGAGGTCATCGCGAGGCTGGAGGCGATCCGTGCCGGCTGACGCACGTCGTGCCGGCGTCACCACCTCCGAGCGGCTGGGTCGGCTCCTCGTGATCGTGCCCTATCTGGTGCAGCATCCGGGGACCACGCTGGCGGAGGTCGCGCGTGGGTTCGACGTCGAGCCCGACGCGCTGCGGAGCGATCTGATGCTGCTGTTCATGTCGGGCCTGCCCCCGTACGAGCCCGGCGACCTCGTCGGCGTGGACATCGAGGAGGACGGCCAGATCTTCATCACGATGGCCGACCACTTCTCCCGGCCGCTGCGGCTCACCCGGAACGAGGCGTTGGCGCTGTACCTGCGCGGCACGGAGCTGCTTGCCACCCCGGGCCTGCCCGAGGCTCCCGACCTTCGCGGAGCGCTCACGAAGCTGGCGGGGGCGCTGGGTCCGGAGACCCTCGGCGACATCGAGGGGCGGATCGAGACGTCCGATGCCGGCCGTCCCTCGGGGCTGCTAGAGGCCCTCCGGGATGCCGCGCGCGACCATGGGCGCCTCGAGATCGAGTATTTCGCGCATTCCAGCGGCGAGTGGAGCGTCCGCCAGGTGGATCCCGAGGAGGTGTTCTCGAGCCTCGGGAACTGGTACGTGGCGGCGTGGGATGCCGATGCCGATGGCGAGCGGCTGTTCCGCGCCGACAGGATCCGCCGGGCGACACGAACGGGGGAGAGGTTCGCACCTCGAGGCCTGGCCGGCGCCGGCCGGCCGCTCTACACGCCGACCACCGAGGACGTGCCGGTGCGTCTGACGCTCGCGCCGGAAGCGCGATGGATCGCGGAGTACTACGAGACCGCCGACGAGGTGGAGCGCGACGACGGCGACCTGGAGGTGACGCTGCCCACCGCCCGTCTGGGATGGGTGGCGGGCCTCCTGCTTCGCGTGGGTCCGGACGCGCGCGTGCTGCAACCACAGGAGCTCGCCGATCGAGTGCGCGATCTGGCCGCTCGCACCCGGGGGCTCTACCCCGGCGATGGCGGACCAGCCCCGATTGGGTAGCCCCCTTCTGCCATCGAAGCCTCAAGGCCTCAGGACGTGGGGCCGATAGCTCCGGTGAGATGACAACGATCCGGACAACGTGCCCCCGATGCGGGGAAGTGGACATGGGACCCGAGTCGATCCTGTTGAGCGTCAAGCAGGACGGTCGGGAGGGCTCCTACCGCTTCACCTGCCCGAGCTGCGCGGACGACGTGGAGAAGCGCGCCGACCGCAAGATCGTGGCGCTGCTGGTCTCGGCGGGGGTCGACATCGACCGCGGCGCCGGGACCCGTGCGGGGCTCCTGGATCCCGAGACGCTCTTCGACGCGCAGCCCGAGGATCCCCGTGGCCCGCTGATGGAGGGACCGAGCTTGACGATCGACGACCTGATCGAGTTCCACTTCATGCTCGAGGACGACCGGTACATCCAGGAGTTCCTCGCCAAGCAGTGAGGGCTCGCTCCGCGGTAGCATCCCCGCGTGTCCACCTGGCTCATCGTCTGGCTCGTGCTGACCGTCGTGTCGATCGTCGCCATCGGGGCGATCCTGGTCGCCGTCGTGCGCCAGGCCCTGGTCCTGTCCCGCTCCCTCGGCCGCTTCACCGAGGAGGTGGCGTCCCTGACCGCTGAGATCGGTGAGGGGACCTCCCGCGTCCCCGGGCACGGGGGGGCACGTCGTACCACCTCTCGCCGCTGAGGCTCGCGGGGTACGATGGAAGCCGGGCGACGCCCGCCAACCCATGAACATCGGCCCACTCGAGATCATGATGATCCTGCTCATCGCGCTGGTCGTGGTGGGACCCTCCCGGCTGCCCGAGGTGGGACGATCGATCGGCAGGGGCCTGCGGGAGCTCCGCAAGGTGCAGGACGAGGTGCGCGACTCGATCAACTTCAACCTGGACGAGCCGTTCCGTCCCGAACCGGGCCCGACCCCGAACAGGACGCATACACCGGCCCGCCCCACGCCGGTGGACGACGAGCCCGACCCGGCGCCCGCGACGGCGGCAGCGGAGCCCCCGGTCCCGCCGGCCGCGACGTCCCTTGAGGACGCCCCGCCGACGATCGAGCCGGGCGCGGGCGATCACGACACCCCGACCCCGGGATCTCCGACCCTGCAGGAGTAGCGCGCCACCGCGCGACTTCCCATGCCGATGATCCCGAGGCTGCGACGACGCACACCCGAGCAGCGCACCGGGACGATGACCCTGATCGAGCACCTGGAGGAGCTGCGGCACCGGGTCATCGTCACCTTCATCGCGGTCGGCTGCGGCTCGATCGTCGGCTGGATCCTGTACGACCCGTTCATCGACCTGATCCGCAAACCCTTCTGCGACTTCGTGGCGAGCCAGCCGGTCGATCAACGGCCGCCGACGGGGTGCCAGCTCGTCTTCAGCGGTGCGGTCGAACCGCTGGTCGTGAAATTCAAGGTCGTGGTCTTCCTCGGGCTGTTCGTGGCGCTGCCGGTGGTCCTGTACCAGCTGTGGGCGTTCATCGTCCCCGGACTGAGCGACCGCGAGCGGAAGATGACGATCCCGTTCATCGTGTCGTCGACGTTGCTGTTCGCGCTGGGGGGTGTGGTGGCCTACGTCACCCTGCCGCGAGGCCTGGCGTTCCTGCTGGGGTTCGGTGGGCCCGCGTTCGTGCCGCTCATCACGGCCGGCTCGTTCATCGGGTTCGTGGTGCTGTTGACGCTCGCGTTCGGCCTGTCCTTCGAGTTCCCGATCCTGCTGATCTTCCTAGGGCTGGCCGGCATCATCTCCAGCGCGAAGCTCCGTGCCTGGCGCCGGCCCGCCATCGTGTTCGTCGCCGTGTTCTCCGCGGTGATCACACCGAGCTCGGACCCGTACACGATGATGGCCATGATGATCCCGATGTACCTGTTCTACGAGGCCGCTATCATCGTCATCCGCATCCTGAGGAAGTAGGTCGACGGAGATGGCCATCAAGGGCAAGGGCAAGACGAAGAGCCGTCCGTCGGCGCGCGCCCCACGTCCTGAGCCCGTGGTCCGCAAGCCGCCGTTCTTCGTGCGGCGCTGGGTGCAGTTCGTGGCCGGCGCCCTACTGGGGATGGGCGCGGTCATGGTGGTCGTCTGGGCCACCAACGGACTCCGCAGCAGCCATGCGGACGAGGCGCGGACGCTCCGCGATGCGAACGCCCGACGGATCGTGCAGGAGTGGCAGACCACCGTCGAGGGCATGATCGCGACGATCGGCACGCCCGGCACCACGGGCGGCCCCCCCGCCATCCTGCCCTCGCTGTCGGCCTCCGTGGCGACCCTGGCGAAGGGCGATCCGGACAAAACGGCACAGGACACCGCCACCATGGCGATCGGACTCACCTCCGACGCCGATGCCACCCTGGCGGGAGTGGACCTCCCCGCGCTCATCTCCGCGAACGGGGCCCTCGACCTGGCCACGACGAACTACGTCCTGAACTCCAAGGCGCGGATGATGGACGGCCTGGAGCTGTACGCGCAGGTGGCGAAGCTGGTGAAGACAGCCGTCACCTCCGACGACCCGGCGGTGACGGAGGCGTCGATCGCCGAGGCGGGCACGCTGCTGCCGATCGCCGCCCGCGTCTTCCAGGAGGGCTACGCCGACTACACGGAGGCCCGAGCCGCGGTCGGTCTGCTGCAGGCGCCTCCCGGGCTGTCCGGGCTGTCGGGCGCCCCGTCGGGCTAGGACGGCGGGAGTCGGGCGGATGACCGTCGTGGTGGTGGTCAACCCCACCGCGGGCCGTGGCCATGCGGGCAGGCAGATCGGCGGCGTGGTCGCCGATCTCCACGCGCTGGGCATCGAGCACGACGTCCGCCTCGCCGGGTCCGCCGCCGATCTGGAGGAGCTCACGCGGGCCGCGGCTGGCGACGGAGCCGACATCGTGGCCGTGCTGGGCGGCGACGGCACCGTGGGCGCCGCGGTGAACGGTCTGGTCGGGACCCGGGCGGCCCTGGCCGTCCTTCCCGCCGGCACCGGCGACGACTTCGCGAAGGCGATCGGGCCGGGGACGCTTCGTGCCGCCACCCGCCTGCTGGTCGCGCCGGACATCCGGGAGGTCGACGTGGTGAAGGTCACCGCCGGGGCCCAGGAGCGCTACTACGTGAACATCGCCGGGGCCGGCTTCGACTCCGAGGTCAACGAGACCGCCAACGCCATGTCGTTGAAGCTCGGGGGCACCGGCACCTACGTCGCCGCCGTCCTGAAGACCCTGCGGCGCTTCGCGCCCGCGCACTACGCCATCGAACTGGACGATCAGCACATCGACACCGAGGCCATGCTGGTGGTGGTCGGGAACAGCCGTTCCTACGGCGGGGGGATGCGGGTGCTGCCCACCGCGGTGATCGACGACGGTGTGCTGGACGTGTGCATCGTGCATGCCCTGTCCACCTCGGCCTTCCTGCGCGCGTTCCCGCGCGTCTTCCGCGGCACCCACGTGCGCCATCCGAAGGTGTCCATGCTGCGCGCCACGCACGTGCGCGTGGAGGCCAACCGCAGTATCCAGGTGTACGCCGACGGCGAACGTGTGGGGTCGCTGCCGGCCAGGTTCCAGATCGTTCCCGGAGCGCTCCGCCTCGTGGTGGGACCGGGAGCCACGGTGGTGCGATGACCGACGGATTGCTGCTGGTGCACGCGTTCCCCCTCGACGCCCGGATGTGGGAGCCGCAGGTCACCACGTTCGGCGGGGCGCTGCCGGTGGTCGCACCGCACCTGCCGGGGTTCGGCGGCTCTGTGCCCGCCGGCGAGGTGATGACGATGGACGCGGCCGCGAACCGTTGCCTGGAGGCCCTGGATCAGGCCGGCGTCGAGCGAGCCGTCGTGTGCGGCCTGTCGATGGGCGGATACGCGACCCTTGCCCTGCTGGCGATGGCGCCGCACCGCGTGATCGGCCTCACCCTCGCGAACACGCGCGCGGAGGCGGACCCGCCCGAGGGGGCGGCGGGCCGGCGCGCGCTGGCCGAGCGCCTCCGCGCCGAGGGCAGCGCATTCCTGGTGGCCGAGCCGCCGCCCCTGCTGTCGGATCATGCGCCGCGGCTCCTCCAGGACCGCGTGCGGGCCCTGATCGCGGACCAGCCGGCATCGGCGATCGCGGCGGCGGCGCTCGGGATGGCGGCGCGCCCCGACCGCCGCGACGAGCTCGGCACCATCGGCGTGCCCACCCTCGTCGTCACCTCCGACGGCGACCGGCTGATCCCGGAGGCGGTCACCGCGTCGATGGCGGCGGCGATCCCCGGCGCTGAGCTGCTGCGGATCGCGGGGGTGGGGCACCTGTCCAATCTCGAGGCGCCTCAGGAGTTCGACGAGGGGCTGTCCCGGCTCCTTGCCCGCTGCGGCCTGCCGTGAGGATCGCCGGTCGGCGCCGGCCGTAGACTCGGACCACCGTGACCGACCCCCAGAGCTTCGCCGCGCAGTACCCGTTCCCGCTCGACGGATTCCAGACGGCGGCGATCCGCGCGCTCGATGCAGGCGAGTCGGTGCTGGTGGCCGCGCCCACCGGCGCCGGCAAGACCGTGGCCGCCGAGTATGCGATCGAGCGAGCCCTCGCCCTGGGGGGCAAGGCCTTCTACACGACGCCCCTGAAGGCACTGTCGAACCAGAAGTTCGGCGACCTGGTCAGGCGCCTGGGTGCCTCGAACGTCGGGCTGCTGACGGGGGACAACACGGTCAACTCCGAGGCGCCTGTGGTGGTGATGACCACCGAGGTCCTCCGCAACATGCTCTACGAGCGCAGCCGCACGCTGCAGGGGCTGGTGTCGGTGGTGATGGATGAGGTGCACTACCTGCAGGACCCCTACCGCGGCGCCGTCTGGGAGGAGATCCTGATCCACCTGCCGCTCAGCGTGAACGTGGTGTGCCTATCGGCCACCATCAGCAACGCGGAGGAGTTCGGCGAGTGGATCGGAACACTTCGCGGCGCCACCCGCGTGGTGATCGAGGAGCGGCGTCCGGTGCCCCTGGAGCATCACTATCTGGTCGGGCACAAGCTCCATCCGATGCACGTGGAGCACGACGGCTCGCTGCTGCCGAACCCGTACGTGGTGTCGCTGGATCAGCGAGAGCTGCGGACGAAGAGCTACACACGGCGGGGTAGCGGCACCGTCCAGCACACCAGCCGGGGCCGGCCCCGCGAGGGCCATCGTGGTGTGTACGTGCCGCGCCGCGAGGAGGTCGTGGAGGTGCTGGCCGAGGCAGGCATGTTGCCGGCGATCTACTTCGTGTTCAGCCGCGTCGGCTGCGACAGGAGCGTGGAATGGCTCCGGGGCGCGGGGCTTCGGCTCACCACACGCGAGGAGGCCGATCGGATCCGCGAGTTCGCCGAGATGCGAGCGGCGTGGATGGACGAGCAGGACCTGGTCACGCTTGGGTTCTACGACTTCCTCGACGGGCTCACCCAAGGGGTCGCCGCCCACCACGCCGGGATGCTGCCGGTCTTCAAGGAGACGGTGGAGGAGCTCTTCGCGGCCGGCCTCGTCAAGGTGGTCTTCGCCACGGAGACCCTGTCGCTGGGGATCAACATGCCGGCGCGAAGCGTGGTGATCGAGGACCTCTGGAAGTTCTCCGGCGAGCGCCACGAGATCCTCACTCCGGGGCAGTACACGCAGCTCACCGGTCGAGCTGGCCGGCGAGGGATCGACGAGCTCGGGCACGCGGTGGTGGTGTACCAGCGCAACGTGGAGTTCGAGCGGGTGGCCGGTCTGGCCGCCACGCGGACCTACGAGCTGTCCTCCTCGTTCCGGCCCTCGTACAACATGGCGGTGAACCTGGTGCGCAACTACACGCGCGACCAGGCCCACCGGCTGTTGAACTCCTCGTTCGCGCAGTTCCTGGCCGACCGGGGAGTGGTGCAGCTCGAGCGCCAGATCGAGCACGACCGGTCCTTCCTGGATGGCTACCGCCAGCAGATGCGATGCGATCTGGGCGACTTCGAGGAGTACTGGGGACTGCGGGACCGGGCCGAGCGTCTGCGCGAGGAGGATCGCCGCGGTCAGGATCGGGACCGAGCCGACGGGCTCCGCACCGCGCTGGCCGCGCTCCGCCCCGGCGAGGTGATCTTCCTGCCACATGCACGGCGGCGGGGGCTGGCCATGGTGGTGTCCAACCGCGACGGCAAGGCGACGGTGGTGACACAGGACCGGCAGTCCTTCCGTGCGTCGGCCAAGGACTTCGACGAGGCCCCCACCGTGCTGACGCGGGTCGCTCTGCCACGCGCCGGCAGTCCCGGCAGCGCCCGGTATCGCCGCGACGTGGCCGCCAAGCTCGTCACGCTCCGCGTCTCCCAACCCAAGCCCGCCCGCCTTCGCGTGAGCGCCAAGGCCGAGCGGGAGGCCGTGGAGCTGGAGGCGCAGGCCGCGGCGCATCCGTGTCAGGCCTGCCCTGAGCTCGCTCACCACGAGCGATGGGCTCGCCGGGCGAGCGAGCTGGAGCGCAAGCTCCGTGGGGTGGACCGTCGGATCCGCACGCGAACCGAGACGCTGGCCCGCCAGTTCGACCGGGTCCTGGGTGTCCTGGAGGAGCTCGGGTACGTCCGTGGCTTCGAGATCCAGCCGAAGGGTCGACTCCTGGCGCGGATCTACGGTGAGGGGGATCTTTTGATGGGGGAGGCCCTCGCCGCCGGTGTGTTCGAGGGCCTGGAGCCCGCGGAGGTGGCCTCCCTGGTCTCCACGCTCGTGTACGAGTCCCGCGAGCGTGCCCCGGCCCCCGGTGCGCTCCCGACCGCCGAGAGCGGCCATCGCTACCGGCGGCTGCAGGAGATCTGGAGGCACATCCGAGCGACCGAGGACGAGCATCAGGTGCAGCTCTGCCGGGAGCTCGACAACGGGTTCGCCACGCCCGTGTTCCACTGGGCCGAGGGCAAGCCCCTGGAGGACGTGCTGGCGGAGACGGAGATGGCGCCCGGGGACTTCGTTCGCAACTGCAAGCAGCTGATCGATCTGCTGCGCCAGATCCAGGATGTGGCGGAACCGGGCACCGCTGAACTGGTCGGGCGGGCACGGGACGCCGTGTTGCGCGGCGTCGTGGCGTACACGGGCCTCTAGGATGGACATGTGACGAGCGCCTTCGGTGACCTCACGGTGATCGCGAACCCCGATGCGGGCGGCGGTGGTGTGCGAACGGAGCTCCCCGACCTGGAGCGCGCGCTGGAAGAACGCGAACTCCCCTACACCCTGCACGTCGCGGAGAGCCGAGGCGATGCGACGGCTCTTGCGGCTCGGGCGCTTCGCGGCGGAGCCCGGTTCCTGGTCGCGGTCGGGGGGGACGGGACGGTCCAGCAGGTGGTGAACGGGATGTTCGGGGCGGACGGCCGTCCCTTGGTGAGCGACCCGGTGCTCGGTGTCGTGGCGGCCGGTTCCGGATGCGACCTGGTGCGGAGCTTCGGTCTGCCCGGCGACACACGCGGCGCCGTCGGACATCTCACCGGGTCGAACACCTACGCATTCGATGTCATGAAGATCAGCTGCACCGGGCCGGACGGGGAGCCGGCGACGCGCTACTCGCACAACCTCGCCGAGGCGGGCTTCGGGGCCGCCGTCCTTCGACGGCGGGCGGCCCTGCCGGAGTGGACGGGCCGCGCCCGCAGCTTCCTGGCCTTCTGGCTGACCTTCGCACGAACGCGGCCGGCGCAGGTGACGGTGCGGGCGGACACGAAGGTGTACGAGGGGCCCGCGTTCAACGTCATCGTGGCCAACGCCCAGTTCTCCGGGGGCGGCCTGCGGATGTCGCCTCGCTCGTTCCCCGGCGACGGGATCCTCGACGCGCTCGTCTTCCGGGGACCGCGTTCGGACGCGTTCACGATGCTGCCGAGGATCTACCGGCACGGCGATCACGTGCCGGACCCGCACATCCACGAGATGCGCGCGAAGATCCGCGTGGCGGTCGACGCGGATCGCCCCCTGCCCGTCGAGGCGGACGGCGAGGTGCTGGGCACCACGCCGGCCACCTTCCAGATCGTCCCCCGTGCCCTGCTGCTGAAGCTATGAGCACGCACCATCTCGATCGGTTGCGCCGCACCGGCGAGGAGGCCGTCGCCGACGGCATCGCGGCGGTGGTGGTGGCCCCGTCACCGGACCTCGCGTACCTGACGGGCTACGACCCGCCTCCCTACGAGCGGCTCACGTTGCTGGTGATCCGCCCCGGGGCCGACTCCGTCCTTTTGGTGCCGATGCTCGAGCGTCCGCTGGCCAGCGCATCGCCGCTGGGTCGCTCCGTCGAGGTGGTGGGCTGGACCGACGGCGAGGATCCCTACGAGGCGGCGGCAGGCCTGCTGCCGCCCGCTGCCGTGGTGGCCATCGGTGACCGGATGTGGGCCTCGCATCTGTTGGGTCTGCAACGGGTCCGTCCGGGCGCCTCCTTCGTCTCCGCGTCGCCGCTGATCTCTCGGCTGCGATCGGTGAAGGACACCGACGAGCTCGCCGCCCTCTCCAGGGCGGCGCGTGCCGCCGACGAGACCTTCCGCCAGATCTGCGACGGGCGGTTCGAGGGGCGCCACGAGGTGGATGTGGCTGAGGATCTCTCGGACCTGTTGGTCCGCAACGGCCACCGCCGGGCCGACTTCGCCATCGTGGCCAGCGGACCCAACGGCGCGTCGCCGCACCATGAGCCCGGGGCGCGCACGATCCGGGCCCGCGACGTGGTGGTGATGGACTTCGGCGGCGAGTTCGGCGGTTACTTCAGCGACACGACGCGCACGGTGGTGGTGGGGGAGGCCCCGGCCGGCCTGCCTGAGGTCTACGACGCCGTTCGTGCCGCGCACGACGCGGCGCTCGGGGCGATCCGCCCGGGCGCCGCCGCCCAGGACGTCGATCGGGCGGCCCGTCGCGTGATCGAGACAGCCGGGTACGGAGCGAGCTTCATCCATCGGACCGGACACGGCATCGGACTGGAGGTGCACGAGCCTCCCTGGATCGTGGAGGGCAACGAGGTGGAGCTGCGTGCCGGGATGACGTTCTCGGTGGAGCCCGGGATCTATCTGGACGACCGCTTCGGGGTGCGCATCGAGGACATCGTCGCGGTGACCGCTGACGGCGTCGAGCGGCTCAACCGCAGCACCCGCGACCTCCAGGTGGTCCACTAGTCCGTGACGGACTCGTTGCGAGGTCGCACTCGGGTGCCGTCGCTGGTGTCCATGACCTCCAGACCCATCTCCGCGAGGCGTTGGCGCATCTCGTCGCCGGTGGCATAGTCCTTCGCCTGCCTGGCACGGTCTCGGTCGGCCATCAGCTGGCGCATCGCCTCGGTGGGCTCCCAGCCCGCCTCCGCTTCGCGGCGCAGATCCAGACCCAGGATCTCGTCCCAGGTGGACAGCAGCGCGTACTTCTCGTTGTCGGTGACGTCGGCGGCGCCGACGAGCTCGTTCACGATCTTCACGGCGCTCGGCATGTCCAGGTCGGCGGCCACCGCCTCGCGGAACCTGCGATCGAAGCCGATCGCGACGCCGGTGAGCTCGGTGGCGGCCGGGCCCCATCCCGCCATCCGCCTGCGCAGCTGGCGCACCCGACGGTTCGCGTCCTCCATGGCATCCCACGTGAAGTCCATCTCGCTGCGGTAGCGCGTCATGAACGTGAGCCATCGGAACGAGAGGGGATCGAGACCCCGATCCACGAGCTCCTGCACACGCACGACGTTGCCGCTCGACTTCGAGATCTTCTGCCCGGAGAGGCGGAGGTGGCCGCCGTGGACCCACGTGGTGACGACCTGGTGGCCGGTGGCCCCCTCGGACTGGGCGATCTCGTCCTCGTGGTGGGGGAACGTGAGGTCGTAGCCGCCGGTATGGACGTCGAAGCGCTCGCCGAGGTACTTCATGCTCATGGCCGAGCACTCCACGTGCCACCCCGGGAACCCCTCACCCCAGGGGCTGGCCCACTTCATCAGGCGGCCCGGTCCGGCGGCCTTCCACAAGGCGAAGTCCGCCTCGTGACGCTTGGCGTCGTCGGTCTCCAGATCCCGATGACCCGCGCGGAGCTTGTCCAGGGTGTTCCCGGAGAGCTTCCCGTAGCCCGGAAAGGAGGTGACGTCGAAGTACACGCTGCCCGAGTCCACCGCGTAGGCGTGGTCACGTTCGATCAGGCGTTGCGTGAGCTCGATCATCTCGGGGATGTGGTCCGTGGCCTTCGGGTAGAGGTCGGCGGCCCGGATGCCCAGGGCGGCGGCGTCCGCGAAGACGCCCGCGGCGTACTTCTCGGCGATCTCCAGCGGGCCCAGCCCCTCGTCCTCCACGGCCAGGAGCATCTTGTCCAGGGCCGCCGGCGAGGACTCATCGGTCATGTGCCCGACGTCGGTGATGTTCATCACCTGCGTGACACGCAGCCCCTCGAGCTCCAGGCCGCGGGCGATGAGGTCGGCCAGCATGAACGTGCGGAGGTTCCCGAGGTGCGCGGAGCGGTACACGGTGGGACCGCACGTGTACATGCGCACGTGGCCGTCCTCGATGGGCACCACCTCGTCCACCGTCCGTGTCAGGGTGTTGTGGAGTCGCATCGGGGCAAGGATACCCGTGGGTCGCAGGTCGTCGGCATCGTTGGCGCGCCGGCGCGGGCGTTCATGTGGCGAGGGGCCGGCCCTCGAAGGGGATCGACAGTACGATCGTGGTGCGGGTCTGCACGCGGCCCTTCTCCCGGAGCCGACGGATCAGCTCCTCCAGGTCGCTCGTGGTTCGCACGCGCACCTTCAGGATGTAGTTGGCCTCCCCGGCCACGCTGAAGCAGTCCTCGACCTCGGGGTAGGCACGGACGCGCTCCGGTAGGTCGTCGGGCTGGGCCGGATCCAACGGCGTGGCCGCCACCAACGCCGTGACGAACAGTCCCAAGGCCTCGGGCGCCACCACCGCCGTGTAGCCCCGGATCACCCCTGCCGCCTCCAGCTTCCGGACGCGGTCATGTACCGCGCTCTGGGACATCCCCACGCGCGCGGCGACGTCGGCGTAGGTGGCGCGCGCATCCGCCTGGAGGGCGGCGACGATGTCGAGATCTCGGTCGTCGAGCTGCACGGTTCCAGCATAGGGGGAGCGGTGGGGGTGAGCGAAGGAGCCCCGACCGGCCGATTGCGCGACCGTCGGCGGGCGAGGTACAACCCACCATCCGCCCGTTCCTCTCCCCGGGTCGTTCCTGGAGAGGAGCGGTCCATGTACCTCTTGCATCGCCACCCCGCACTGCGGCGCCCCCCACGCACCGAGATGATCGCCAAGCCCGGCGGTGGCTCCCGTTGGCTGATCCGGCTCGATCCCGTCGACGCGGCCACGTACCGCCGGCTTGTGGCCGGCGTGGCGCCACCGATCGAGCGTGTCCTGGGCGGCCGCGTCATCGCGAACCGGGTCA
>JBDUEF010000043.1:0-16838 GCA_040002535.1 Actinomycetota bacterium | reverse complement strand
TTCGAGGTCTCCGAGCACCCCGAGTACAGCTTCTGCCACGGGGAGAACTTCTCCACGCAGGTGATCGATGCGGTGATGCGAAGCTCCATGTGGAAGGACACGGCGATCTTCCTGGCGTGGGACGACTACGGAGGCTTCTACGATCACGTGCCCCCGCCGCAGGTGGACGACTTCGGCCTGGGGATCCGGGTCCCCATGATGGTGATCAGCCCGTACGCGATCGACGGGAAGGTATCCGGCGAGCTGGGCGAGTTCTCGAGCGTCCTGCGGTTCATCGAGGACAACTGGGGCCTGTCGAAGCTCACCCGTCGCGACCGGGAGGCCACGCCCATGCTGTCGGCGTTCGACTTCTCCCAGGAGCCGCGGCCGCCGGACCCGCTGCCGCTGCGAACGGACTGCGTCGGTGCGCCCTTCGCGACCCCCTGACGGGGTTCCGGAACGCCCGCACCGAACGGCGGCGGCGCGGCTGCTACGCTCACGCGCATGACCAGCGACGATGCGCCCGTCGACCGCCTGGCGCGAGAGCTGTACTGGGCCCAGGAGGCAACCCCGCGCGGCCATATGAGCACGGCGGAGGTGCGCGACGAGCTGCACGACTTCGCCGCGCTGATGCGGGCCGACGAGCGGGTGGCGATCCCCCGCGGCGAGGCCACGCTGTCGTCGACCTCGTCGTGGCGGCGCCAGCTCAAGCTGGGGCTGTTCCGGTTGATGCGGCCGATCAGCTGGCGCTACGACCGGCTGCTGGCCGACGAGGCCGAGCTGACCACTGTCCTGGCCGAACGCGTGCAGCAGCTCGAGGCGGAGGTGGCGGCGTTGCGGGCCCGCCTGGATCGCCTCCCGTGAGGATCGCGGTCCTCCATCCGCAGACCGCCTTCTCGCGCGGCGGTGCGGAGACCCACAGTGAGGCGCTGGTCCGCGCGCTGCGGACCGCCGGCCACGAGGCCGAGATCGTGACGATCGCCGGGAAGTGGTATCCGGCTGCGGAGCTCGCCCACCAGATGGCGGTGTGGCGCTCCTTCGACATCGCCGAATCCAACGGTCTGAAGGTGGACGCGGTGATCGCGTTGAAGTTCCCCGCGTACCTCGTCCAGCACGAGCGCAAGATCGTGTGGCTGATCCACCAGCATCGCAGCGCCTACGAGCTGTGGGATCACCCCAACTTCGCCGATCTGTCGCTGCAGGAGGACGGCCCGGAGGTGCGGGACATGGTGTGGCGCTCCGACCGGGTCGGGCTGGCAGAGTCCAAGCGCATCTTCACGAACTCCCGCAACGTGCAGGAGCGGTTGTGGGGATCCTTGCGCCTGTCCAGCGAGGTCCTGTACCACCCGTCGCCGCCCACGGAGGCCCTGATGGGCATGGAGCCCGGTCCCTACGGGGATTACGTGTTCGTGCCGGGCCGGCTGGAGGCGCTGAAGCGGCAGTCCCTGGTGATCGATGCGATGCGCCACGTACGCAGCGGAGTGCGCCTCGTGCTGGTGGGCTCCGGACCCGACGAGCAGGCGCTGCGCGACCAGGTGGAGTCCGCGGGACTGGGGTCGAAGGTCTCCTTCGAGATCGGAGTATCCGACCAGCGGCTGCACGAGCTGTACCTGGGCGCGCTGGCGGTGCACTACGGACCGTTCGACGAGGATTACGGGTACGTGACGCTGGAGGCGTTCGCGGCCCGGCGGCCCGTGGTGACCACCACTGACGCCGGGGGACCACTGGAGTTCGTGGCCGATGGGGAGACGGGCCTGTCGACCCCACCCGAGCCCACCGCGATCGCCGAGGCCTTCGACGGGTTGTTCGGCGATCGAGAGCGTGCCGCCCGACTGGGCGCGGCCGGGAACGCCGTTCTGCGCGATCGGGTGCCGGCGTGGCCGGAGGTCGTCGCGCGGCTGCTGGACTGACATGGGCTCCCGCGCGAAAGACCTGGCCCGGCGGGGCATCAGACGGTACCGGTTGCGGCGGGTCTGGGATTCGCGGATGCATCCCCGGATGGCCCTCTTCGCGCCGATGCCCCCGGCGGCCACCGGTGTCGCCTCCTACTCGCAGGCCGTGCTGGACGGTCTGCGCCGCATCGGCTTCTTCGAGCGGCATGTCATGGATGTGATCTGGCCGCCGGGGCCCGCACACGAGGGGCTCGTGCCCTGGTATCGCCTGGGCGTGTACTCGCTCGGCAACAACATGCAGTACCACCGCGACCTGTACCGGTACGCCTGTCACGCGCCGGGCCTGATCGTCCTGCACGATCTGGCGCTGGACGACTTCGTTCGGGGGATGAAGGGCGTCGGCGATCCGCTGGGCTTCGTGGCCGACCGGGAGGCGGCGCGCCTGGCACCTCGCATGCGGAGCGAGGACGCCCTCCGCAACGAGCCGCTGCGTACGCCCTGGGCCGCGCACGTGCTGCGACGTTCGCGCGGCGTGATCGTGCACAGCGAGTTCTGCCGCCGATACATCGAGGAGATGGGCTCCCCGACGCCGGTGTTCGTGGTGCCGCACCCCGTGGTGGAGTCCCCGGCCGACATGGATCGGGCCCGGCGGTACGCGCGATCCCTGCGCGCGCCCCTTGTGGCGGCGGGCGCGCGGACGGTGGTGGTGGCGCCCGGTGACCTCAACGAGGCCAAGCGTCTGGACGCGGTGCTGGCCGCCGTCACGCAGCTGCCCCAGGATGTCCACCTGGTCCTGGTGGGCCGGCGGATCCGGGGCTACGACGTGGACCGGGTGATGGCCGAGAGCGATCTGGGCGCTCGGGTGACGCTGGCGCCCGATGTGAGCGACGCGGGGTTCCGTGGGTGGCTCTGCGCGGCTGACATCGCCGTCGACCTCCGGTTCCCGCACCGCGGCGAGGTGAGCGGCACGCTGATGCGCGCCATGCAGGCGGGCGTGCCGACGGTGGTCAGCGCCACCGGCACCTACCTGGACGTGCCGACCGATCTGGTGGTGCGCGTCGCACCGGGCCCGACCGACCCCGCCGAGCTGGCGGCACGCCTGCGGGAGCTGATCGAGGATCCGGACCGGCGGATCCGGATGGGCGCCGCGGCGCGCGAACACATCGAGCATCTGCGCGCCTCGGAGGCGACCGCGCACGGCTACGAGCGTGCGATCGAGGAGACGCTCCATATGGTCCGCCACCCAGCCCGCACGGCGGAGGCCCGCTGGGCCGGCGCGCTCGCCGACATCGGTGTGGACGAGGAGCTGCTGCGCCGTGGGTACGGCCAGGGGTACGCCCGCGCGATGGAGGGGTTCCGCACCTCGCCCACCGCCGAGCCATCGGCGGCCAGCATCCCGCCGCCGCCCCCCGCCGAAACGTCATAGGAGCGCCACCGCCCGGCCGTGACCCGTTGCTACACTCGCGCGAGCGTGCTGACCAGCGCGTTCACCTTTTGCACGAGGAGCCGCACCATCGCCACGACCCTGATCGAACGCACGTCGGAGGAACCGAAGCTGCGCGTGGGCCGGCGCCTGCGGGAGCTGGCCGGGCATCGAGAGGTCCTGGTCAACCTCGTGCGCAAGGAGCTGAAGGTCAAGTACGCGGCCTCGGTGCTGGGGGCGGTGTGGTCGCTGCTGAACCCCGTGGTGTTCCTGGCGGTCTTCACCTTCGTGGTGTACGTGACCGGCAACCAGATGCCCCACTTCCCGGTGTACCTGCTGAGCGGCTTGCTGGGCTGGAGCCTGTTCAGCAACTCGCTGTCGCTGGGCGCCCGCTCGGTCGTCGACAACGCGAGCCTCGTGAAGAAGGTCTACTTCCCGCGCGAGATCCTGCCGCTGGCGTCGATCGGCGTCACGCTGGTGGACTTCGTGCTGCAGTCGGGGGTGCTGCTGCTGTTCCTGCTGGTGACGGGCTATCACGTGGGGATACACGCCGTCTGGATGTACCCGCTCTCGATCGTGACGCTGCTCGTGTTCACCCTGGCCGTCACGCTCTGGGTGGCGGGCCTGAACGTCCGCTACCGCGACGTGCAGCACCTGCTGAACCTGGGTCTGCTGGTGTGGTTCTGGATGACGCCGATCGTGTACCAGGGCGCGTTGGTACAGAAGTTCTTGACGGGCAGATCCGATGCCCTGTGGCACGCGTACCTATTGAACCCCCTCGCAACGATCGTCTTCGGGTTCCAGCGGGCGCTCTACGGTGTGGTGAGCCCTGGTGGTCAGGGCGTGCTCCCCGACGTCTCGCTGACGTGGATGGCGGGGATGCTGCTGGCGGTCCTGACCGCATCCCTGCTGCTGTTGGGCCTCACGTGGCGGCTGTTCTTCCATCTGTCCGGCGACTTCGCCGAGGAGCTGTAGGCGTGAGCGCCGCCATCGAGGTCGACCACGTCTCCAAGCGCTTCCGGCTGTTCCGGGAGAAGCCCTCCTCGCTGAAGGCGCGGCTGATCAGCTCCCGGTCGCGCGCGGAGGACTTCTGGGCGCTCCGCGACGTGAGCTTCGAGGTGCGCCAGGGCGAGTCGCTCGGCCTGATCGGCCACAACGGCTCAGGCAAGACCACGCTGCTGAAGGTGATCGCCGGCATCATCCGGCCCACCGAGGGGGTGGTGCGCAGCCGTGGCCGCGTGGCCGCGCTCCTGGAGCTCGGCGCCGGCTTCCACCCCGAGCTGACGGGTCGGGAGAACGTCTACCTCAACGCCTCCTTCCTGGGTCTCACGCGTCGCGACACGGATCGCGTGTACGACGACATCGTGGAGTTCGCGGAGATCTCCGAGTTCATGGACAACCAGGTGAAGTTCTACTCCTCCGGCATGCTGGTGCGGCTGGGGTTCGCGGTGGCGGTGCACGTGGATCCGGAGATCCTGTTGGTAGATGAGGTGCTGGCCGTGGGCGACGAAGCCTTCCAGGCGAAGTGCCTCCACCGGATCCGTGGGTTCCAGCAGGAGGGCCGTACGATCGTGCTGGTGACCCACGCGCTGGACACCGTGCGTCAGGTCTGCGACCGGGCCGTGATGCTCGATCACGGTGAGCTGTACGCCAAGGGCAGCCCGCTCGACGTGGTGCGCGAGCTGCGCTACGTCCTGCTGCGCCGCGATCCGATGTTCGTTCCCGAGGAGGGGACCCGCGAGGTGGAGCTCAGCGAGGTGAGCCTGATCCGGAGCGACGGGACCACCGAGCGGCCCGTCCGCTCCGGTGAGGACCTCACGATCCAGATCGACGCGACGGCCAGCGCTGCCGTGGCCGACGTGGTCGCCTCGTTCCAGGTCCTGGACTCGGCCAACCAGCCAGTCGTGGAGGGCCGCGAGACCGTCGGCCGCGTCGACGGGAAGAAGCGGGTGGGGTTCATCCTGCGCGAGCTTCCCCTGGTGCCCGGCCGGTACTTCGTGTCGGTGGGCCTGACCTCTCTCAGCTCAGGTCAGGTGTTCCACGTCCGGACCCAGGGCTACTGGTTCGAGGTCGTGGACGAGGAGCGCCCGCACCACGCCGTGGAGATCCTGGTCGACGCCGTCACGGAGGACCTGTGAACGCCAACCCCCCGGTCACCGATCCCGAGGCACATCATCCCGTCCAGGAAGGACCCCGAGCCATGCTCATCGGCCTCATCCTGCTATCGGTCGCCTTCGCGGCGCTCGCGCAGCTCACCCTGAAGCACGGAATGAACCAGGTGGGCGAGGCCTCCCTGTCGGCCGCCTCCCTGAAGGCCATCGTCACGAACCTGTCGGTGATGGGCGGGCTCGCGATCTTCGGTCTGTCGGCGGTGGTCTGGCTGTTGGTGTTGTCCCGGGCGTCGCTCTCCTTCGCCTACCCCTTCGCGTCCCTCACCTACGTCCTCATCCTGCTGGCCGACAAGTTCGTGTTGCACGAGGAGATCCCGATCCTGCGATGGGCCGGTGTGTTCGCCATCATGGCCGGGATCGTGATGGTGGCGCAGACCCCGCACCGGTGACCGACGCGGGGACGGCCGACCTGGCCGTCATCATCGTGAACTACAACGCCGGCGCGTACCTGGAGCGGTGCCTGGCCTCGCTCGCCGCCCACCGGGGCGATCTGACCACCGATGTCCTGCTGGTCGACAACGCCTCCCATGACGGTTCCCATACGGTGGCGGTCGCCGCGCATCCGTGGGCCCGGCTGATCGAGAACCCCACGAACGCGTTCCTCTCGGCCGCATGGAACCAGGGTGCGCGGGCGACGACGGCTCCGTACCTGCTGTTCCTGAATCCGGATACCGAGATCTTCGCCGGAACGCTCGCCGACTACGTGCGGGTGGCTCGGTCCCACCCGCGCGCCGGCATCGTGGGGCCCATGATCCGTGACCCGGACGGCACGGTGTACGCCACCGGGCGGCGATTCCCGAGCGTGGTCGACGCGTCCTTCCACGCGCTGCTCTCCCCGTTCACCCGCGACAATCCGTTCACGCGCCGCTACGAGATGGACGGCTGGGATCGCAGCAGCGCCCGCCAGGTCGATTGGGTCTCGGGAGCATGCATGCTGGTGCCGCGGGAGGCCTACGACGCGGTGGGCGGTTTCGACGAGGACTTCCCCCTGTATGCGGAGGAGCTTGACGTGGCGACCCGTCTGCGGGAGTCGGGGTGGACCGTGTGGTTCACGCCCGCGGTCGAGATCCTGCACCAGATCGGCGTGTCCACGGGTCGTTCGCGCGCGACCCTGTTGATGCACTCGCGCAGCGTGTATCGGTACTACGCGAAGCACCGGGCGGGGGGGTGGCGGCAGGTGAGCCTGCCGCTGGCGCGCGCAGCACTCCGCCTGCGCGCGGAGATCGCCTGGCTCACGGGAAGGTTCGCCTCCAGATGAAGGCTGTCGTGCTGGTGGGAGGGGAGGGCACGCGTCTGCGCCCCTTGACCGAGACCACCCCCAAACCGTTGATCCCGGTGATGGATCGGCGGTTCCTGGACCACGTCCTGGATCATCTGGCCCGCCACGGCGTGGAGGAGGCGATCCTGTCCTCCCCCTACCTCGAGGAGACCTTCGTTCCGTTCGTCGCCGCCCGCGGGGACACCGCCCCTGCGATCGAGTGGATCACCGAGACGGAGCCGCTGGGCACCGGTGGGGCGATCCTGCAGGCACTGGACCACCTGGCCACCCACGAACCGATCCTCGCGCTGAACGGCGACATCCTCACCGATCTGGACCTGACGGCGATGCTGGCCTTCCACCGCGAGCGCGGCGCCGCCGTCACGATCTCGCTCACCCACGTGGAGGACGCGCGGCCGTTCGGCCTGGTGCCCACCGACGACCGGGGCCGCGTGCACGAGTTCCGGGAGAAGCCGGTTGACCCGATCCCCGGGGAGGTGAACGCCGGCACCTACATACTGAACCCTGCGGCGCTCGGCGGGTTCGAGCGGGGCCGGAACCTCTCGATCGAGCGCGAGATCTTCCCGCCGGTCATCGCCCAGGGTGAACCGGTCTACGGGTTCCTGTCCCACGGCTACTGGATGGACCTGGGGACGCCGGCGAAGTACCTGCAGGCGCATTTCGACATCTTCGAGGGCCGCGTGGAGGGCCTGCGCTACGCGGCGCCGTGGGTGCACACGACCGCGACGGTCAGCCTGCGGGCGCATCTGGGTCGCTGGGTCGCGGTGGGCGAGGGGGCGGCGGTCGAGGAGGACGCGCAGATCGACGATTCGGTGCTCCACCCCGGCGCCCGCGTCGGCGCGGCCGCACGGGTGGTCGGCTCGATCCTGGGCCCGTATTCGCAGGTGGGAGCCGGTGCCACACTCGCCGGCTGCGTCCTGGGGGAGGGCGCGCGGGTCGCCCAGGACGCTGTTGTGGAGGACCGGAAGATCCCCGGGTAGGGGCGTCGTCCCCAGGTCCCGGGAGGGCGGGAGCCGTGTGGTACGGTGCCGAGCCGGGCCCCCTCAGCCGGGCCCGCCACCCACGATGCGCAGAGCCCTCCTTCTCCTCGTCGTCAGCGCCCTCGGGATCCTCTCGGCGGCACCTGCCGGCGCGCGCTCCTTCACCTTCTACGGCTCCGGCTACGGCCACGGCATCGGGATGTCGCAGTGGGGCGCCTATGGTCTGGCGCAGCAGGGCTGGACGCACACCGAGATCCTGCGGCACTTCTACTCGCACACCCGGTTGCGCCAGGGCAACTCGCCCCGGAACCTGCGCATCGGTCTCACGCAGGACCGTAGGGTCGTGACGATCGGTGCCGAGGCCGGACCCGTCACGATCCGCGTGAAGGATCCGGGGTCCGGTCCGGTCGTCGGCGAGATACCGGAGGGCAAGAACTGGACCGTTCGGGAGGCCGGCGGGGCGTATCGGGTGCTGACCTCCAAGGGCCGGCAGGTGGGAGGACACGACTGGGGAGGGCCGGCTCGCGACCTGTTCCTCTCCTATGCCGGGGCGGGCGCACGGGTGCGCTCGCCCGAGGCCGGCGCCGTCTACAACCGCGGCTACATCGAGTTCAACCTCTACAACTGCGGGGGGACGGACTGCTCGATGCGGATGATCCTGGTCGTGCCCTCCGAGGGTTATCTCTTCGGGCTCGGCGAGGTGCCCAGCAGCTGGCCGAGCGCCGCGCTCCGGGCGCAGGCCGTCGCCGCACGGACATACGCCTTCAAGAAGGCGGCCTCGGGCCAGCACCGGACGGGGTGTAACTGCGCGCTCTACGACTCATCCCTGGATCAGGTCTACATCGGCTGGGCCAAGGAGGGGGGCACCCTCGGGGGCCGGTGGGTCCGATCCGTGCGGGATACCGCCGGTCAGGTCGTGGAGTACTCCGGCGAGCTGATCTCCGCGTTCTACACATCCTCGGACGGGGGGCATACCGAGAACAACGAGAACGTCTGGGGGGGCACGCCCCTTCCCTACCTGCGCGGCGTGTGCGATCCCGGCGACTTCACCCAGGCCAACCCGAACCGCGTGTGGGACGTCACCTACAGGGCGGCGGTGGTGACCGATCGTCTCCGCGGGTACACCGGCAACATCGGCACGGTGACGCGGTTCTCCAACGCCACGCGCGGCGTCTCAGGGCGCATCATCACGGTGCGCGTGCGCGGAGACAGCGGGACCTCGGTGATCACGGGCTCGGCGCTGCGCGCGGGTCTGGCGCTGCGCGACGACCGGGTCTGGGTGAACCAAGACAAGAGCGTCACCGGCCAGATCCGCGCGACCTACGACGCCGCGAACTGCGGCCCCGGCCTGCCCACCACGCCCGAGGTCGGGGTCCCCGGCGGGAGCCGGCAGCGTTTCGAGGCGGGCGCGATCTATCACAACGCCGATGCCGTCACGGTCTGGCTCAAGGCACGCATCGACGACGAGTACATCGGGGCGGGGGGCGCCAAGGGCCCGCTGGGCCTGCCCACCTCCAAGGTGGCGCGCATCACCGGCGTCTCCGGCTGTGCCGCCGGCTGCAGCCGGGTGGTCTTCGATTCGGGCCGCATCTACTGGAAGTCGGCCGTCGGCGCGCATGCCCTGTGGGGTCGCGTGCTGAAGACCTACCTCGACCGCAACGGCGTGGACGGCCCGCTGGGATTCCCCACCACCCGGGTGCAGGTGGCGCCCGATGGCAGCTCGTCCGCCACGTTCGAGCACGGCTCCATCTCGTGCCCCCCGCTGGGCGGCGGGAACTGCCGCGTCAACTGAGCCTCAACAGCCCGGCGCGGCCTTCGGCTCCGGCGCGTTGCTGTTGCATCCGAAGGACGTGATGAACCCTTGGGCGATCGCGGTCGCCTGATCGACCGTGGTCGAGTGGGGGCACGTCATCAGCTTGTTCCAGGCCGTCACCGCCAGATCCACCCCGTCGGGCAGCGACGTGTGCGGTGTGAGGATCACGTGGTGCGTCGGGTCGCCCTTCGCCACGGAGGCCAGCGCGGTCACGACGTCGGCCGGGAGCGCCTGGTCGCCCGTGCCACGGTAGTAGATGTTCACGAAGGCGTGCTCCAGGTTGTGCACGAGCTGGGTCTCGGGCGGCATCTCGGTGTAGACCGGGACGTCGCCGGAGAGTGCGGACAGATCGTGCGTCCCTGAGGTGGCCGGTTCCTGCGGGTAGGTGTACGAGGCGCCGGGGTCCAGGTGGCTGCCGCCGGGCGCGTCGGCGACCGGCGTCTGGATGTCCGAGCAGCCGGCGGCGCTGGCGGCGTCGACCGCCGCCTGCGGGAACGGGTTCGGGCCGCCCACACGCGTGAGGAACAAGAACCCCCCGACGGCCACGGCCGCAACTCCGGCCGACACCACGAAGCGGCGGGCGGTGTCGCGGCGTCGCTGCGCGCGCATCTGCGCTTCGCGGACCGCGCGAGCCTGCTGCTTGCGCGCCTGGCGATCGGCGCGGGGGCGCTGCGGGCGCTGTGGCGAAGGACCCGCACCCGCCCCGTCTTGGGGGGAACCTCCGCCGGCCGGTGACGAGGTGCGCGGCGGCCGCCGCTCCTGGGGACGTCTGCGCCGCTTCTTGTTGGCCATCAGAAGGGCAGTCCGCGCTCATCCTCGGGCGACCGGCCTGCATAGGCGCGGTCGTCGAAGGTCGGGGAGGCATACCGTGAGGTGAAGTCGAACGCGGCCGGCAGGCTCACCTGCGCGCAGGTCTGCAGGCTGTGCCAGGACACCAGCGCCATCTCCACGCCGCTGGGCAGGTGCCCGCCCTCGCCCTGGTCGGGGTAGTCGTAGGGCGCCACGATCACCCGATCCTGGCCCACGTTCTGCGAGGCCAGCTTCTGCGAGTAAAAGGCCGTGAGGTCCTCCAGCGCGGCGCCGGTCACCGTTGGGGCGTACCAGACGATCGCGCCCCCGTGCTCCAGCGAGTGGATGGCCTGCCCGATCGGCGGCGGTGCGTCGTAGACGCCGCCCTGCAGGGAGTTCGGATCGTGTGGGCCCGACGTCGGCGGGACGGAGGGGTACGCGCTCAGCGGCGGCGCCGGGAGGCTCGGACCGAAGTGGGTGCGATCGTTGTACTTGGGATCCTTGGGGTCGTCGATGCCACCGAAGGCGCCGATGGTCTTGACCGCATCGCAGCCGGCCGTCTTCGCCGCCGCCGGCGCCTGCGCCAGGAGCTCCTGCGGCGAGGCAGCGGCGAAGGGTTGCAGGACCACCAGTCCCACCACCGCCGCGCCGGCCAGCACCGCGGCGGCGCCGCCCCACAGCCGGGTCCGTCGCTTCCTCGCCATCTGCCGTTGGAGCTCCGCGCGCCTGCGGCGGTCCTCGTCGCGTCGCTCCGCCTTGGTGGGGCGGCGGTTCGGGTCGTGGCTCTGCGTCGGCACCGGCTCCCACTCCTGATGATCGGGTCGCGGGCGCCGCGCGACCTGCGCGCCCGATGGCGTCTGAAGGATACGGGACCGAGCGCAGGAAGGCTCCCGTTTGCCCATTGCGCCGGAAGGGCGTGGTTCCTATCCTGTCCTCGCCTTCCCCACAGGCGATCGCCGGCGGCGCCCGTCCGCCGGTCGAGAGGGGGAGACCGATGGTACGGACCGACAGCGATGTCGTGCGCGTAGACGGCGCCGAGCCCGGGGGCGGCCTCGACGGCTTCTTCAGGATCTCCGAGCGCGGCTCCAGCGTGCGGACGGAGATCGGCGCCGGGGTGACCACCTGGCTCACCATGGCGTACATCCTGTTCCTGAACCCGTTCATCCTCGGGCTGGTGACCGACCGGGCTGGCGTGACCTTGGACGCGGGGCAGGTCCTGTCCGTGACGGCGTTGGTGGCGGGGATCGCGACCCTGGCGATGGGTCTGTACGCGAACTATCCCTTCGCGCTGGCAGCGGGGCTGGGGCTCAACGGCTTCGTCGCGTTCACGCTGGTGGGGACGCTCGGCCTGTCGTGGCCCGAAGCGATGGGCGTCATCGTGTTGGAGGGCGTCATCATCGCGGTGCTGGTGCTCACCAACGTGCGCGAGATGATCATGAACGCGATCCCGGTCGACCTGAAGCGCGCCATCGGGATCGGGATCGGGATGTTCATCGCCCTGATCGGCCTGGTGAACGGCGGGATCGTCGTGCTCGGCACCGACCCCGCGCCGGTCACACTCAATCCGGACCTGTCGAGCCTCAAGATCCTGGTGTTCGTGGTGGGTCTGGTGCTGGCGGCCGTGCTGGTGACCCGGCGGGTTCGGGGCGGCCTCATGATCGCGATCATCGCGTCCACGGTGCTGGCGATCGTGATCAACCAGGGCTTCGGCCACTCAGCCATCTGGACCAACGGCGTCGCGCACATCCCGAGCACGTGGGTGAGCACACCGCACTTCGATCTCCTTGGGCACTTCTCGTTCGGGTTCGTCTCGGTGCTGGGTCTCGCGACGACGATCGCCGCCGTGCTCGCCGTGATGCTGTCAGATTTCTTCGACACGATGGGCACGGTGACGGCCCTGGGGGCGGAGGCGGGCCTGTTGGACGAGGCGAGCAAGCTCCCCGGCGTGAAGCGGGTGCTGCTGGTGGACTCGCTGGCGGCGGTCGCCGGCGGCGCGGCCTCCTCCTCCTCCAACACCACCTACATAGAGAGTGCCTCCGGTATCGCCGAGGGCGGGCGCACCGGTCTCACGTCGGTCGTGGCGGGCGGGCTGTTCCTCGTGTGCCTGCTCTTCTCATCGATCGCGGGGGTGATCCCCTCGGAGGCCACCGCGCCGATCCTGGTGGTGGTCGGGTTCTTCATGATGCAGGGCGTGGGGGAGATCGACTGGCGCGATCCGGCGATCGGCATCCCCGCCTTCTTGACCATCGCCCTGATGCCCTTCACGTACTCGATCACCAACGGGGTGGGAGCGGGGATCCTCGCCTACACGGTGATCCGTCTCCTCCAGGGCCGGTTCCGCGATGTGCACGCGCTGACGTTCGTGGTGGCCGCCGTGTTCGCCTGGTACTTCTTCCACGGCCTGCTGGCCTAGCGCCAGCGGAGGAGATCTGGGAGGTCCGGAGGGCGGGGCGGGGACGCTCCGCCCTCGGGCGTCGGCCCGGCAGCCACCACGCCCAGGGGCAGCGGTTCGCCGGTCAGCTGGAGCGCGTCGAGGATCGCCCTGCCCTCGGCGGGGCCGACGGCGGTCCACGCGGATGCCACGCCCTGCGCGTGCAGCGCCAGCATGAGGTCCTGGATCGTGCGCCCCGCCGCCATCAGCTCCGTCGCCGGTGGGTTCGCCTCAGCGAGTGGGGCGCACGGGATCAGCAGTAGGGCAGCCGCTGCGGAGGTGGGATCCAGGGCCAGCGCGACGGCGACCCGATGACGCCCGGCAGGCGAGTCCACCGCCACGAACCGCCATCCCCGGGCG
This sequence comes from Actinomycetota bacterium, assembly GCA_040002535.1. Taxonomy (GTDB): domain Bacteria; phylum Actinomycetota; class UBA4738; order UBA4738; family HRBIN12; genus JALYMB01. Next base: position 3,721 of record JBDUEF010000043.1, on the reverse strand, counting down.
CGCCCGGCCGCCGTCGCCGCCCGGACCGCCTCCTCGACGACGGGGCGCGGCAGGCGGCCCGGACCGAACCCGCGCGCGACCTCCAGCGACTGCACGGCCTGCAGCGACGACTCGCGGAACAGGTCCTCGGCCGGGGCTCGGACCAGGTCGCGCGCGACGCCCGCCGGCGCCCCGGCCCGGTCGACGCCGCGCACGATCGCCACGGGCACGCCGGCGGCCTTGGTCATGACCAATCCGCTCGCCGCCGCCACCTCGTCGGCCAGCGCCACCACCGTGGTCTCCATGGCGCGGCCGTGATGATCGGGCGTGCCGCGCAGATCGAGGAGCGACGGCAACCCGGCGCAGCCGATCGCCACGTTCACGACCCCCTCGCGCCAGGGCCGCCCGAAGGTGTCGGTGACGACGACGGCCATGTCCACCCGGAGGGCGGTGCTCAGCGCCGCACGCAGCCGCTCGGCGGAGGCATCCGGATCCTCGGGCAGCAGGCTGAGGATCCCCTCCTGGAGGTTGGAGGCGTCCACGCCGGCGTTCGCACAGATGAGTCCGTGCCGGGTCTGGGCGATCACCAGCTCGCCGCGGCGCGCCACGACGCGGACGGTCTCGGCCGCCACCTCGGCCTCACGGTCGGCGGCCGCCGCCAGCCTTCCCTCGGCCTTCGACACGATCTTCTGGGTGACGGCGACCACGTCGCCCGCGCGGACACCCACGGCGCGCAGCGCCGGGGCCAGGATGAGCCCCAGGTCGTCGCCGGGCTCGAATTCGGGGAGCCCCACGAGGGGGATCAGCTCGACCGTCACGTGGAGAGCTGTCCCAACGCGAACCGAGCGAGCGACTCCGATGCGCCGTCGTCGCGCATGATGGTGTCGGTCGCCGCCACCCGAACGCCGAGCTCGCCGGCGATCCCGTCGATCAGCCCGGCGTCGGCGTCGTCCACCACCCACGCCGCCAGCAGACCCTCGTAGGGGCGGGCGGCACCCAGGGCCGACACCTCCAGACCCGCCACGGGCATCAACCGATCGGCCATACCGGCCAGCGGCGCCCCGCCGACGATCGGTGAGACGCCCACCACGCGGTCGCGCCGCGCCGCCACCGCGTCCCGGATCCCCGGCACCGCGAGGATGGGGCCGATCGACACGACCGGATTCGACGGACAGATCACCAGCACGTCCGCCGTAGCGATCGCCTCCAGCACGCCGGGGCCCGGCCGCGAGTCCGCGACACCCTCGAAGCGGAACGCCTTCACCTCGTCGCGCGCCCGCCGGGCCACCCAGTACTCCTGGAAGTGCAGCTCGCTCTCCACACCCGCCTCCACAACGCTGATGCGGGTGGTGACGGTGTCGTCGGTCATGGGCAGGATCCGCGCCCGGACGCCGAAGCGCTCCGCCACCCGGGCGGTGACCGCCGACAGCGGGACGCCGGCCGCCAGCTGCGGCGTGCGGTACAGGTGCGTGGCTAGATCCAGGTCGCCGAGCCCGAACCACGTGTCGGGCGCGCCGAAGGCCCGGAGCTCCTCCGTCGCCCGGAACGTCTCGCCGCGTCGACCCCAGCCCCGCTCGCGATCGAAGGCGTCCCCCATCCAGTAGGTGACCGAATCCAGATCGGGCGAGACATGCAGTCCGTGCACCACGACGTCGTCGCCGGTGTTGACGACGGCGGTGACCGAGCTCGCCGGCACCGCGCGAACGAGCCCCCGAAGGAGCTTGCCCGCCCCGATCCCGCCCGCCAGCGCGACGACCTCCATAGGGATACAGCGTAGTAGGCTCGCGTCGCATGCCCGAGGCGACCCCACATCAGCTCCACCGGGCGCTCGCCCGCGCCGACCAGGGCAAGGCGCTGACCCTCGACGAGAGCGCGGCGCTGCTGGACGCCCGCGGCGAGGATCTGGTGTGGCTGCAGGGTATCGCGGGACGTCTTCGCGACCTGGGTCACGGCGACGTGATCACCTACTCGCGCAAGGTCTTCATCCCGCTCACCATGCTGTGCCGGGACCACTGCCACTACTGCACCTTCGCGAAGCCGCCCGCTCGTCTCGACAGCGCGTTCCTCACCCCGGAGGAGGTGTTGGCCGTCGCCGAGGCCGGCCGCAAGCTCGGGTGCAAGGAGGCGCTGTTCACCCTCGGCGATCGTCCGGAGGATCGCTATCCCGCCGCCAAGGAGTGGTTGGAGTCCAGGGGCTTCGCGTCGACCCTCGACTACGTCCGCGCCACGGCGATCCGAGTGATCGAGGAGACCGGGCTGTTGCCCCACCTGAACCCCGGTGTGATGTCCTACGAGGAGATGGCGCGACTGCGGCAGGTCGCCCCGTCGATGGGGATGATGTTGGAGAGCGCCAGCGATCGCCTGACCGAGCGCGGCATGCCGCACTTCAACTCGCCCGACAAGGTCCCGGCCGTGCGGCTGCGCACCATCGCCGATGCGGGCCGCCTGGCGATCCCGTTCACCACCGGCGTGCTGGTCGGGATCGGGGAGACGGCGCACGAGCTGGCCGCATCGCTGATGGCGATCCGCGATCTCCACCGTCGCTACCACCACGTGCAGGAGGTCATCGTGCAGAACTTCCGGGCGAAGCCCGGCACCGCGATGCACGCCGCGCCCGAGCCGGGCGCCGACGCCTTCGTGGCGGCGGTGGCCACCGCGCGCGTGGTGCTGGGACCGCGGATGCACCTCCAGGCTCCGCCGAACCTGTCCGAGCCGGCGGAGCGGTTGCGGCTCCTGGACGCCGGCATCGACGACTGGGGCGGCGTCTCCCCGCTCACCCCCGACCACGTCAATCCCGAACGGCCCTGGCCCGCCACCGAGCGGTTGGCCGTCACCACGGCGGAGCGCGGTTTCCGTCTGCGCGAACGCCTCACCATCTATCCGGAGTTCGCCGCCACGCCCGATCCGTTCCTCGCGGCGAAGATGCGCGCCCCCGTGGCGGCACTGCTCGGTGCCGACGGCCTCGCCGTCGAGGGTCAGATCCCCCAGCCGGTGGCGTGGCAGGACCCGGAGGTTCGATGGAAGCCGAGAGCGATCGCGCTCACGTTCTCGAAAGCGGCGGGCGCCGGCCTGCGTCAGGACGCCGAGCAGGTCTACGGGGACTTCGAGATGCTGGAGGTCACGCGCGAGTGGGCCGCCCGCGACATCGCTCCCGAACGTTTCGACGCCGACATCAAGCGGGCCCTGAAGAAGGCTGCCGCGCACCGTCCTTTGTCCGACCGGGAGGCGCTCACGCTGTTCGACGCGGAGGGGCCGGCGCTCGACGCCCTCGCCCACGTGGCCGATGACCTGCGAGCCGAGGCGGTCGGCGACGAGATCACCTACGTGATCAATCGCAACATCAACTTCACCAACGTCTGCTACGTGGGGTGCCGTTTCTGCGCCTTCGCACAGCGCGAGCAGGACCCCGAGTCCTACACGCTCACGCTGACCGAGGTGGCCGACCGCGCGGAGGAGGCCTGGTCACGGGGTGCCAGCGAGATCTGCATGCAAGGCGGCATCCATCCCGATCTGCCGGGCTCCTTCTACCTCGACCTCCTCGATGCTGTGAAAGCCCGGGTGCCGGACATCCACATCCACGCGTTCAGTCCCATGGAGGTGCTCAACGGGGCCACCAAGCTCGGCATCTCTTTCGCCGAGTTCCTGGCCGAGGCGAAGGCGCACGGCCTCGGTTCGATCCCCGGTACAGCGGCCGAGATCCTCGACGATGAGGTCCGATGGGTGCTGACGAAGGGAAAGCTCC
>JBDUEF010000042.1:0-16867 GCA_040002535.1 Actinomycetota bacterium | reverse complement strand
GGTGGCCGCACACGGCCACCGCGCCCGTCTGCGTCTCTGCGCACGACGAGGCGGGAGGGGAAGATGGAACGGCGGGGAATGATCGACGCGAAGCAGCTCGAGAAGCTCGCCGGCGCGGGCGAGATCGACACGGTCCTGTGCATGTTCACCGATCTGCAGGGCCGGTTCATGGGCAAGCGCGTGCTGCCGGACTTCTTCCTGGAGGAGATCCTCGGCGAGGAGGGACTGCACGCCTGCCTGTACCTGCTGGCGATCGACATGGAGATGGAGCCGCTGCCCGGCTACGACTACGCCAGCTGGGAGACGGGGTACGGGGACTTCCGCATGGTGCCGGACATGGCCACGTTGCGCCTCTGTCCCTGGCTGGAGAAGACGGCGATGGTGATCTGCGACATCGCCGACGAGGAGGACGGGACGCCGGTAACGGTCTCACCCCGACAGATCCTGAAAGACCAGCTCGCGAAGGCAGACGACATGGGATTCACGGTGAAGACCGGATCGGAGCTGGAGTTCTACCTCTTCAAGGACGGGTACGAGGACCTGGCCGACCGCCACTACCGGGATCCCCGGCCGTCGTCGTCCTACATCATGGATTACCACATGCTGCAGACCACCAAGGATGAGTGGATCATCCGCCAGATCCGCAACGACATGCGAGGCGCGGGCATCCCGATCGAGTTCTCCAAGGGCGAGTTCGGCAAGGGCCAGCACGAGATCAACATCACGTATAGCGATGCACTTTCCAACGCCGACCATCACTCCCTGTACAAACACGGCGTGAAGGAGATCGCCGCCCTGAACGGCGTGGCCGCCACCTTCATGGCGAAGTGGACGATGGCGGAGGCCGGGTCCTCGTGCCACCTCCATTCGAGCATCTGGAGCCCCGACGGCACTCAGAGCCTCACGTGGAACGAGGGCGGCGTGGGGCACATGACCGACGAGTTCCGTTGGTACGTCGGTGGACTGATGGCGACGGCGCGGGAGATGTCGTGGATGTACGCGCCGTTCGTGAACTCCTACAAGCGCTACCAGCTCGGCTCCTGGGCGCCGACGGCGATCGTCTGGAGCCGCGACAACCGCACCTGCGGATACCGCACGGTCGGCGAGCACAAGTCCTTCCGGGTCGAGTGCCGGATCCCCGGCGCAGACGCGAACCCCTACCTGGCGTTCGCGGCCACGGTCGCCGCCGGGATGTGGGGCATCACCAACAAGGTCGAGCCCCCACCGATGTTCGAGGGCAACGCGTACGAGGCCAAGGACGTCCCGCGCGTGCCTTCGAGCCTCCACGAGGCGATCGAGGCCTTCCGGGGTTCCTCCGCCGCGCGGGAGATGTTCGGCGACTTCGTGTTCGAGCACCTTCTGAACACCGCCGTGCAGGAGCAGTCGATCTTCGACAACCTGTGCGTCACCGACTGGGAGCTGCAGCGGTACTTCGAACGAGGCTGACGTGACGCCGATCCTGACCGGCGAGCACATCAGCGAGCCGGCCCTGCCGGTGGCCCTCGCGGCCGTCCCCGGCTGGGCGACCCAACCGCTGTGACCGGGGCCGTACACTCGGACCCGATGGAACCGGTGCTGTTCGTGCGCAACGACACGTTCGAGACGTTCGGTCTCGCCCGCAGTGCCTTCGAGCCGACGGGTGTGCGCGTCGAGGTGTTCGACGCGATCGACCCCGCGGCACCACGCCCGTCCCTCGCCGATGTGAGCGGCGTGGTGATGTTCGGCAGCTCGCACAACGTGGACGAGACCGACGCGCACCCGTTCCTGAAGGAGATCCGCGATCTCACGCGTGAGGCGGTGGAACGCGGCCTGCCCTACCTCGGCATCTGCCTGGGCGCGCAGGTGCTGGCACGGGCGCTGGACAGACCCGCACCGCTCGCCCCGAGGCGAGAGGTGGGCTTCGAGCCGGTGCGTCCCACGGAGGCGGCCGGCGGCGACCGACTCCTGTCGCACTACGCCGACGGAGACCCGGTGTTCCAGTGGCATCAGGACACCTTCGAGCTACCCGACGGGGCGGAGCTGCTGGCCACCGGCGACGCCGTCCCCCTCCAGGCCTACCGCGTGAACGACGTGACGTGGGGCGTGCAATGGCATTTCGAGATCGATCGCGCCGAGGTGGACCTGTGGCTCGACGCGTTCAGCGCCGAGGGCGACCTGGAGGCCACCTGGGGGAAATCCTCCGCCGAGGTGCGCCGCGAGGCCGACCAGCACATGGCGGCGCACGAAGCGAGGGGCGCGGAGACGTTCCGCCGGTTCGCCGAGGTGGTCCGGGAGCGATCGTGAGCCCCTACCGGCCACTGGTCGCCGTCGTGGCCTACCACCTCGCCGACGACCGGGTCGCGCGCTGGCCGCACGGGGGGTACGGCGTCCCGGCGCCCTATCTCGACCGGGTGCGCGCGGCGGGCGCCCGCACCGCGATCCTCGCGCCGGGCGAGACGGGCGACGCACACGAGCTGCTCGATCCCTTCGACGGGCTGCTGCTGGTCGGGGGTGGCGACATCGACCCCACCCGGTACGGGCAGACCCCCCAGGAACATCTGTACGCGGTGGAGCCCGACCGCGACGACTTCGAGATCGCGCTCCTGCGCGCCGCCGACGCGCTGCGGCTGCCCACGCTCTGCATCTGCCGCGGCATGCAGATCATGAACGTGGCATGGGGCGGAACGCTGCATCAACACCTACCGGACATGCCCGAGCTGCTGCCGCATGGCGTGCCCCTGGCCAACACGGAGTCGCTCCACGAGGTGCGCGCCGAGCCCGGCAGCAGGCTGCTGGCGACGGCGGGCGTCCGGACGCTCTCCTGCTCCTCGCACCACCATCAGGGCGTGGACCGTGTCGGAGAGGGGCTGGCCGCCACGGGCAGGAGCGACGACGGGCTTGTGGAGGCGATCGAACGGACCCTCAGCGAGAACGACGGTCGGGGTGACATCTGGATGCTGGGCGTGCAGTGGCACCCGGAGGACACCGCCGAGCACGACCCTGTCCAGCAGGCGCTCTTCGCCGAGCTCGTGAACCGCTCTGGCCGGCGTGGGTCGGCAACCGATGCCCGCGACCCGTCCTGATCGACGCCGCAGACGGTCCGACGGGTCCAGCGGGAAAAGCTCAGGCAGCTCCGCCTTGCGCGTACCGGCGCCTCGTCCCAAACGTTCTACCCTTGTCGCAACCGGCCGGGAAGATGGTGCCTTCATGAGCGAACTGCGGGTGGTGCGCGCCAGTGGCGACAGCATGGCCCGCGGCGTTCAGATCGGCAGCGAGCTCCGCGACCTGATCGGCGACTCGATCGAGTTCTACCATCGGTATCTGGACCGCAGGGGCGTGTCCTCATCCACCCTGCAGGATCTGCTCACCCCGTACCTGGTGTCGTCGGAGGCCGTCTACCCCGAGGGCATCGCCGTGCTGAAGGGCATGTCGCTGGGCGCCATGGTGCCGGTCATGGAGCTCTTCGCGATCAACGCGTTCGAGGAGCTGGAGCCGTTGCTGGAGTCGCCCGGCGGGGGGCTGCTGTTCCTGCAGAAGAAGGAGGGCTACACCGAACCGCCTGTCCCGCCGCCGCCCCCGCTAGAGCGGTGCTCCTCACTTACCGTCTGCGTCCCCGGCACCACGTTGCTTGCACACAACGAGCACTGGCTGAGCGGCGACGCGGGCAACGTGGCGGTGGTGGTGGAGGTGCCCGACGGGCGGGCCCCGGTCGCGTCGCCCACCGTGGTGTGCTGTCTGCCGGCGGTCGGTATGAACGCGCACGGTGGGGCGCAGGGCATCGGGTCCCTCACGGCGTCCGATGACAGGGTCGGCCTCCCACGGGTGCTGGTGTCCAGGAGCGCCCTCGAGGCTCGCGACCGGGACGACGCGATCCGACGGGCCGCCGTCGCCGGCCGCGCCGGCGGCTACGGTCACGTGTTCGCCTTCGCCGGCGGCGACACCTTGGTGGTGGAGACCACCGCCTCGCAGCACCGCGTGCAGCCCGGCCCCGCCGTCCACACGAACCATTACGTCGATGCCGATCTGGCTGCGATGGGCCCTGCTCCCTCGGACGGCAGCCGGGCTCGCTACGACCGCCTGGTCCGGCTGCTTGACGAGCGACAGCCACGGACGCCCGAAGACCTGATGGATGTCCTTCGCGATCACGGCTCCACCCCGCAGGCTGTGTGCATGCACCCCGATCCCGAGGACGGCGACGAAGCGTCGGCGGTGCTGTTCTCCATGATCGCCGACGTCGAACAGGGCCGGATGTGGGTTGCGCCCGGCAATCCCTGCGAACAGGAGTACCGGGAGATCGACCTGCCGGAGCTGCGCTGAGCGACCGCATGAAGGAGAGACAGGACCGTGACCCATATCCTCGCCACCCGCTTCGGCGCGCCGCTGCCCGATGGAGGAACCATCGGCGTGCCGGCACCGTCGGGGCCCTACTTCAATGCCAGTGAAATCTTGCGGTGCAAGGAATGGTGGGAGCATCGAGGCTACCGTGTGAAGCTCGGCCAGGGCATCTGGGACCGCGACGACTACGTGGCGGGCACGCCGGGGCGCCGGGGCGCCGACATCACCGCGATGTTCGCCGATCCCGAGGTGGACGTGGTGCAGTGCCTCTGGGGCGGGGTCGGTGCCGCAGAGGTCCTACCGCACGTGGACTTCGACGTCGTTGCAGCGCACCCGAAGGCGTTCATGGGGTACTCCGACATCACACACCTGCATGTCGCGATCCGTCAGGAGACGGGCCTCGCCACGTTCCACGGACCGGGGTTCGGGTCGATGGGCATCCCCGAGCGGACCGATTTCTCGTTCGAGTCGGCCGTGCAGGCGTTCAAGGGCCACGCCGACGGGCCGGTGCCGCGCGATCCCGACGACCCGTACGTGCGCACGATCGCACCCGGGACCGTGACCGCCCCGGTGGTGGGCGGCAATCTGTACACGCTGCAACATGGCTTCGCCACTCCGTGGGAGGTCCAGCTGGAGGGCTGCATCTTCTTCTTCGAGGACGTGAACCTGCCGCCCTATCAGCTCGATGATCTCCTCACGCACTTCCGGTCCGCCGGCAAGTTTGAGGGGATCCTGGGTGTGGTCGTCGGGGAGATGTTCGAATGCGACTGGCGCGAGGCACGGCCGGAGGCGCCACGAACCCGTTCCCTGGAGGACGTGCTGGAGCGGCATCTGGTGCCGCTCGGTGTACCGGTGATCTACAAGCTGCCGCTCGGCCACGGCAAGCACCTGGCTACGATCCCGCTGGGGGTGCCCGCCACGTTGGACGCCGATGCGCGTTCACTGACGATCGATCACCCCGGCTCACAGCCGGTCCCCTAGACGAGGAAGGATGGCGCCGAGCGTCGTGGCATCCCGAGGTCGCTGGAGGAGGTCCCGCGCCCGCGTGGTGGTCACGGCCCTGTCGGTCGCAGTCGCAGTCGCGGTCGCGGTGGCGGTCGCGCTGGCGCCGGCGACCGCTCAGAGCGCGGCGCCCGAGAGCCCGGGACAGAAGATCGTCTTCACCTACGGAACCACGGAGGACGTGGGCTCGTTCGATCCATTCGCAGCCGACGCCCCCTCCGGACCGGCCCTCGCGTTGCAGTACAACCTCCTGCTGGACTTCTCGCCACGAGATCTGTCGCCCATGCCGGGGATCGCCTCAGAGGTGCCCACGACCGACAACGGCGGGATCAGCGCCGACGGCCTGACCTGGACGTTCCGGATCCGCACGGGGATGCGCTGGTCCGACGGCGAGCCCCTCACCGCCCACGACGTGGCGTTCACCTACAACTACATCCTCGACAACGGTTTCGCCTGCTGCGTCAGCTACCTGAGGTTCGTGGACTCGGTGACGGCACCCGATGACGTCACGCTCATCATCCACACGACCAGGCCGACGGCGCAGATGCTGTCGATCTACGACTACATCGTCCCCGAACACATCTGGAAGGACATCGACAAGGACGAGGCCCGGAGCTTCGACAACTTCGACCCTGCCGTGGGTGCACCGGTGACATCGGGTCCGTTCCACCTCGTGGCATGGGACCCTGGCCGCTCCTGGACCCTGGCCGCGAACCCCGAGTACTGGGCGGATCCGCCCCTGCTCGACGAGGTCGTGTTCAAGGTCTACCCGGACGATGCCGCGGTGATCGCGGCGCTCCGCTCCGGCGAGGTGGACTTCGTCGGCCCGATCCCCACGGATCTCTCCGCGTCCCTGCAGCACGTCCCCACCATCGCGACCCACGTGGCGGTGGCCGCGCAGTTCGTCTCCATCGGCATCAACACCGGGTCGAACGGGCCCCAGGGCACGATCGCGACCTCCGACGCGGACTCGAACCTGCGGAACCTCCTCCTTCGCAGAGCACTTGCGATGGCAGTGGACAAGCGGGCCCTGGTGGACCAGGTCGCGGCCGGTGTGGCGACGGTTGGCACCACCATCGTGCCACCCACGTCGGCGGCGTTCCATCTGGATCCCCCCGACCTCATCCCCTTCGACATCGCCGGGGCGAACGCGCTGCTGGACCAGGCGGGCTACGTCGACACCGATCACGACGGGACGCGCAACGACCCGAAGACCGGTGAGAACCTCGACTTCCGATTGTTCACCCGCATCGAACGCCCGGACACCCAGGCCGCCGCCGGGTTGATCAGCGATTGGTGGCGGCTGATCGGAGTCAGCGTGTCGCAGCGTGCCCTCACCGACGGAGAGCTCACCCGGGTGATCTACAGCGGCAACTACGACCTGTTCATCTGGGGATGGCCGACGGATCCCGATCCCGATTTCATCCTGTCGGTCCTCACCTGCGGCCAGCGCCCACCCCGCGGTGTCTGGAACGACACCTTCTTCTGCGACGATGGCTACGATGCCGACTACCTCCGGCAGTCGGCCCTGTTGAACATCGGCGAGCGTGTCGCGCTGGTGAAGCAGATGCAGCAGCAGATCTACGACGCGCAGCCGTACATCGTCCTGTACTACGACACCACCCTGCAGGCATACCGCCGCGACCGGTGGACCGGATTCGTGCAGCAGCCCGCCCGCAACGGCGACCTGCTGGCGCCGTACGGCTCGTTCTCTTTCCAGAGCATCCGCCCCGTGCCCCGCGAAGATGCTGCAGCAGGCGTCGCAGTCATCGCTCGGATGGCGGTCGCCGTGCTCGTCGCCACCGCGATCGCCCTCCTGGTGACACGGCGTGGGCGCAGCCGCGACCGGATCGAGGGCTCACCGCATCCGTCCTCGGAGTTGTGATCTCGCCCTCCCGCATGATTGGGTACGCTCTCGGCCAGATCCGCCCGAGCGTAGATGAGGGGCCATGAGTCTTCTTTCGGTGAACGACCTGCATGTGACCTATCAGCTGCAATCCGGCGCCGTCCCCGCCGTCCGGGGCGTGGATCTTCAGATCGACACGGGCGAGGTCCTGGGTCTGGCCGGCGAGTCGGGCTGCGGCAAGTCCACGATCGCCGGCGCCATCCTGCGTCTGCTCCCGCCGACCACGAAGGTCACCGGCCAGGTCATGCTGAACGGCGACGACGTGCTGGCGATGAGCCCTGGGCGTCTGCGCGCCGTCCGGTGGACCGACGCCAGCGTGATCTTCCAGGGCGCGATGCACGCGCTGAACCCGGTGCAGCGGATCGGGGAGCAGATCGCCGAGGCGATCCTCGTGCACAACCAGGCCAACGAGAAGCAGGCCATGGTCCGGGTGGCCGGTCTCTTCGAACAGGTGGGCCTCCCGCCCCGGCGCATCAGGGACTACCCGCACGAGCTGTCCGGCGGGCAGAAGCAGCGGGTGATGATCGCGATGGCGCTGGCGTGCAATCCCTCACTGGTGATCGCCGACGAGCCCACGACCGCCCTGGACGTCATGGTGCAGGCGCAGGTGCTGAAGCTGCTGAAGTCGCTGCAGCGCGACCTCGGCCTGGCCATGCTGTTCATCACCCATGACCTCTCGGTGCTGGCCGAGGTCTCCGACCGTCTGGCGATCATGTATGCCGGTCGCATCGTGGAGGACGGCCCGGCCACGCCGGTCTTCACCGATCCGAAGCACCCGTACACACGCGCGCTCGCGGGGGCGTTCCCCGCGGTGGGAGACCTGGCCTACCGGATGAAGCCGAGCGGTCTGGGCGGGGATCCGCCGGACCCGCAGCACATCCCCTCGGGGTGCTCGTTCCATCCCCGCTGCCCGCTCGTGTTCGATGAATGTCCCACGATCGATCCCGCGCTCTACGACGCCGGACCTGCGCGCCGGGCGGCCTGCCTCCTGGTTCGCCAACCCGCGGGTGTGGCGGAGGCCTCCGGTGCGTGAGGTGATGATCGACGGACCGGCAGCGCCGACGCCCGACGGACGCGTGCCGCTGCTGGAGGTCCGCGACCTCGAGGTGACGTTCTCCGGACGCGTCGGCCTCATCGCCGGCATGCGCGGCCAGAAGGGGCTGGTATCTCGGGCTGTCGACGGGGTGAACCTCCAGATCTTCCCCGGTGAGATCATCGCCCTCGCCGGCGAGTCGGGGTGCGGGAAGACCACCACCGCCAGGGCGATCATGGGACTGGAGAAGCCTCGGCGGGGCCAGATCCTGTTCGAGGGCAGACCGCTCGGGCGGAACCTGCGGGCGTACCGCCGACGCGTGCAGATGGTGTTCCAGGACCCCACCGCCGCACTCAATCCGCGACAGACGATCTACGAGTCGGTCGCCGAGGGTCTGCGCATCCACGGCATCCACCAGAATGAGGACGGCCTCACCGAGGAACAGCTGGTCGCCCGCGCGCTGAGCCGTGCCGGACTGCGCCCGCCCGAGCGCTTCTTCCTGCTGTACCCGCACGAGATCTCCGGCGGCCAGCGCCAGCGCGTCGTGATCGCCGGCGCGCTGGTCCTGGAGCCCGAGATGATCGTGGCCGACGAACCCGTGAGCTCGCTCGACGCCTCGGTGAAGGGCGAGATCCTCTCGCTGCTGATGCAGCTGCGGAACGACCTCGGCATCGCGGTCCTGGTGGTCACCCACGATCTGGGCCTGGCGTGGTCGATCGCCGATCGTGTGGCCGTCATGTACCTGGGCAGGATCGTGGAGCTCGGACCGGCGGAGAAGGTCCTCACCGAGCCGCTGCACCCCTACACGAAGGCGCTCCTGGACGTGGTGCCGGAGGCCGGCGGGATCGACCGACCGTACCTGCAGGGCGAGCCTCCCGATCCCACCAAGATCCCCGGTGGCTGTCGTTTCCATCCGCGGTGTCCCGCGTTCGCCGACGGCCGTGCGAAGCTCGCCGGCGTGGATCAGCTGTGCGCGAACGAGGATCTGGGCTTGGAGGAGATCGCTCCCCAGCACGGGGCGGCCTGCCACCTCACCTCGAAGCTGGGCCGGCTCGGGTAAGGTCCGCCGGCACGAGCCCCACGCCCGGCGCCCCTCTCAGTCCGCTGCGTCGCCGCTGGCAGATCGCGCATCGGTGGAGGCCGTGACGTCCTCACCCTTCAAGACCCCGAGGATCGCCTCCATCTCCGAATCGCCCATCGTCGCCGCACGCGTCTCACGGCCCGCGCCCTTGGCCGTGGCCAGGAGCGCACGCAGGTTGGACTCCGCCATCTCCGCACGCCCCTCCAGGTCACGGACGCGGCTGGCGAGATGCTCGGCGCTCTGCTCGGCCTCCACCCGGGCTTGACGGGAGACGTGGGCCTCCTCGCGCGCGGTCCGAAGGCTCGCCCGCAACGTCGCCACCTCTTGGCCCAGCTCGATCAGCTTCTCCACCACCTCCCGACCGACGGCCGAGTAGGTGGGACGGTCGTCGGAGGCCGCAGCGCGCGTGGGCCCCGTCGGCACCCGGCGCTTCCTGGGCACGCGCTCCAGCGTCTCCTTCTCGCCAGGATCGACCACCCGCCCCTCGATCAACCGGTACGACCCCTGGGCGGGTTCGAGACGGCGACGGGCGATCAGCGCGCGGACGGCGCGGGCGGCCGACAGCGGGTCGGGCAGCCCGATCTCCCGGCCTATCTCCGCCGGCGTGACGTCCATGACCGCCCCGACCTCGGTTCGCGCCGCGACCGCGGCCAGGAAGGCGTTCGCCCGCTGCAGGCTCTCCTCGTTCACCATTCCATCCTTGCAGACCCATGGCCCGGCCCGCCACCCTGGGGTTCGCGTCGCAGCAACCCCACGCCCGGCGGGCGCGTGCTAGCCGGGTCCGGTAGCCTTCGCCGATGGGCGAGGCCGGCGTAGCGCCGCTGGAGGGGATCCGGGTGCTCGATCTATCCCGCATCCTCGCGGGGCCTCTGGCAACCATGGTGCTCGGCGACCTCGGCGCCGACGTGATCAAGGTGGAGCGCCCGGGATCCGGCGACGACACCCGACACTGGGGGCCTCCGTTCCTCGGCGAGGACGCCGCCTATTTCCTGAGCGTCAACCGCAACAAGCGGTCGATCGCGGTGGACCTGCAGACGCCGGAGGGGGCCGACGTGGTGCGACGGCTCGCCGCCCGCTCCGACGTGCTGATCGAGAACTTCCGGCCGGGCCTCATGACTCGGTTCGGACTGGCGCCGGAGGACCTCCGTCGTGCGAACCCCGGCCTGGTCACCTGTTCGCTCACCGCCTTCGGCGAGGGGGCTGGTGAGGTCGATGTGCGGCCCGGCTACGACATCATCGTCCAGGCCCTCTCCGGACTCATGAGCATCACGGGGGAACGCGAGGGAGAGCCCACGAGGACCGGCGTGGCGCTGCTGGACGTGGTCACCGGGCTGTACGCGGCCGTGGGGATCCAGGCCGCGCTGGTGGAACGGGGGCGAACGGGACACGGCCGGCACGTGGAGGTGTCGCTGTTCGATGCGAGCGTCGCCGCGCTGGTGAACCAGGCCGCGAACCACCTCCTGGGCGGCCTGGTGCCCGGCCCGATGGGCAGCGAACATCCGAACATCGTTCCCTACCAGGTGTTCCAGGCCGCCGACCGGCCGTTCATCCTCGCCGCCGGCAACGACAAGCTCTTCCGCGCCGTGTGCGAGGTGGTGGACCTCGTGGACCTCGCCGACGATCCCATGTTCGCCGCCAACGAGGCGAGGGTCGCCAACCGGGAGTCCCTGATATCTCAGCTTCGCGCGGCCTTCGCGGTGCGTCCTGCCGGGGCGTGGCTCGCGGCGCTGGAAGCCGCCGGCGTGCCGTGCGCGCCGATCCGCCGGCTGGACGAGGTGTTCGCCTCGCCGGAGGGCGCCGCCATGGTGCACATCGTGGAGGACCCGGTCCGGGGGCCGATGCGGTTGGTGGCCAGCCCGATCCGGGTGGACGGCGCCACCTCGGCGACGCGCCTGCCGCCGCCTCGCCTGAACCAGCATGCCGAGGAGATCCTGCGGGAGCTGGAGCGGTGAACGCCCTCGAGCTCTGGCGTGCGCAGCTCGAGGCGTGGCGCATCCCAGCACCGATCCTTTCGGCGGCGCCGGAACCCCCCTGGGGATTCCCGGCCGAGCTGTTCCGCAGCCGCGCGGCCTCGGCCATCGAGCCAGACCGCGAGCAGACCCCGACCACGCGCCGGGCCGCGGAGGCGCTTCCCCAGGGCGGCTCGGTCCTGGATGTCGGCTGCGGCGGCGGAGCCACCTCGCTCCCGCTGGCGTCGCGGGCAGGGCGGCTGGTGGGACTCGACGGGCAGGACGACATGCTGCCGAGCTTCGCTCAGGCCGCAGAGAGCGCAGGCGTTGCCGCCCGGACGGTGTGCGCGTCCTGGCCCGACGGAGCGGACGAGGTCGAGCCCGCCGATGTGGTGGTGTGCGGGCATGTCCTCTACAACGTCGCCGACGCGGGGCCGTTCCTGGCGGCCCTCGGCACGCACGCCCGGCACCGGGTCGTGCTCGAGCTCACCGCCGGGCACCCGCTCGCGTGGATGAACGACCTGTGGGAGCGGTTCCACGGACTGCGCCGGCCCCAGGGCCCGACGGCGAACGACGCCCGAACAGCGATCGAGGAGATCGGCGTGGCGCCGCACCGGGAGGACCGGCGAGCGGCGGAAGATCATCCCGCCGGCGGGGGGTTCGAGCGCAGGGAGGGTGCGATCGCGCTGGTCCGGCGGCGGCTGTGCCTGCCCGAGACCCGTGACCACGAGATCGAGGCCGCGCTCGGCACCCGGCTGCGCGAACACGAGGGCCGATGGTCGGCGGGGCCCGAAGAGCAGCAGATCGTGACGATCTGGTGGGATGCGGGCACCGCTCCTCGCTTCAGGCCGCCACCTTCAGGGAGACCCGATTGAGTGAGACGTATCTCCCGCGCTTCTGGTCGTCCTCCCGCTCCAACCGGACGGAGCCCGACGCCGTCCCGGCGCTGTCCAACCGCGCGACGAACTCCGAGCCCGAGCCGCCGGCGAAGACGGTCGACTCGAATCCGCCGTAATCGGCGGTCCCGAGGGGCGTCCGATCGCCGGCGCCCAGCCGGATCCTGAACCCCCCCGCGTCCCAGCTGCCCGCCACGGTCACCTCGATCGCCTGCACGTTGACCTGGGCATTGGAGAAGGTGCACACCCGGTCGCCCATCAGCCTCGCCGTCCCGGCGCCCTCGATCCTGCCACCGTCGAGGAGATGGAACGTCAGATCGGTCACCCAACGGGTGCTGCACCGCCCACCCACGTACAGGTCATGGAAGCTCGTCGAGCGGATCACCCCCGTCCAGGTCGCGGCGCCGGCACCGGAGGCGGACGGTGAACCCGGCGCGGGATCGCCGCCTGTGGCGCTCGCGACGTCTGGGGGGAACGGCGAGGTGTGGGCGGCCACGTAAGCGCCGATGCCGGCCGCACCCAGGAAGACGGCGGCCCACAGGACCACCCTCAGCGCCCTCCTCAACGTCCGGTCCGTTCCCGGACGTAGTCCCGCACGACGAACTCGCCGAGCCGGTGATCGTCCATGAGGAAGATCCGGCCCCCGGCCACGCGCGCCAGCCGCTCCATGAAGCCCACGAGTCCCTCGGACTCCTCCAACATGAACACGTTCAGCCGTACACCCGACTTCGACAGGCGCATCGCCTCGGCGAGCGTGCGCTGCACCGTCTCGGGCACCGGCGGCCAGTTGAAGAAGGCCTGCTCGCCCTCGAGATGCGCGGTGGGCTCACCGTCGGTCACCATGATCACCTGACGGACCGCGCGCGGGTGCTGGGCCAGCAGCCGCCCGGCCAGCAGGAACGCGTGCTGCATGTTCGTGCCGTACGTGCGCTCCCAGCCGGCGGCGGTGAGGTCCTGTGGCTCCATGCGCCGGGCGTAGTCGCTGAACCCCACCAGGTACAGGGTGTCGTGCGGGTAGCGGCCCTCGATCAGGGCGTGCAACGCGAGGGCCATCTTCTTCGCGTGCACCCAGTGGCCCCGCAGCGGCATGGAGAACGAGAGATCGAGAAGCAGCGCGGTGGCGGTCTCGGTGCGTTGTTCCGCCTCCACCAGCTCGAAGTCCTCCGGCGTGAGTCGCACGCCCTGGCCCGCGACGGCGCCCCGACGCACGGCGTTGAACACGCTGCGCTGCACCGCGATCTGTCCGGTGTCCCCGAACCGCCACGGCCGGGTAGCGCCCGTGGGCTCGGCGGTGCCGCCGGGATCGCGGGCCAGATGCGTGCCCTCGCGATCGCGCCGCAGTTCCTCGAACACCTGTCCCAGCGCGCGTTCCCCGAGCTTCCGCGCGCCGCGGGGAGTCACCTCCAGACGTCCGTGACTGCGCTGCACCAGGCCCGCCTTCTCCAGGAGCCGCTCCACCTCCTTCAGACGGCGGAGGTCGCGCACCGCCGGCTCCCCCAGGGTGCGCCGGACGGCGTCCTCGTCCACGTCGTCGAGCGCCGCGCCCGCGTAGTCGCCGGTCATGGAGCGCTCCAGGTCCTCGTAGTCGTGCAGCCGCTCGAGCGCGTCCACGGTCGCCGACAGGTCCTGCGGGTCGCCGCCCCCGCCCATCGTGGGCTCGTCCCAGGGCAGCTGCGCGAACGTCCCCTGCAGGTTGGCGCCGAGCCGGTCCATCTCGAAGGCCAGATCCATGTCCTGCATCACCTGCTCCGCGAGGGCCTGCAGCTCGGCCCGCTGCTCGGGCGAGAGCGACGCGATCAGGCGGCTCATCGCCGCCATGCGCCGGGCCATCTGCTCCAACAGCTCGTCGAGCGTCTTCGGGTCGCCCGGAACCAGGCCCGCATAGCGCCGCATGAACCCCTCGAAGTCGTAGGGCTCTCCGCGCTCGCGGCGCTCGATCATGTCGTTCAGGTCGGCCAGCATGTCGCGCAGGCGGGAGAGATCCTCGGCCGTCACGTTCCGCAGGCCGTCGGCGGCGCCGCGAAGGTAGGCGCCCATCACCTGTTCGCGGATCGACCCCAACAGCGCGTCGAACATCTGCTGCGCTCCCTGGTCGACGAACCGATACTCGGTCAGCTCCCGGATCTGCCCGGGCGCGTCGGGAGGCAGGAGATCCAGGAAGGCCTCGCGCATGCGGGCGTCGTCCTCCGCGCGGAAGCTCAGCGTGCTCCGCTCTCGATCAAGGATGTCGTCGAGGCGCCCCCGCACCTCCTCCAACGGAGCGGCCAGATCGAGCGCGTCCTGTTCCTGCGCCCGCCTGTGGCGCAGGCGATCGCGGAGGGAGTCGAGGCCGTTGAACCGGCCTCCGACGCCTTCACGCAGCATCCGTTGCAGGGCACCGTCGATGCCGGCGCCGCCCAGCACATCGTCGGAGAGCTCTTCCAGCAGCTCCGCGGCAGCGAGGTCCGAACCCATCGGGTCCTGCGTGTCGTCCCAGCGGGAGTACCAGAAGCGCATCCCGACGAGCCTACTCCGGGATGGGGTGTACGGGCGGGCGGCGGGCGGCGGGCGGGTCAGCGCGCCTGGCGGCCAAGGACGGCTGGGTGCCGGCGCTGATCGCCGGACACGGTCATCCCGAGCGTCCGCACCACCCGCTGCGCGCGCGCCGGTTGCATGACCTTCTCGCGCCGGGCGATGTCGGCGGCCAGTGCGGCGAGCGTGACGATCCGCACGCCCCGCACCGTTCGGGGCGCCCCGGCCGATGCGCGCGTGAGGCACAGGACCGGTTCGAGGTCCACGCCGACCGCCCCCGATCCGAGCCGGTCCCGCAGCCGCGAGGTGGCGGCGCGCAGGGACCGCAGACCGATCCGTTCGCCCCCGATCCGCACGCGGCGCCCCGTGACCTCCAGGAATCCTTCGTGGGTGTCGGGCACGACCAGGAACACGCCGGTCGTGCCGGCCACGACCACGTCGCCGGCCGACGGCACCGACCAGAACGACCACGCATCCAGACGACCGGTCTCCTTCACGATGCGAGCGATCGCCTCACCACGGTCAGGCTCTGACGTGGGCAGCAACGGTGGCATCTGCCGTACATCGGCACGCGGGTGCGCCGCCTTTACCCGAAATCGGGTAGTGGGTCGGTTCGCACTAGTTCGTCAGGTTCGAAGGACCGTCGTACGAGGAGGGCTGAGGTCGGCAGTATCCGCAGTACCAGTTGGGCCACGGCAGCATGCAGAGGATGAATGACCCCGGCGGGATCGCGCGACGCGCAGTGGCCTCAGCCGATGCCGAGGCCGGTCATCAGGGCACGTAACGTCAGACCGAAGCAGATGAACGCGGCCCACGCGAACGGGACCCAGGACGCGATGTGCCGGTTGGGGTCGAAGCCCAGGAGGCTCGCGTTCCCCGCCCGCGCCACGATGTGCGCGAACACGAAGAGCAGCAACGGCAGCAGGCCGTAGACGTAGTGCAGGACGCCGCCGAGGGTCCCGGCGGCGTCCACCCGATGGCCGAGGACCAGCAGCGCGATCCCCAGGAGGGCCTGGAGCCCGGCCGTCACCTGAGCCACGCTGAGCCACCACCAGAACCGATCGCCCGGGACCCGCCTGAGGATCCACGCGCCCAGTCCCCAGATCCAGCCCACCGCGAAGATCGCCACCACGGCGAATCCGACGACCCTGTGGACCTCCGGCACGGGCGCAGTCTACGAGCGGGCGGGGCCCTGGTAGCGCGAGGCCCCATCGCCGCCGGCATCCTTGTTCAGCCGTCGCGACAGGTGCAGTCCCTCCAGCGCGAACTCCACCGCGCTCGCCGCGACACCGGGACTCTCCTCGGTCACCTCCAGACGTTCCAGCAGCTTCGCGAGGCCCGGCAGGTCGTCGAACTGCGCCAGGACCTCCGCAGCGGGCATCCGGTCAGAGGTCTCGGCCGCGAAGCCGGGTCGGTCGAAGCGCGACAGCATCGGCTGGAAGTCGAACCCCGAGAGCCGGTGTCGGAACACCTCCAGGAGCGCGGTGCGCATCGCCCGAGCGACGATCTCGTCCTCGCGGCCCTCCTCGATCGTGTCGAACTCCACGCGGCCGAGTGAGGAGGACACCACCGCGGGAAGGTCGCTCACCCGCGGCACGGCCTCGGGCTCGCCGGCGATCGCCGCACGACGGACGGCGGCGGCGCCGAGGGTCTCCACGTTGCCGATCGAGTACCGCACGCTCACGCCGCTGCGATGATTGACCTGCGGCGATCGGCGCAGCTCCCCCGTGAGGGCCGCCACCACCTCCTTCATGAAGACGGGCACGCGCAGCGGCGTGCCGTCGCCATCGACGGGACGTGCCTCGGCGTCCATGATCCGGACCTCCTCACCGAGGGTCTGCGGGTAGTGCGTGCGCACCTGAGTGCCGAACCGATCCTTCAACGGCGACACGATCCGGCCGCGATGGGTGTAGTCGTCGGGGTTCGCCGTCGCCACCAGCAACAGGTCCAGGGGCAGGCGGATCCGATAGCCGCGGATCTGCACGTCGCGCTCCTCAAGGATGTTGAAGAGGCTGACCTGGATCCGCTCGGGGAGGTCGGGCAGCTCGTTGATGGCGACGATGCCGCGGTTCGTGCGCGGGATCATGCCGTAGTGGATGGTGAGCTCGTCGGCCAGGTACCGGCCCTCCGCCACCTTGATGGGGTCGACGTCGCCGATCAGATCGGCCACGGCGG